>JBKJUE010000104.1:0-7173 GCA_046590395.1 Nocardioides sp.
GCACCTCCATCTTGCCGCCCACGTGCAGGTCGAACACGGGGTCACCGGCATACGGATGTGCCGTGCCACCCTCCGGAGTTGCCACCATCACCCTCTGACTTTCCAGGCCGAACAGCCTTCGACGAACAACCGAGTCTGGCACAGCCACGACCGGGTCCCCGGCGCCGTCCGAGCATCCGGACACCCACGCCCGTCCGCCCTCAGAGCGGCCGGGGGCGTGGCCAGATCCGGGCGAGGCCCACAGCCACGACGTCCCGGTCCGCCACGGGTCCGCGGTGGCGCGAGTCCACCCCGACCGACGGGTCGTCGCTGAGCAACCACCAAGCCGGCTCGCCCGTCCGGGTCGTACGACGACCGTCGGCCCGCTTGACCACCAGCGTGCCGTCGGGGAAGCGGGCCAGCACCAGGGCGCCGGGCCGCACGGGCGCGCCGTACCGGACGAGCAGCCGGTCGCCGGCCGTCAGGGTGGGCTCCATCGAATCCCCTGTCACCCGGGCGATTCCGATTAGGGAACGGTGCACGGGGTACATGGATCCCGGACGAGGACGGCGCGTCACGCGGAGTAGTGTCGCAGCCGAGATCATGTTCCCCCGTTGAGAGGATTCCGGATGTTCGCGAAGCTGTTCGCACCCACCGTCGACGTGTCCGCCCACTGCGATCTGCCGTGTGGCGTGTACGACCCCGCGCAGGCCCGCATCGAGGCCGAGTCGGTCAAGGCCATCATCGGCAAGCTGGCGGACAACGACGACCCCGACTTCCGCACGCGTGCGGTCCTGATCAAGGAGCAGCGCTCCGAGCTGGTCAAGCACCACCTGTGGGTGCTGTGGACCGACTACTTCAAGCCGCCGCACTTCGAGAAGTACCCCCAGCTCCACACGCTCGTCAACGAGGCCACCAAGCTCGCCGGTGCCACCGGCACCAAGGGCTCGATGGACGCGGCCCAGGCCGACGAGCTGCTCGCCAAGATCGACGAGATCGCCGAGATCTTCTGGGAGACCAAGAAGGCCTGATCGCGAGCGGCGGAGCCGCGCGACCAGGCTTTCGCCGTCTCAAGAAAGCCTGAGCGAAGCGAAGGCGTCACCGTTCTCCGTCACCACAGCTTTGGGTCTGAACCAGCAACGACACTCAGCCGCGGCCCGGCCACCAGGTCCAGCATCCGGTGGCCGGTCCCGACTACCGTCAGAACACACGCCCCACACAAAGGACAGCGCTATGCCAGCCAACGGCCACCAGCGCGCAGATGTCGAGCTGCGACTGCCCGCCGACAGCGCCTACGTCTCGGTCCTCCGGACGACCACCGCCGGCTTGGCGGCTCGCCTGGACTTCCCGATCGACGACATCGAGGACCTGCGCATCGCCGTCGGCGAGGCCAGCGCGATGGTGCTGCCCGAGGCGGACGCCGAGACCGACCTGGTCTGCCGGTTCTTCATGACGCCGGGCGCACTGACGGTGGAGGTCGAGGTCGCGTCTGCGCGGCCGGGCACCCCGGACTACGACAGCTTCGCCTGGCAGGTGCTCAGCACTCTCGCGACCAGCGCTGAGGCCGCGACCGCTGAGGGGCGGTTCTCGGTGAGCCTCACGATGGAGCCTGAGCCCTCGGGAGCCGGCCTCTGACATGGACCCGGACACCACGCGGGGCGTCGGGGACTCGGAGGACGCGCCCGCCACCGGGGTCGAGATCACTCGACGCCGCAGCGCAGAGCTCTTCGTCGTCTTCCGCGACGAGTCGGCCTCGGGGCCCGAGCGCGATGCCGCCCGGGACTCGCTCGTCCACCTTCACCTGCCCCTGGTCGAGCACTGCGCCCGCCGCTTCCGCAACCGGGGCGAACCCTTCGAGGACCTCGTCCAGGTCGGCACGATCGGGCTGATCAAGTCGATCGACCGCTTCGACTCCGACCGGGGCGTGGAGTTCTCGACGTACGCGACCCCGACCATCATCGGTGAGGTCAAGCGCTACTTCCGGGACAAGGGCTGGGCGATCCGGGTCCCGCGCCGGCTCCAGGAGCTGCGCATGCAGATCAGCGCCACGTCGGCGGAGCTGACGCAGAGCCTGGGCCGCTCTCCCACCCCTCGCGAGCTCTCCGAGCAGATCGGGTGCACCGTCGAGGAGATCATCGAGGGCCTCGAGTCCAGCAACGCCTACTCCACGCTCTCCCTCGACGCCAGCGACGACCACGACGACGGCGCCGCGACGATGCTCGACGCCCTCGGCACCGAGGACGCGGGCCTTGCCCACGTCGAGGTCCGCGAATCCCTCAAGCCGCTGCTCGACCAGCTGGAGCCGCGCGAGAAGAAGATCCTGCTCCTGCGCTTCTTCAAGAACATGACCCAGTCGCAGATCGCCGACGAGATCGGCGTCTCCCAGATGCACGTGTCCCGGCTGCTGAACCGGACGCTGGAGCAGCTGCGCGGCTCGCTCGACGAGCACTGAGCGACGCTAGCGACCGCTGTCGTGGAGGGCGTCGACGCTCGCCGGGTGCAGCACGCCGGCCAGCACGATGACGGCGACGACCGCCAGGCAGATCGCCACCCAGGTCGTGTCGCCACCCCGGAAGCTCCACGCCACCCCGAGCTGGATCAGCTGCGCGAGCACGATCGGGCTGCGGGCCCAGGAGTGCCCGCCGGTGAGCTGCCAGGTACAGATCAGCAGCCCGGCGCCGTACACGGCGAAGAAGACGGCCGTGGTGACCCCCATGGTGAGCCGGTCCGCCGACAGACTGCCCATCTCCAGCAGGGCGTACATCAGCAGCAGACCGCCCTCGACGGCCACCAGGGAGGCGGCTACCACGAGGGGGGGAGGATTGTCCTGGCGGCGCGTCATCACCCGAGCAGACTAGTTGTGATGCATGCGACCACTCCGGGGGGTTGTTTCACGATCAAATGATTGGGACGCTAGGGGCTGCGCTCGTTGAAGGCGGCCTTTTGCCTGCCCGCGAGCCTTTTCATCTTCGACACTGCACCTCACCCCAGCGTAGGAAGTAGGGATTTCCCAGCCATGGATTGGCGCCACCGCTCCGCCTGCCTCGACGAGGACCCGGAGCTGTTCTTTCCGATCGGCAACACCGGTCCGGCCATCCTCCAGATCGAGGAGGCCAAGCAGGTGTGCCGACGCTGCGAGGTGCGCGAGCAGTGTCTCGCGTGGGCGCTGGAGGCTGGGCAGGACCACGGAGTCTGGGGTGGTCTCGGCGAGGACGAGCGCCGCGCGCTGAAGCGTCGCAACGCCCGGTCCCGCGTGCGCACCGCCTGACCCGCTCACTCGAGCGGTACGTCGACGACGACCCGGGTCCCGGGTCCTCCGGGCACCGGCCCCAGGTCCAGCTGCCCCCCGAGCTCGGACTCCACGAGCGTGCGCACGATCGACAGGCCCAGGCTGGTCGAGGCG
Organism: Nocardioides sp.; assembly: GCA_046590395.1. Classification (GTDB taxonomy): domain Bacteria; phylum Actinomycetota; class Actinomycetes; order Propionibacteriales; family Nocardioidaceae; genus Nocardioides. Next base: position 3,383 of record JBKJUE010000104.1, read on the forward strand.
TCCAGGTCGAACCCCTCCGGGAGCCCGCGGCCGTCGTCGTCCACGGTGACGTGGAGGCGGCCGACGATCCGCTGCGGGGACACCACGATGGCGCCCTCGCCGATCTCCTCGTCGTACCCGTGCTCGACGGCGTTCTGCAGGACCTCTGTGAGCACCATCGCCAGGGCGGTCGCTGACTCGGACGGCAGCACCCCGAACGAGCCCTCGCGCCGCACCCGGACCCGGTCGCCGACGGCGCTGACCTCGGTCACCATCCCCCCGAGCCGGTCCGCGATCTCGTCGAAGGCGACGTGCTCCTCGACCGCCTGGCTCAGCGTCTCGTGCACGATCGCGATCGAGCCGACGCGGCGGACGGCCTCCTCGAGGGCCGCCTTCGCGGACGCCGAGTCGATCCGCCGGGCCTGCAGCCGCAGGAGGGCGGCGACAGTCTGGAGGTTGTTCTTGACCCGGTGGTGGATCTCCCGGATGGTCGCGTCCTTGGTCACCAGCTCCCGGTCGCGGCGGCGGAGGTCGGTGACGTCGCGGACCAGGACCAGCGCGCCCATGTGCTCACCCTGGGGCCGGAGCGGGATCGAACGCACGATGAGGGCGGCCTCCGGGCTCCCCAGCTCGGTGTCGCGGTGCATCCGTCCGCCGAGCACGGCGCTGAGCGTCTCTTCGTCCGGGCGTCGGCGCGGAGGAACGAGCTCCCGGGTCACGTCGGACAGCACGAGGCCGGCCAGGTCACCGGACAGGCCCAGCCGCCGGTAGACCGAGAGCGCGTTCGGGCTGGCGTAGATGACCCGGCCGGCGGCGTCGACGCGGACGAACCCGTCACCGACGCGCGGCGAGTCGGCGTGGTCGCTGCGCTGGCCGGGCGCGGGGAAGTGACCGTTCGAGATCATCTGGGTCAGGTCGGCGGCAGCCTGCAGGTAGGACAGCTCGAGCCGGCTCGGCGTCCGGACACCCAGGAGGTTGGTGTTCCGGGCCACCACCGCGATGACCCGGCCGGCCCGCCGGACGGGGATCGTCTCCACCCGCACCGGGACGTCGTCGCGCCACTCGGGGTCGCCCTCGCGGACCAGCCTGCCCTGCGTGTACGCCGCGTCGAGGAGCGGGCGCCGCCCCATCGGGATAAAGGTGCCGACGATGTCGTCGACGTACGCCGTGGGTCCGGTCGTCGGCCGCATCTGCCCCCCCGCCCAGAAGCCCTTGCCCTCGCGGTCGGGCAGCCACAGCACCAGGTCGGCGAAGGAGAGGTCGGCGATGATCTGCCAGTCCGCCTGCAGAAGCTGGAGCCACGCGACGTCGTCGTCGTCGAGGTCGGTGTGGCTGCGCACGAGTTCGGTCAGGGACGGCACGCGTGCCAGCGTAGGGCCCCACCCCCGGGGGTGCCGTCTGCTGGCACTTTGGCAGGATGGCCCCATGTCGGGGTCGTACTGGAGGCACGTGGTCGAGGAAGACTTCGAGGTCCCTTCCGACCGGCCACTGGACGACCTGACCGCTGAGCTGACCCGGATGCTGGGCTCGACCGACCCGGACGTCCGCGACGGCACCGCCTACCCCGCCCTGGCCACCTGGACCGAGCGCGGCGTCTATGACGACCTGCTCTCCGGCCTCGGCGACGGGATGGCCGCCGGTCTCGGCATCCGCCTCGGCGAGAAGGACACCGACTCGGTCTTCCGCCGCAGCTTCTCGGTGCTCATCCTCGGCGAGTGCCTGGCACGCGACAACGTCACCGCGCTCCTGCCCGGCGCCAAGATCCTCGACTGGGGCGACCGCGTCGCCACCTGGTACCTCCGCGAGCGCGACCTGCGTGGCTTCGTCGCGGGCAAGGGCTGGGCGCACGCGGTGGCCCACGGAGCCGACGCCCTCGGCTCCCTGGCGTCCTCACCGCACCTCTACACCAACGAGCTCACGGTGCTCCTCGACGTGCTGGCGGACCGGCTGGCGATGACGACCGACTCCGTGTTCACCGCCGGCGAGCCGGACCGGATGGCCGCCGCCACGATGGCGATCCTGCGTCGCAACCTGGTGCCGTTGCGGGTCATCGAGCCGTGGATCGCACGCGTCGTCGACACCGCCACGCATCGTCCTGCCGAGGGCGTCGACCCCTACCTGGCCCATGGGAACGCACAGGCGTTCCTGCGCGCGCTCTACCTCCAGCTGTCGCTGGCCGCGGCGCCGCCAGCCGTCCGGTCCGACCTGCTCCTGGTGCTCGTCGACGCACTGCGCAGCACGAATTCCGGGTCCCTCGGGGCGCGCAGCTGAGCCTTCTGCTCCCGGCGGCTCCCACTCGTCGTACGTCGCCTTGAACTCGACCTCGGGCGCCTCGCACCCGTCCTTCGTGTCGTGCACCGTCCCCTTGGCAACGGTGCGCTCGGTGAGCTTGCCATGGATCTCGACGTTGACCATCCCGCCGATGACGTCCGACCGGTGCGTACCAATGAGTAACCTTCCGTCATGAGCGACGACCAGACCTCCGACAGCACCGACGACCACGGCACCGGCGACCAGCTCGCGGGCCACTCCGGCGAGCTCGCCGTCGCCGTGGCCCGAGCCCACGGCGTCGAGACGATGTTCACCCTCTCCGGCGCCCACGTCTTCCCGATGTACGACGGCGCGGTGAAGGCAGACCCGCCCATGCGGCTGCTCGACGTCCGTCACGAGCAGACCGCGGCCTTCGCGGCCGAGGCGACCGGCAAGCTGACCCGGGTGCCGGGTCTCGCCGTGCTCACCGCCGGCCCGGGCGTGACCAACGGCGTCAGCGCGATCGCGCAGGCGCAGTTCGCCGGCTCGCCCATGGTCGTCGTCGGCGGGCGCGCGCCCGCCAACCGCTGGGGCAGCGGCAGCCTGCAGGAGCTCGACCAACCGCCGATCGTCGCGTCCATCGCCAAGGCGGCCCGCACGCTGCACACCGCCGGCGACGTGATCGACGGCATGGACAGCGCGTTCACGGCCGCCGGGTCGTCGCACCGCGGCCCGGTCTTCGTCGACATCCCGATGGACGAGTTCTTCAACTCCGCGTCGGGTGCCGCGCCCGCCGTCTCCCGCGGCCGCGGGGCCGAGCCCGACGGCGACGCCGTCACCGAGATCGCCGAGCTGCTCGCCTCCGCCGCACGCCCGGTGCTGATCCTCGGCACGGACGTGTGGGCCGACGGCGCCGAGGAGGCCGCCCTCCGCTTCGTGGAGTCCGCCGGCATCCCGACCATCACCAACGGCATGGGCCGCGGCCTCGTGCCCGGCGGGCACCCGCTGCTGGTCACCAAGGCCCGCGGCCAGGCGCTCGGCGGCAGCGACCTCGTCGTCGTGGTCGGCACCCCGCTGGACTTCCGGCTCGGGTACGGCGTCTTCGGCGGCAAGGACGGCGCCACGCCGGCCCAGGTCGTCCACGTCGCCGACTCCCCCGGCCAGGTCTCCACCCACGCCGACCTCGCCACCTCGGTCTCCGGCGACCTGACCTCGGTCTTCGACGGGCTGCTCACCGCCCTCGAGCAGGTCGTCCGCCGCCCCGACTGGTCGTCGTGGGTGAGCGACCTGCAGGACACCGTCAAGGCCGCCGCCGAGCGCGACGCCGCCCTGCTGAGTGCCGAGGCCGACCCGATCCACCCGGCCCGCATCTACGGCGAGCTGGTTCCCCGGCTGGCCGAGGACTCGGTCGTCATCGGCGACGGCGGTGACTTCGTGAGCTTCGCCGGCAAGTTCGTCGAGCCGAAGCGGCCCGGCGGCTGGCTCGACCCCGGCCCCTACGGCTGCCTCGGCGCCGGCCTCGGCGCGGCCATCGCCGCTCGCCTGGCCCGGCCGTCCGCGCA
>JBKJUE010000015.1:0-5864 GCA_046590395.1 Nocardioides sp.
ACGCCGGCCGGTCCTTCACACCCGCTGCCGGCAAAACCCATGCTCGCCAGCCCGAAGGCGACACGCACCGTAAGAGCCAAGCAGCAGGTGCTCAGGATCCAACCAGCCGCTGGTAGCAGCGGCCATCACCCTGACACTGAGGACACCGTAGACAGCCCACCCTCGGCGTACGCCCGCGAGACCAGGCCGACGAGACGCGCCACGGCGTCCTCGTCGGGTGCGAACGGGCCCGGACGGAAGTGCGGGCCCTCCAGCCCGCGCTGCACGGACTCGCACGCGGCCCAGTCCTGGCGGTTGGTGAGGTCCCAGAAGTCGACGGCGTACGCCGGGTCGGGAACGCTGCCGTCAGGCGCTGGCTGGAGGTACCAGGAGCACTCGATCCAGGTCCGGCCCGGGGCGAGCGGCTGGAGCCGGTGGGTCATCACGTAGTCGGGGTGCGCCGAGACCAGAAGGTTGGGCAGCAGGTGGAGGTACTCGACGGCCGTCGGTGGCACCCCCGGGATCGGGTGGCCGCCGGACTCCCCCGTCAGCGACATCGTCGCCACCCCCTCGCGCAGGTCCATCCGGCCGCCGACCCAGGCGCCGGGCAGGTCGTAGTTGTCGCCGGATGTCGGTGGCGTGACCTGGCAGAGCTCGGGATGGATGAGCGGGCAGTGGTAGCACTCGTGGTAGTTCTCGGCGACCACCTTCCAGTTGGCCGCCACCTCGTAGGTGTGCCGGTCGGCGAGGCGCAGCGTCTCCGGGTGGTATGCCGTGACGAGGTCGTCGAGGTCACCCAGGTGCCGGTCGAACGGCACCAGGGCGGGATGACCGAGTGGCAGCCGGCCGTGGCCGAAGACCCAGCCGCTCCACGTGGTCACCGGCAGCTCCACCAACCCGTGGTCGGCCGGCTCGAAGCCGGCGACCTCACGGAAGCCCGGGGCCGCGACGACGCGGCCGGCCAGGTCGTAGGACCACGCGTGGTACGGGCACACGATCGACTGCTTCGTGTTCGCCGCATCGGGGGGCAGCAGCTCGTGACCACGGTGCCGGCACGTGTTGGCGAACATCCGGACCCGGCCCCCTGCCCGGGTGAGCAGGGCACCCACGTCGCCCACCCCCACCGAGCGCTGGGTGGTCCCGTCGGGCAGCAGCTCGTCGAGCCGGCCGAGGCAGGCCCAGGTGCCGGCGTACAGGTGGCGGAGCTCCCACGCGAGCACCTCCGGCGAGGTGTAGGCGAGTGCCGGGAGCATGAGCGGGACGGCATCGGCGTCCGCGCGGGCGCGGAGCTCGGTGCGCAGGGTCTCGAGGTCGCTCATGCCGAGTCCAGGAAGGACAGGCGCACGTCGCGCTCCGGGTTGTCGACGTTGAGGTCGACCAGGCAGATGCTCTGCCAGGTCCCGAGCGCGAGCCGCCCGTCGAGCACCGGGACGCTCGCGTACGGCGGCACGAGAGCGGGCATCACGTGCGAACGCCCGTGGCCGGGGCTGCCGTGGCGGTGCTTCCAGCGGTCGTCGGCGGGGAGCAGGTCGCCGAGCGCCGCCAGCAGGTCGTCGTCGCTGCCGGCACCGGTCTCGAGGATGGCGATGCCGGCGGTCGCGTGCGGGACGAACACGTGCAGGAGCCCGTCGCCGCGGCCCGAGACGAACTCGGCGCAGTCGTCCGTCAGGTCGAGCACCCGCTCGGTGTCGCCGGTGCGGTAGCTGAGCGTCTGGGAATCCACGCGACGATCGTGCCACGCGTCGGTGGGTTCGCAAGCCCGACCGATCAGACGCTCATCCCGGTCTCGTCGCCCTTGTCGGTGATCCGCTGGCCGCCCTCGCAGGACGCCATCGGCTCGGGCGCGGTGTGCCCGTCGCCGTACGCCTCGAGGAAGAGACCGAGCCGGTCGTCGCCGGGGCTGCGCAGGTCGAGCTGCCGGCCCCAGACGGTCACTATCACCCGCGCGTCCTGACCGGGGTACGGCGACAGGATGCCCTTGCCGGGCAGTTGCTCCGCGAGCTCCGAGACGTCGTCGGCGGAGAGCTCCTCGGGGTCGTAGGTGATCCAGACCGTGCCGTGCTCGAGGGAATGGACCGCGTTCTCGTCACGCACCGGCTCGTCGTACACGCCGCACTCGAGCCAGATGTCGGCGTGCGGGCCGCCCGGCGGAGGAGCCGGGTCGTACTCGACCTTCTCGTCGTCGTTGATGTGGTCGCTGCGCAGGTCCTCGTAGATGCGGACGTCGTCGAGGGTCGGCGTCGTGAGGTCGCGCCAGCGCTCCACCGCGACCGGGACGGCGAGGGCCGCGCCCACCAGGACCAGGGCACCCAGCACGGCCAGCAGGACGACCAGCCGACGGCGGCGGTTGCTCGGCCGCGGGGGCTCGGGCGGAGGTGCGGGCAGGTACTCCGGTGGGGGCGCCGGCTCCGGTCCGGGCTCCGGAGGGGGGGAGGAGTCCGTCATCAGTCGCGCAGCGCCTGCTCGATCCGCTCCACCTTGGCGGTGAGCTGACCGTCGTACCCCGGCCGGATGTCGGCCTTGAGCACCAGCCCGACGCGCGGCGACACCGCGGCGACGGCCTCGACGGCCCGCTTGACCACCGCCATCACCTCGTCCCACTCGCCCTCGAGGTTGGTGAACATCGCGTTCGTCTCGTGGGGCAGCCCCGACTCCCGGACGACGCGGACGGCCTCCGACACCGCCGCGGTCACGCTGCCGGTCTCGTCGGAGGACATCGGGGAGATGCTGAAGGCAACGATCATGCAGTCACGCTATCGAGGTCCGGCAACAGCAGCCGCAGCCGAGCCAGTCCGTCGCGCGCCTGCGACTTCACCGTCCCGATCGAGATGCCGAGCGCGTCGGCCGTCTGTCGTTCGGTCAGGTCCTCGTAGTAGCGCAGCACGATGACGGCCCGTTGCCGCGGTGCCAGCCTGGCCAGCGCGTCCCGCAGCTCGGAGTCGTCCCGGTCCGTGGTCGGGTCGATCCGCTCGGGCAGCTGGTCGGTCGCCACCTCGCGCCAGCGGCGTTGTCGCCATCGCGAGATGCTCTCCCGCGCCAGGATCCGTCGTACGTAGGGCTCCGGGTGGTCGGCGATCTTCCGCCAGTGTGGCACCGCCTTGACCAGGGCCACCTGGACGAGGTCCTCCGCGTCGTCGTGGTCACCGGTGAGCAGGTACGCCGAGCGGAGCAGGGCGGTACGCCGGGCGGCCACGAACTCCTCGAAGCCGGCCGACGCGGTGTCACGGGCGGACACGTCGCCTCCACAGCACCAGTGCCACTCCGGCGCCGATCACCGTCGTCACCAGCCAGGCCGTGGCGACCCTCGGGTCGAGCGGCGTCGGCGGTGCCGGCCGGTCGACGACGGGGCTGCCCAGCAGGTCGGTCGACCAGTGCCCGCTGTGGAAGTACCCCTCCGGCAGGTCCACGACCACCTCGGACGCCCCGGTGGCCACGTCCATCTCGTAGACACCCATGCACAGGCAGTCGCGGACCTTGCCGACGCGACGCTCGACCATCACATGCTGGTCGTCGCTCCACCCGATGACGCGGAACGACTGATCGCTTCTCGGCAGCCTCGCGTAGGCCGTCGACTCCCCGCCCGAGGGCAGGACGCTGGTAGCAACCCGGTTGGGAGTGCGTCCGCCCCAGGTCGAGATGCCCGCGACCCGACGCCCGCTCGGGTCGATCGCTATCCCGCCCTGACCGTCCATGCTCGCTCCGACCGACCAACGGCGCATGCCGCCGTCGCCGTCGAGGACGGTGAAGTCCTCCTCGTCGGTGAGGTAGGCCAACCGGCCGTTCGTGCTGGCCCCGAGGAACTGTCCGGGCCGGCGGTCGAACCCAGGGAACGTGCGTGGTTCATCACCCACGTCCCACCAGAGCGCGTCGTCATCCTGATAGGAGGACTGGTCCATGTCTGAGTCGTCCTCGCCACCGACGGACTGGAGGTGGTCGAGGAGGAGGCTGTCACCGTCCACCCAAGCCAGCGCCGAGGGATCGACACCGTGAGCCGTCTCGATGCCGTGGCGGTCCACTTCTCCCGTGACGGTGTCGTAGATGGCGACCCCCGTGGTGACGCGTTGGTAGTCGCCGTTGGTGTTCGGGGTGTCCGTCGTCGCGCCCGTCAACCAGTAGGCAAGGTGCCGGCCATCGGGTGCGAGTGCGACCTCGGTGTCGTCGGACTGGTCGGGCAGGTCGAGGAAGCGGTACTCACCCGTCATCGCCGAGATCCCGACGACGCCGGTCGAGGCACCCGTCCAGCCCCCACGCTCCGCAGGCAGGACCGCGATCAGCTGACCGAGCGGCCCCTCCTCGGCGGTGCCGGGCAACCACGGGCTGGGTTCGTGGATCCGGCTCGGGAGTCCGGCCGGCGCGTCGGCGGGCACCGGGATCGGCGGAGGGACCGACCGCTGCCAGGTGACGGCGCCGATCCCAGCGACCAGGAGCACGGTGACTGCGGCGATCAGCAGCGACCCGGTGCGACGGGCCCGCTGGTACCTCCGACCCCTCGTCCAGAGGTCCCGGCCCGCCGAGGGGTCGACACCCACCTCCACCTGGTCGGCCAGGTGGTGCAGACGTTCGTGCAGCGTGCTGGTCATGCGGGTCTCCAGGGTCGTTGAGCGGTCTCACCGCATCACACGCGACGACCCCGCCGAAAGGAGGGGTCCGGTGCGAAACTTTTCGACGCGGCCGCCTCCGTCGCCCTAGCGTGGACGGCATGCGCTACCCGCAGAAGCCGCGTCCCGGAGACACCGTCGCTGTGCTGTCGCCCGGCGCCGCGCTGCCTGAGGTCTTCCCGCACCCGTTCGAGCTGGGGCTGCGGCGGCTGCGTGAGGACTTCGGGCTGGAGGTGGCGGAGTACGCCACCACCCGCATCCAGGGCACGCCGGTCGAGCGCGCCGCCGACGTGATGGCGGCGTTCGCCGACGGCGGCATCGCGGCGATCCTGACCAGCATCGGCGGCGAGGACCAGATCAAGATCCTCCAACACCTCGACCCGGACGTGCTGGCCGCGAACCCCAAGCCCTTCTTCGGGCTCAGCGACAACACCAACCTGCACAACTACCTCTGGAACCTGGGCATCGTGTCCTACCAGGGCGGCACCGTGATGACGATGCTCGGTCGCGGCGGAGCGATCAACCCGCACAGCGAGGAGTCGTTCCGGGCCGCGCTGTTCTCGGACGGCTGGTACGACCTCCGCCCCGCGGACAGCTTCACCGACATGAGTCGCGACTGGGCCGATCCGTCCCTCCTCGCCACCGAGCCGCCGATGCTCCCGGGCACCGGCTGGGAGTGGCACGGCGGCAGCTCTGCGGTCGAGGGCCGGCTCTGGGGCGGCTGCTTCGAGATCATCGACTTCAACCTGCGGGCCGCGCGCTACCTGGCGGCCGACGACGCGGCGTACGACGGGTGCGTGCTGTACCTGGAGACCAGCGAGGAGCTGCCGACGGCGCAGTACGTCGGCGAGGTGCTGATGTGCCTCGGAGAGCGCGGGCTGCTGCAGAGGTTCTCGGCGCTGCTGATGGCTCGCCCGCTGGCCTGGCGGTTCGGCACCCCCGACGACCCGGAGTTCCGGGCGAAGTACACCAACGCGCACCACGAGACCGTGCTGGCCGCCATGGCGGAGTACTCCCCCGATGTGCCGGTCGTCCTCGACGTCGACTTCGGCCACACGGACCCGCATCTCGTGATCCCGAGCGGCGGCGATGTCCGGATCGACCCGGCCGAGCAGACCATCTCGGTCCGCTACTGACTCCTATCTGCGTCGGTTGAAGCGGACGTCGCCACCGGGCAACCGGGACTGGTCATAACGCCGGTCATGAGCACGATGATGGTGGAACCCGCACAGAAGGATCCCGTCGGCCAGGTCGGTCCTGCCGCCCACCGACCAGGGTTTGAGGTGG
>JBKJUE010000099.1:0-19392 GCA_046590395.1 Nocardioides sp.
CCGACGAGAGCCTGCTCGGCAAGCACCTGCTCGAGGTCTCGCTGACGAGCGAGGCGCTTCCCCTGCTCAACAACCCCTGATCCAGGAGCCCCCGTGACCCAGCCGCCGTCCGCGACCGCCCAGCCCGAGGGCGCCTACGCCGCCGCCGGAGTCTCCATCGAGGCCGCGGACAAGGCCATCGAGCTGATGAAGGTCTGGGTCGACAAGGCCCGTCGACCCGAGATGATCGGCGGCATCGGCGGGTTCGCCGGACTCTTCGACGCGTCGGTGCTCAAGAGCTACAACCGGCCGCTCCTCGCGACCTCCACCGACGGCGTCGGGACCAAGGTCGCGATCGCACAGGCGATGGACATCCACGACACGATCGGCTTCGACCTGGTCGGCATGGTCGTCGATGACCTCGTGGTGTGTGGGGCCGAGCCGCTCTTCATGACCGACTACATCGCCACCGGCAGAGTCGTCCCCGAGCGGATCGCGGCGATCGTCAAGGGCATCGCCGAGGCCTGCGTCGAGGCCGGCTGTGCCCTGGTCGGGGGCGAGACCGCCGAGCACCCCGGGCTGCTGGCGCCCGACGAGTACGACGTGGCCGGTGCGACGACCGGTGTGGTGGAGGCCGACAAGCCCCTCGGCCCGGGTCGGGTCCGCCCGGGCGACGTGGTGATCGCGATGGCCGCGAGCGGCCTGCACTCCAACGGCTACTCCCTGGTGCGGCATGTGCTCCTCCAGAAGGCCGGTTGGGCCCTGGACCGCAACGTCCCCGAGTTGGGCCGCGCGCTCGGCGAGGAGTTGCTGCAGCCCACCCGCATCTATGCCAAGGCCTGCCTCGACCTGGCCGACCGCACCGACACCCACGCCATGTCGCACGTGACCGGCGGCGGGCTCGCGACCAACCTCGAGCGGGTGATGCCGATGGAGCTGTCGGCCACCCTCGACCGCGGTACCTGGACCCCCCAGCCGATCTTCGACCTGGTCCGCCAGGTGGGGGACGTGCCCCAGGCCGACCTCGAGCGGACCCTCAACTGCGGCGTCGGCATGGTCGCCCTGACCCCGCCGGACGACGTGGACACGGCGATCGCCGTACTCGCCGAGCACGGCGTCCACGCCTGGGTGGCGGGTGAGGTGCGCAGGGACGCCGACCACGGCGGACGCGTCCAGCTGACCGGCCAGCACCCCGGCTGGTAGCCGCGGCACGGCGCAACTGCGTCCACAGGTCGACTGTTTTGGGTGTGGGTGTGCGGGAACAGCCAGGCAACAGGTAGCGTTAAGGCCACGAGAAACTGTTGAGAAGTCCGGAGCGCCCCGCCGATATCGGTCTGGGCCCCGGCCGAGTGGGCGAGGGGGCTGACCCTATGGGGCGCGGCCGAGCGAAAGCCAAGCAGACGAAGGTCGCCCGCGACCTGAAGTACCGGACTCACGAGACGGACTTCGGGGCGCTGGCCAACGAGCTGCACAGCGAGAGCAACAACGGTGAGACCGATCCCGTGGACCCCGAGGTCCTCGAGAAGTGGTCGGACGTCATCGAACCTCCCCGCACCAGCTGACTCCGCCTCCCACTCGTTGAGTTGGGCACGCGCGGCCTTTGAGTTGGGCCTGCGCGGCGTCAGCGCTGCCGCGCGCGCCCAACTGGTGCGCCGCGCACGCCCAACTCAACGAGGGTTGAGCCAGATGCCGCGCAGGCGGCCGACGTCACGCATCCGTCGCTCGGCGAGCCGGTCGGCGGCGACCGCAGGCGGTACACCGTCCGAGGCGGCGAGCTCGAAGACGCCACGGGTGGTCTCGTAGATGCCGGTGGCGCGCTGCTTCGCGCGGTCGAACGAGAAGCCCTCGAGCTCGTCGGCGACCTGGATCAGGCCGCCGGAGTTCACGCAGTAGTCGGGCGCGTAGAGCACACCCTTCTCCTCGAGCATCTTCTCGACGCCCGGGTGGGCGAGCTGGTTGTTGGCGGCGCCGCAGACGATCTTGGCGCTGAGCACCTCGACGACCTCGTCGGTGAGCGCGCTGCCCAGGGCGCACGGGGCGTAGACGTCGAGCTCGGAGGCGACCAGCTCGTCGGCCGTGCCCACGACGCCCACCTGCGGGAACTCGTCGCGCACCCGCTCGACGGCTGTGGCCGAGACGTCGGTGACGACGACGGAGGCGCCGTCCTCGATCAGGTGCCGCACGAGGTGCAGCCCGACCTTGCCGACGCCGGCGACGCCGACGGCCCGGCCGGCCAGGGTGTCGGTGCCCCAGGCGAACCCGGCGGCCGCCCGCATGCCCTGGAACACGCCGTACGCCGTGAGCACCGAGCTGTCGCCCGCGCCACCGTGGGCGACGGTGCGGCCGGTGACGTAGGAGCACTCGCGCGCGATGTGGTCCATGTCCTCGGAGTAGGTGCCGACGTCGCACGCCGTGTAGTAGCGGCCGTTGAGGGACTCCACGAAGCGGCCGTAGGCGCGCAGCAGCCCCTCCGACTTGAGGGTGCCGGGGTCGCCGATGATGACGGCCTTGCCGCCGCCGAGGTCGAGGCCGGCCAGCGCGGCCTTGTAGGACATGCCACGCGAGAGGTTGAGGACGTCCTGGACCGCGTCGGCGGTGGACGAGTAGGGGTAGAAGCGGGTCCCACCGAGAGCCGGGCCGAGGGCCGTGGAGTGGATCGCGATGATCGCCTTCAGGCCTGTGGCCGGGTCGTTCGCGAAGACGACCTGCTCGTGCTCGTGCCCGAGCTCGAACACGTCGGCGGTCTTGCCAGACATGGGGTGCCCACTCTCTGTCGTGATGGCCACGGGGTGGGTGGCGCGCGGTCGGGGAACGCAGGGGTGGCGCGTGCCCGTCTCGTCACAAGGGTAGGCCGGTTCCGCAGCGGCGCGGGAACCGCCACGGACACCCGTCGGTAACTTCTCAGCCACCACCCGTGGCGCGCGCGAACACGACGTCGCCGTGGCTGCCGTAGCCGACGAGCCGGCCGCCCGTGGGGGTCCCGTCGAACATCACCATCAGCCAGTCGTCGCCGTCGCGGACGAGCGTCGGCCACGGGATGTTGGAGGGGTACGGCGCATCGAGCACGCCGACCTCACCGAGCGCGAGGTCGAACACCGGGAACCGGCTCCGACAGCCCTTCCGGCCGTCCCGTCCGTCGCTCGCGAGCACGCGCCAGGCGCCGTCGATCTCGAGCAGCGTGGTGCCCTCGGTGGCGACCCGGTCGGTGGCGGCGCCGCGCACCGCGAGGTCGTCGAGGGTCGGCCCGGACGCCACCATCGGGTGGAAGCGGAAGAACCTCGGGGCGCTGACGTAGCCGACCAGCCACTCGTCGCCGGCGCGGACCAGGTGCGGGTCCCACACGCCGACCGAACGCACGCCGTCCGTGGGCAGCGCGAGCACCCGGGTGTCGAGCACGTGGCGTCCGCTGGTCAGGTCGACCGTGGTTTCCGCCAGGGTCACCCCGACCACCGGGTTGAGCCGGCGGTCGAAGTCCGCCCAGGTGCTGGTGGCCACCAGCCACCGCTCCCCGTCGCGGACCAGGTGAGTGGCGTGGTCACCGAACACCCCCGCCCGGTCCGGCCGGCGGAAGTAGAGGTCGGCCCGGTGCTCGAGCCCGAGCGTGGCCGGGTCCAGAGCCCACACCGAAGTGTGCGCGGTGTCGAAGAACCCGGGCCCGGCGCTGGTGGCGGTCAGCAGCCAGCGCCCGTCCAGCCGGACCGGGGAGCCGTCCGCGTGGCTGGCCAGCCGGACGTCGCGGAGACCGAGCTGCCCGAAGCCGCCCGCCGTCAGCCGCCGCACCGGCGACGGACCCGGGCCCGCCCACCGGCAGCCGCTCCGCAGGGTCTCCAGCCAGCTCTCGTCCCGGGTCCCGAACCGGTCCCGCAGGTCGTAGCGCGCGCGGACGGTCCACCCGTCCGTCTCTCCCTCGCCGCTCGTCAGCAGGGTCAGGTGCGTCCCGGTCAGGGTCAGCGCCAGCCCCGATGCCGGGACCGACGTCGTGCCCGCCCGCCGGCTGCGGTGCGAGGTGGAGGACCCGCCGGCAGTCACGTCGAGGCCGACCGCGCGTCCTCCGTCGTACCAGGCGGCGAAGCGGGTGCCGTCGCCGCCGGTCAGCTCCAAATCGAGCCGGCCGTGGGCGGGGTCGTCCAGCTCGGCGACCACGGCGGCGTACGGCGCCGGGTGGGGCGTGGCCCACGAAGCGTCCCCCGGCGACGTCTCGTCGACCAGCACCGAACCCGGCGCCACGAGGTGCACCGGCCGCCGTCGCGCGACGATCTCGAAGCGGGGGAGCACCGCGTCACTATCGCAGGCGCGAGAGGTACGCCGTGCTCCGGCGCAGGTCCGCGAGCCGACTCTCCCAGGTGACGCCGACCAGGGTCAGCACCGTCCCGGCGAGACCGATCAGCACCCACTGCGGGGTCTCGCTGGCGTACGGCGCGAGCTCGCGCAGCACCAGCAGACCGCCGACGGTGGCACCGACCGCGACCGGGGCGCTCCAGTGCAGCCGGGTCCCGGCCAGGACCATCGCCAGGCAGCCGAGCCCCAGCAGCACGGCCCGCAGCGAGACCGGGTCCGTCACGAGGACGACCAGCAGGCTGGGCACGGTCGAAAGTGTGAGGCCCGGGCCCAGTGCGACCCGGGTGGCCGCGGTGGGGTTCCGCCACAGGTGCCAGAGCCCCACCGCGAGCAGCGCGACAGCCGACGGCAGGGTGTAGGCCTCGGGCTCGTCGACGCCGAGGTCGGCCAGCCGGACCCAGGTCGCCGACGCGAGCAGCAGCCCGCCGGCCCAGCCCAGCAGGCGCCGGGACGGGTGCACCAGCGAGCTGGTCGTGACGAGCGCGCCGGCGAGGGTCAGGTGCAGGGCGACCCACGTGGGTACGTCGTCCGCCGCCGGGACCGCCACGCAGGCGGCGGTGAGGGCGGCGAACCACGCGGAGGCCTCGACCGCCGGCCGCGGCCACGCGATCGCGGCCCCGAGCACGACCAGCAGTGCGGGGGCGGCCCGGAGAGCCGGGTCGACCGCGGCGACCTCGGAGGTCGCCCAGATCAGGGCGGCCACGGCTGCGGGGAGCAGCGACTCCGCGCCCACCAGGGCGAAGGAGAACCGGCCGCGCAGGGCCACGACGGCCCCGCCGGCGACCACCGCTCCGAGGGTCAGGGTGGTGAGCGCTGCGCTGGGGAGTGCCGTCCCGGTCGCCGCCAGGGCAAGACCCAGCCCGGCGCCGGCGTACGACGTCCCGCTCACGGTAGTGCGGGGCAGGGCCACGGCGACGAGCCCGGTGGCCACGACGGCGAGGCCAGCGACGACGACCGCGAGAGGCACGGCGTACAGGGCCAGGGTGGCGACCCCCGCGAGGCCCACGACCGCAACGTGGGCGGGGGCGTGGACCCGGGCAACAGTGAGAGGGGCGTGCGACCAGCGGCTCAGGGCGACGGCGGCGGCCAGCGCCGCCATGACGAGCGGCACGAGCAGGGCGGGATGTGCGAACGTGTCGGCACCGTCCAGCTCGACGCCGACCCGGGCACCGAACGGCTCGCCGACGGAGAGCGCCGACAACGCCCCCGCGAACGCCATGCCGAGCGCGATGGTCGCGGCGGGGACGGCTGCGAGCAGCAGCGGCGCTGCCGGGACGACGGCCCAGCTCCGCGGGACAGCGAGCAGGGCGGCCGCCCAGACCACGAGGGCGACCAGCACGGCCACGGACATCGACGTGCCCGACTCATCGAGCGCAGGGAGGGCGATCGTGACGGTGGCGAGGACCGCGGCGCCCGCGGCGCCGGCCCGGGCGACGCCGGGATGCGTACGACGCAGGGCGAGGGGGGCGAGCAGCACGAGCGTGGCGACGACCAGCGGCCAGGCGTTCAGGTCGAGCCACAGCTCGCGGACCGACGCGTGGTCGCCGGCGCGGGCCAACCCGTTCAGGGTCAGCACGATCCACCACATGCCGCCGCCGACCAGCGCGACGCCGGGCAGCACCCGCAGGCTCCGGAACCGACCGAGGGCGGTCAGGGCGAGGTGGGCGACGACGGCCAGCGCGACCACCGCGTCGGCGGACGACGCGAGCCCGAGGGCGCCGGCGGCGATGACGGTCAGAGCGGCCGCGGCGACGAGCTGCGGGGCAACCAGCGACGGGTGGAGCCCCAGGGCCAGGCCCAGCGCGGCGGCCGTGAGGGCCAGGCCCACGATGACCACCAGCGAGGAGTCGGAGAGGTCGCCGAACCAGCCGGCGTTGTCGGCGCCGATCACGTCGAGCGTGAGCAGGCCGAAGGCCACGACGGTGAGCGACTCGGCGGCTATCCGCAGGCCGCGGCGGGACAGCCACGCGCCGGTGCCACCTGCAGCGAGGGTCAGCGTCACCAGCACGGCGGTCCGGCCGCCGATCCCGAGCCAGGACCAGGCGAAGGCGAGGAACGTGACGGCGGCGACGAGCAGGCACAGCGCGCCGAGGCCGAGCAGGATCGTGGGCACCGATGCGGCGCTGAGGCCGCGGCGCTCGCGGGCGACAGGCGGAGGGGGAGCGGGGTAGGAGCCGAGCCCGGCCGCGGGGGAGCCGGTGAGTGCGGCACCGGCCGGGACGCTGACCGCCGCGGACGCTCGGAGCCGGGTGAGGATGCTGTCGGCCCGGGTGAGGGTGGTGACGAGCTCGACCACGAGGGGCCCGGTCAGCGGGAGCCCGCAGGAGGGGCAGCTGCCGGGGGCCGGAGGCAGGAGCTGGCTGCAGTCGGGGCAGCGGGTCGTGTCGCTGTAGCGCTTCATGGGTCCATTACCTGCCGTGAGCGGGTACTGCGGACAGGGGCGGAGGACCTGTCCTGGGTGAGTACCCGGGCTCAGGTCGACGCTGCGTTCAGGAGCGTGAGGCCAGGACGTAGGCCAGGCCGAAGGCCAGCGCGAAGGCCAGCAGGCACACGAATCCCCAGGCGGCGCCGGACATCCGGCGCTCGTCGAGGGTGGGGGAGCCCACGGGGAGGTACTGCGTGCCCGGCTCGATCGACCCCGAGCGGAACACCGCTCCCGGGGCGGTCGAGCGCAGCGCGCCAGCGAAGCTGGCGATGTCGGGGAACCGGTCGTCGGGGTCGGGCTCGAGGGCCCGCAGCAGGACCTCGTCGACCTCGGGAGGCAGGTCGGCCAGCGTCGACGGCGCGGGCGGCAGGGTGGCGTTGGCGAGCTCGCCCATGCTGCCGGTGCGGACCAGGTGACCGGTCACCATCTGGTAGGCCACGGCACCCAGGGCGTGCACGTCGGCGCGGCGGTCCACGCCGATGCCGACGGCCTGCTCCGGCGCCATGTACGACGGGGTGCCGACCACCTGGGTCAGCCCGCTCGCGTGCAGCATCGCCTTGGCCACGCCGAGGTCGGCCACCAGCACCCGGTCCCGGCCGGCGCCGTCGCTGCGGAGCAGGAGGTTCTGCGGCTTGATGTCGCGGTGCACGACCCCCTGTGCGTGCAGCACGGCCAACCCCTCGGCGGCCTGCCAGACCAGCCCGACGGCCTCATCGAGCGGCATCGGCTCGCCCTCGCGCAGCCGGGAGGCCAGGGAGCCGCGGTCGGCGTACGTCATCACGAAGTACGGCGTCCCGTCGACCTCGCCGATGTCGTAGACCCGGACGATGTGGTCGGAGTCGGCCTTCCGCAGGATCCGGGCCTCCTCGAGGAAGCGCTCCCGGACGTCGAGTCGTTGCGCCCAGTTGTCGGCGAGCGCCTTCACCGCGACGTCGGACCGCAGCTCGGCATCGTGGTAGAGCCAGACGGTCGCGAAGCCGCCGACCCCGATCCGGTCGACCCTCTGGAGACGACCGAGACGCTCGGGGAGGGACACGCTCGGTATTGTGCCGCACGGTGGCCATCGGATCCGGGGAGGACGACCATGCTCGACGACGAGCTCGACCTCGACGGCCTGGCCGTGCGCGCCGGCGGTGGTGACCGGGTCGCCCTGGAGGAGCTGCTGGCGGCGATCCAGCCGCGTGTCCGCCGGATCTGCGGCCGGATGCTGCTCTACCCCGAGGACGCCGAGGAGGCGGCCCAGGACGCCATGCTGCTCGTCGCCACCAAGATCGGCTCGTTCGAGGGCCGCAGCCGGTTCACGACCTGGCTGCACGCGGTCGCGTCCAACAGCGCCCGCTCCACCTACCGCACCCTGAAGCGCCGGGCCGCCGAGCAGTCCACCGAGGAGATGCCGCTCCACGCCGACCCGCGCACGACCAGCGTGATCGCCGGCAGCCGGCTCGACCTGCTCGAGGCGCTGGAGATCATCGGCTCCGACCACCCCGAGCTCGTGGAGCCGCTGGTGCTGCGCGACGTGCAGGAACTCGAGTACGCCGACATCGCGGACCTCCTGGGCATCCCGCTCGGCACCGTGAAGTCCCGCATCCACACCGCCCGCCGCGCGGTTCGGCCCCTGCTGGCGATCACCGACTGACGTAACGCTGGTCTTCCCGGCCTCGTCGAGGGGACGTGCCCACCACGCTCCCGGCCCGCCGGGATGCCCGGTCACAGTCCCCGGGCGCGCAGCTCCTCGAGGGCGGTGAGCGCGTGGTCCAGCGCCGACACCAGCACGGTCAGCCGGGCGTCCGCGTCGTCGGTCGTGCCGGTGTCGCCCAGCTCCTCCAGGGCGCCGGCGGCCTCGCCGAGCGCGGGCAGCCCCAGGTTGGTGGCGCTGCCCTTGAGCCGGTGGGCACTGGCGACCAGCGCGACCGCGTCGCCCGACGCGACGGCCGCCCGGACGCCTGCCAGTCCTGCGGGCGCCTGCTGCACGAAGTTGGCCGAGGCCCGCTCGAAGAGGCTGCTGCCGTCGCGGCGCATCTCGTCGAGCATCCGCATCCGGTCCAGGTCGACCACCCCGGACTCGGGCCACGCCGGCGCCACCGGTGAGGTCGGTGTGGTCGACTCCGGTACGTCGGCCGTCTGGCCCACCCAGTGCCGGACGACACGGAGCAGGCGGACCGGGTCGACGGGTTTGGTCAGGAAGTCGTCCATGCCCGCGGCCCGGCAACGCTCCTCCTCACCCTCGAGGGCGGACGCGGTCATGGCGATGATCGGCACCCGCTGGCCGTCGGGCTCCTGGGCGCGGATCGCCCGGGTGGCGTCGAAGCCGTCGAGCCGCGGCATCCGGCAGTCCATCAGCACGGCGACGTACTCGTGCCCCGGAACGACCGCCAGCACGGCCTCCTGGCCGTCGCCGACGACGTCCGGCACGTAGCCCGCACTCTCGAGCAGGCCGACCGCGACCATCTGGTTCACCTGGTTGTCCTCCACGACCAGCACTCGTCGGCCGAGCGGCTCGGCCGCGGGTGCGTCGGTGTCGTAGCGGCCCTCGACGGCGCCACTGGCCACCGCCTCCACCAGGCTGTCGAAGAGCTCGGACTGCCGGACCGGCTTGGTCAGGCTCTTGGAGATGCCGGCGGCGCGGGCGGCCGAGAGGTCGACGTGGTGTCCCGACGAGAGCAGCAGCAGGCGGGGCGTGGAGTGGGGTGTGCCGGCCGCGATCGCGCGGGCGAGGGCGACGCCGTCCCCGTCGGGGAGGAGCAGGTCGAGCAGGGCCACCTCGAACGGCTCGCCGCCGGCGGTGGCCGTGCGTACCTCGGCCATCGCATCGTCTGCGGAGCCCACGAGGATCGGAGTCATCCCCCAGGCGGTCAGCTGCTCCTCGAGGATCAGCCGGTTGGTGGCGTTGTCGTCGACCACGAGGATCCGGCGGCCGCGGAGCAGGCCGGGGTCGGAGTCGTGCGGCCGTCGTACCGAGCTGACGCTGGCCCGGGCGAGACGGGCCGTGAAGGTGAAGGTGGTGCCGTGGCCCAGCTCACTCTCCACCGAGATCGTGCCGCCGAGCGCGCTGACCAGCTGCTCGGAGATCGCCAGCCCGAGCCCGGTGCCCCCGTGCTCACGAGTCGTCGACGGGTCGGCCTGCGTGAAGGCGTCGAAGAGGCTCGGGCGCAGGGCGGGGTCGATGCCGATCCCGGTGTCGGCCACCTCCACCAGCAGCACCACCTCGTCCGGGGTCTCCGACTCCACGTGCGCCCGGATGGCCACCTCGCCCGCGGAGGTGAACTTCACGGCGTTGGAGCCCAGGTTGGCGAGCACCTGGCCGAGCCGGCCGGGGTCCCCGCGGAGCACGGCGGGCACGTCGGGGTGGCAGGCGACCAGCAGCTCGACGCCCTTGTCGTGGGCCGGCCCGCTGAGCACGTCGGCGCACTTGTCGAAGACCGCACGGACGTCGAAGTCGACCTCCTCGAGCTCGAGCTTGCCGGCCTCGATCTTCGACAGGTCGAGGATGTCGTTGATGATGCCGAGCAGCGTCAGGCCGGCACCCTGGAGACCCTCGGCGAGCCGACGCTGGTGCGGGTCGAGCTCGGTGCGCAGCAGGAGGTCATTGAGTCCGATCACGCCGTTCATCGGGGTCCGGATCTCATGACTCATCGTGGCCAGGAACTCGGACTTGAGGCGGGACGCCTCCATCGCCTCGTCCCGGGCGGCCGCGAGCCGGACGGCGCTGGCCTCGCGCTGGGCGACCTGGCTGAGCTGGTCGGAGACCTGCTCCATCAGGGTGTGCGAGTTCTCGTCCGGAGGGAGCTCGTCGGCGAGCACCTGGAGCACGCAGGTGGTCTCGTCGTCCAGCCGCACGGGCAGCGCCACGATGCTGTGCGTGGTCTCGAGGCCGGGCGCCGGGACGTGCTCGACCGTGCGGGAGCGCCAGCACCGCTCGGCCAGGCCCTGGTCGACGCCGGGCGTGCCTGCGGGGGCGTCGTACGCCTCGACGAGCTGGGCGCCCCCGTGGTCACCGGCGCGGAACACCCCGAGCGCCACCCAGCCGGTGAAGGCGGGCAGACCCACGGCGGCGAGCTGGATCGCCTCCTCGAGGCTGTTGGTCTGGTTGGCGGCGGTGGCCATGGTCTGCAGGAGGTGCAGCCGGCGCGTCGCCTCGGCAGCCAGGCGGTCGGCGTTGACGTATTCGGTGATGTCCTGGGCGGTGCCGCCCATCCTGACGGGATTGCCGGCGGCGTCGCGCTCGACCCGGCCCAGGCCGCGCACCCACCGCACCGGGCCCCCGCGGGGGAGCACCCGGCCGTCCCACGCGAACTCGTCCTCGCCCGCGAAGGTCGTGGCCACCGAGGCCTCGACCATCGCCCGGTCCTCGGGATGGATGAAGCCGAGAAAGCCTTGGTACGTCGCCTCGAACTCCTCCGGGGTGACGTTGTAGATGCGGTACAGCTGCTCGGACCAGGTGACGACGTCGGTGGCGACGTCCCACTCCCAGCTGCCGATCCGGGCGATGCTCTGCGCGGCGGCGAGCAGGCGCTCGCGCTCGCGGACCGTGTCGAGCAACGCCTTCTGCTCGTTGTTCTCCGTGAGCCGGTGCAACCAGCCGATCCGGCGCCCGTCGTCGTCGCGGATCGGGCTGTGGCTGGTCAGCACCCACAGCGTGCTGCCGTCCGCACGGATCAGCTCTGCCGACACGTTGTCGAGGCCGGGGTCGTCGTCCGGTGCGACCTCGAGGGCGGCGAGGTACTCCAGGAGCAGGGCGTGCCGCTCCTCGCCGAGGAACTCGGCCGCCGGCACGCCGATCATGTCGTCGGGATCGCGGCCGAGCATGTGGGCCATCCGCGCATTGGCGAACGTGGTGGTGCCAGAGGCGTCGACGATCCAGAGCCCGTCGCGGCTGGCCTCGACCAGCCGTCGGAAGAGATCGGTCCCGACGTCCATGCGGCCATCATCCCCGAGCTCTCAGGACGGTGCCGCGTTTTCACGCCTTGGGCCGGCCAGCACCGGGCCGGAGGTCACCGCACCCTGAGTGCCAGCACCGTGACGTCGTCACGCATCGAGCTGTCGGCCAGCGCCGCGATCCCGGCCACGAGCTCGTCGAGCGGACCGTCGCGGAGCTCGGCGGCGCGGGCGCGGAGGCGGTCGATGCCGTCGCCGAGGTCCTGCACGCGTGACTCGACCACCCCGTCGGTGACCAGGACCAGCACGGTGCCGGGTGGGATCGCGACGGTCTCCGAGCGGCGGACGACCTCCGCCTCCACGCCGAGAGGGATTCCGGACTCTTCGCCGTGCAGCGTCGTGGAACCGTCGGGGTGCACGAGGACGAGCGGGATGTGGCCCGCGAGGCAGAGCCGGAGCTGGCCGGCCGCCGGGTCGATCAGGGCGGCCGCCGCTGTCACGAACTGGTCCGGGGCGTCTCGGGCGAGCAGGTCGTCGGCGAAGGCCAGCAGGTTCACCGGGTCCGGGTCGGCGGTGATCAACCCGCGGAGGCCGGCGCGCACCCGGATCATCGTCGTCGCGGCGCGCACGCCCCGACCCATCACGTCCCCGACCACGACCGCGAGCCTGCCGTCGCGGGTGCGGACGGCGTCGTACCAGTCCCCGCCTACGTGCTCGAGCTCGTCGCCGCCCGGGTCGTAGTGGACGGCGAGCTCGACGTCCTCGGCCTGGGGGAGCGGGCTCGCCGCGAGGCTGAGCTGCAGGTCCTCGGCGATCTCGGAGGTGCGGGCCAGCAGGTAGGCGCGCTGGGCGGCCACCTTGCCCTGGGACGCCAGACCGTCGAGCAGCGTCTGCTCGGCCAGCTCCAGGGCGTCGTAGCCGTGGTCGACGAGGTCCCGGCCACTGCCTACCTCGGTGAGGTCGTCCGGCATCGCCAGCTCGACCCGGCCACCGAAGGCCCGGCCGAACTCGACGAGGTGGAACTCGACCGCCTGCTGGACGTCCGCCGTGGTCTGCGCCCCGGAGAGGTCGGCGGTCACCTCCAGGAGGAGGTTGGTGCGCCGGGCCGCCTGTCGCTCGGCCTCGAGGGAGATCGTCAGCGCCTGCCGGGTCTCGACCTCGTCGGTGACGTCGCGGACACAACCGATGGTGCCGGTCGGGGTCCCGGCGTCGTCGGTGGTCACCTCGCCCCACGCCTCGATCGACCGCACTGTCTGCGTGTCCGGCCAGATCACACGGGTGCGCAGGAGGTACGACGATGGTGAGGCCATCGCCGCGTTCACCGTCTCGATGACACCCGGGATGTCGTCGGGGTGCAGGAGCTCCATCCAGGCCTCGAAGGAACCACCGAAGCCACCGGGTGGCAACCCGTAGATCTCCTCGAGGCGGGTGTCCCAGATGTTGGTGCCCGCCGCGATGTCCCACTGCCAGGTGCCGAGCCGAGCCGCCTTGTGCGCGAGCCGGAGCCGCTGCTCGCTCGCCGCCGTCTCGGCCTCGGCGAACCGCAGGTCGGTGATGTCTTCGGTCACCACCACCATCCCCGTGCCGGTGCCGGAGGAGTCGACGATGGGATGGGCCACGATCCGGGCCAGGAAGGTGTCGCCCCCCACTGTGCGCATGGAGACCTCACCGCGCCACAGCCGATCCTCGATCACGCCGTCGAGATAGCGAAGCATCTCCTCGAGTCGGGCGGGGTCGGTCAGGAAGTCGGTCAGCAGCATGCCGACCAGTTGCTCTCGACTGCCGCCGTACAGCTCGACGGCAGCGTCGTTCGCGAACGTCAGCCGACCCGAGCCATCGGTGGCGACCACCGACAACCGGATCGCGTGGAGCAGCTGGAGCTCGTCGATGTACCGCTGCACAGGGGTCGCCTCCTGGGGGTTGCCGCGTGGGGTCGTGGCGTTGCTGCCATTCTGGTGCCGCGCGACGGTCCCGCAGGGGGAAATCGGTGGATTGCCCCGCCCCGACGAGCTCGGTCGAGGTGGCCGTCGGCGACACGGCGCTCGAGCACAGCCTCGACCTCCAGGGTGTGGTGGGGAGATGGGTAGCCTGCCCCCATGAGCGCGCTCCGGAGGCACAACGTCCAGGTGACCGGGCGTCACGACGCCCAGCCCATGGTCTTCGCCCACGGGTTCGGCTGCGACCAGCACATGTGGCGGCACGTCGCGCCCGCGTTCGAGGTCGACCACCGGGTCGTCCTGTTCGACCACATGGGTGCGGGTGGCTCCGACACCCGCACCTACGACCCCGACCGCTACGCCTCGCTCGACGCGTACGCCGAGGACGTCCTCGAGATCTGCCGCGAGCTCGGCCTCTCCGACGTGGTCTTCGTCGGCCACTCGGTGTCGGCGATGATCGGCGTCCTCGCGGAGCTGCGGGAGCCCGACCTCTTCGCCGGCCTGGTGCTCGTGGGCCCGTCGCCGCGCTACGTCGACGACCCGCCGTACATCGGTGGCTTCTCGGAGGAGGACATCCTCGGGCTGCTCGACTCGATGGCCAGCAACTACCTCGGCTGGTCGAGCGCGATGGCACCCAACATCATGGGCAACCCCGACCGCCCGGAGCTGGGGCAGGAGCTCACGGAGAGCTTCTGCCGGTCCGACCCGAACATCGCCCGGCGCTGGGCACGCGCGACGTTCCTCTCCGACAACCGGGCCGAGCTTCCGCTGGTGACCACGCCGAGCCTCGTGCTGCAGTGCTCGAGCGACCTGATCGCCCCGGTGGTGGTGGGCGAGTACGTCCGCGACCAGATCCCCCACAGCTCCTACACGCTGCTCCGGGCAACCGGTCACTGCCCCAACCTGAGCGCGCCGGTCGAGACCACCCGCGCGATCCGCGACTTCCTCGAGGACGGGCTCGTGCCCGCGTGAGCGAGGTCGGCAACCTGACGGAGCAGCGGGCCGCCCGGGAGGCGTTCCTGGAGGCTCTCGTCTACGACGACCCGGTGCAGCTCTACGAGCGGGCGCCGTGCGGGTTCCTGTCGACCACGCCCGACGGGCTGATCGTGAAGTGCAACGCCACCTTCCGCACCTGGCTCGACCTGTCCGCGGCCGACATCGTCGGCAGGCTGGCCTTCGTCGACCTGCTGACGCCCGGCAGCCGGATCTACCACGAGACCCACTACGCCCCGGCACTGCTGATGCAGGGCAGCCTCCGCGAGATCGCGCTCGACCTGGCTCGCCAGGACGGCCGTCGCCTCCCGGTGCTGGTCAACGCGACCCTGGAGCGCGACGAGCACGGCACCCCCAAGGTGATCCGGATCGCCGTGTTCGACGCGACCGAGCGGCGTAGCTACGAGCGGGAGCTGGTGCGCGCGAAGGAAAGGGCCGAGGAGTCCGAGGCGAAGGCGCGGGCGCTCGCCCGGACCCTGCAGCAGACCCTGATCCCGCCCCTGCCCCCGGAGATCCCGCAGCTGCAGCTCGCCGCGAGCTACCGGCCGGCCGGGGACGGCCTCCAGGTCGGCGGCGACTTCTACGACGTCTTCCCCATCGGCGCGCACGACTGGGTCGTGGTCCTCGGCGACGTCCAGGGCAAGGGTGTCGAGGCTGCGGTCGTGGCCGGGCTGGTGCGGCACACGGTGCGGGCGCTGACCGTCGGCCTCGAGGACCCCGACCACGTGCTGGCGAGTGTCAACGACGTCCTGCTGCACCACGGCAGCGAACGCTTCTGCACGGCCGTGATCCTGCGGCTCCGGTTCGACGGGACCCGCTGGGAGGTCGTCATCGGCAACGCCGGGCACCCGGCGCCGATCCTCCTGCGGGACGGTGACGAGCCCCAGCTGTGTGGCGCGACCGGCCAGCTGCTGGGCGTGCTCGAGACCGACAGCTTCGACGAGGAGCGGCTGGTCCTCAGCGCAGGCGACACGATCGTCCTCTACACCGACGGGGTCACCGAGGGCCGGCTCGAGGCAGAGCTGTACGGCGACGACCGGCTCCTGGAGTGGGTCCGCGGCCACCGCACCGACGGCGCCCGGGAGCTGGTCGACGGGCTGGTCAAGGATGTGCTGGACTTCCAGGACGGGTTCGCCCGCGACGACATCGCGGTCCTCGCGGTCCGGGTGCCCGACGCCTGAGGGAGCCGATCCGGTCGCGGTGGCGTCCCATCCCCATGACCGTCCTGCGCACCGTCCTCGCCGCGCTCGTCGCCGCCACCGGACTCGTCCTCGCGGCGCCGACACCCGCCGTCGCCTGCTCGTGCGTCATGGCCGACGCCCCGCAGTTCGTGAAGTGGGCCGACGTCGTGGTCGTCGGCGAGATCACGGAGATCACCCCGCCCCCCGAGCGAGAAGTGATGAGCTCCGTTGATCCTGCGACGTACACCGTGGTCGTCGAGGAGGTCATGAAGGGGAGGTCCCCTGCGACGGTCGACGTCCGCTCTGCGATGTCCGGTGCGTCCTGCGGGCTCGAAGGCATCGAGGTCGGTCGGGAGTACGTCGTGTTCGCCGCGTACAACGACATCATGGGCAAGCGGACCGACGTGCTCCACGCCAGCCTGTGCGGCGGGACCGCGCTGGCCTCGGACTCGTACGTCGCCGAGGTCAAGGCGGCCGCCGGGCCGGGTCAGCCACCCGAGCCGGACAGGTCGAGTGAACCTGCGGGCGGACCCGCGAGCGAACCGGCGGTCGAGACCACCGACGAACCGGCGGCCTCCTCGGCGGGTGTCTCCGGCTGGGTCTGGGCCGGCGGAGCGGTGGTCGTTGTCGTGATCGGTGGCCTCCTCGTCGCCCGCAGGCGACAATCGGGGGCATGACCCGGAGCCCGGTTCGTCGTACCGCCGGGCTGCTGCTCGCCTCGGCGCTGGTCGCCGGCTCCGGGGCGCCGACAGCCGCGAGCCTCGAACCGTCAGGGCGAGCGTCGCCGCCGGACACGGTCCGGGCGCCCCAGGTCGTCGCCGCAGACGCACCCAAGACCGCGGTCCTCGGCAGCGCCGCCGGCTCCGTCGGCGAGGAGTTCGTGGTGCTGGACGAGGCCGACGTGCCGGTGCTCACCGGTACCCTCGACCACGTCGAGGGAACGCCCGCACCCTGGGCGCACGCCGCTCTCGCCGACTTCTCGGACGTGACCGACCCGGGCATCTACGTCGTCCGGGTGGGCGACGTCGAGTCCGCGCCGATCACGGTCGAGGCCGACCCCTACCCGGAGATCCTCGACTCCCTCCTCGGCATCTACGACGCCAACGCGGACGGTGCGGAGCCGTCGTCCTACCACGGCGCCAGCCACCTCCACGACGCCCGCTCGAAGATCCGCAACGGTCCCCTGAAGGGTGACCGGGTCGACGTGACCGGTGGCTGGATGGACTCCGGTGACCAGCTCAAGTTCACCGTCACCATCGCCTACGCCGCGACGATGGTCGGGCTGGCGGCCCGCAACGAGCCGGCGATGGCCGGCCAGCTCGGCGAGGTGGCCGACGTCGGGACCCGCTGGCTGCTGAAGGCGCACCCGTCGAAACGGGTGTTCGTGAGCCAGGTCGGTGACGTCGACGCCGACCACAACTCGGGATTCCGTGACCCTGTCGACGACGACTCGTCGTCCGTGAAGCTGCTGGCCCACCGCCCGTCCCTGGTGCTCACCGACAAGACCGGCGGTGCCGACGTGGCCGGCCTGGCCTCCGCGGCACTCGCGCTGGCGGCTCAGCGCGCGCCCCAGGGCCGCCAGCGCGACCGCCTGGTCCGGGCCGCCGAGCAGTGGTGGGCGGAGGCCAGGCGGCTCGAGAAGCCGTGGCGGAACTGCTGCTACTCCCAGGACACGGTCCGCGACGACCTGGCGGCCGCCGCCGTCGAGCTGTGGCGCGCGACCGGTGATCCGGCGTACCGCCGCGCCGCCCTGAAACACCTCGTCGCGGTGACCGCCGACGGTGAGGACAAGTGGCGGATCTCCATGGACGGCTACGAGATGGCCGCCCTGCCGGCCGCCGAGCTGTGCGGCGTCCTCGGCCAGCCTGCCGTCGGCCACGCGACCACCCGCGAGACCGCCTGCCGGATCCTGCGCAGCGGTGGCCGCGACGTCATCGACCGGGTGGACGGCAACGCGTTCGGCCGCGGCGGCCCGATCACGTGGGGCAGCGTCCGCCAGAACCAGAACGGCAGCCTGGTCGCGCTCCTCGCCGGGCAGGACGGCCTCGCCGGCGCCACCGGGGCGAGCATGCGGGCGCTGGGCTGGTTCCTGGGCGCGAACCCGTGGGGTGTCCGTTTCCAGGCAGGCCACGGGGTCGACAACCCCTACCACTGGGCCCAGCTCGACGGTCCGGGCATCCCGGACGGTGCAGTCGTGGGCGGTCCGGAGACGTACGCCGTCGTCGATGACCAGGACCCCGGCCCGACCGTGGAGCTCGGGCCCTACGACACCGAGGCGGCGGTCTACCGCGACGTCGCGGAGGACTGGGTGACCAACGAGGTCGGCATCCCCTACAACGCGGCGGCGGTGCTGCTGCTCGCTGTGCTGTCCGACGGGTGACCTCCCGCACGATGAGGCATGGACTCGCCCGGCGGGGGAACCTTGCAGTCCACCCCTGGCTGGAAGGACCCTGATGACCGCGCAACGCGTCCTCGTCACCGGGGCGTCGGGCTTCGTCGGCTCCGCGCTCGCCCAAGCCCTCGTCCGTGAGGGCCACGACGTCCTGGCCATGACCCGCCGACCCGAGACGTACGACGGAGCGGGCCGCCCCGTCGAGGGCGACGTCCGTGACGCCGACGGGCTGCGTCGGGCGTTCGAGGGCGTCGACGCTGCGTATTACCTGATCCACTCCCTCGACTCCTCCCGGTTCGAGCAGGAGGACGCCGAGTACGCCCGCACCTTCAGCAAGGCCGCCGCTGACGCGGGCGTGGGGCAGATCGTCTACCTCGGCGGCCTCGGCCGCGACGACGCCGCGCTGTCCCCGCACCTGCGGTCACGCCGCGAGGTCGAGTCGCTGCTCGGCGTCGACGGGGTGCCCGTGACCGTCCTGCGCGCCGCGGTGGTCGTGGGCCACGGCGGCATCTCGTGGGAGATGACCCGCCAGCTGGCCGGCACCGTCCCGGTCATGCCTGCCCCGCACTGGGTCCGGACCAGGATCCAGCCGATCTCGCTGCAGGACGTGGTGTCCTACCTGGTCGGGGTGCTCGGCAACGACCGGGCGATGGGCCGGGTCTTCGAGATCGGGGGACCGACCGTCCTCACCTACGCCGACATGCTCACCACGGTGGCCCGGCTGCAGAAGGGCCGGGACGTGACCGTGGTGCCCTTGCCGGTGGTCGGCGGTGGCCTCGTCGACGGCCTGGTCGCCCGCGCCTCCTCCCACTTCCTCGCCCTCACCACCGGCTCCGACGCCGCCACCGGCCGCAACCTGATCGGTTCGATGGAGCACGAGGTCGTCGTCACCGACGAGGCGATCCGGTCGGTCGTGGACCTCGAGCCGATGGACTTCGAGGACATGGTCCGGGTCGCACTCGGCGACCGTCTGCGCGAGGGATTGGCGCCGTGAGCTGATCGCACGCACGCCCTGACGCCGACCTGGGCGCACGTGCGAGAGCTCACACCGAGGCGACGTTCCCCACCGCGAACTCGGTCAGTGGGCAGGGCGACGAGGTGGGCCGCTCAGGCTTGACGCGGACGGTGGACACCGGAGAGCGTGCGGGCATGCGACGGCTACCCCACGAGAATGTCGCGACCGTCCTGGTCGCGCCGGCCTCCCCCGCCGAGCTCGAGGTGCGCCTCATGATGGTCGACCTGCACCTGTGGCCGATCGAGACCGCCACGATC
>JBKJUE010000106.1:0-7553 GCA_046590395.1 Nocardioides sp.
GGGGGCTCGACCGTCGACGATGCCGACTTGACGAACTCCCCCATCTCCTTGAGCTTCTCGAGAACAAACTTGCTCTCGACGCCGAACTCCTTGGCGAGTTCGTGAACTCGGGTCTTAGCCACGTTTCTCCTTCTGGCCTCAAGACCCGGGTTCCGGGGACGTTCCTGAGACCGTTAGCGGTTGGGCAAACTCATCGGAAAGTACTCATCGAGTGCTCATGAGCTACTGCTCCAGTTCCTGTCGGTCAATCACGGTCAGTGCTGTGCCCATCACTGGGCGGCGAGGTGGTCCCCCATCGGTGTGCTGACGATGCCCGTCCGGACCTTGAGGGCCCGGGCGAACGCCCGTCGGCGCACCGCGAGGTCGTAGCACTCCGGAGTGGGGTGCAGGTGCGCACCGCGTCCCGGAGCCGTGCCGTCGAGGTCAGGGACGACGGCCGGCTGGCCATCGGGTCCCGAGCCCGCGACGACGCGTAACAACTCGCGCTTCGTGGCTCGCTCCCGACATCCGATACAGGTGCGGACAGGCTGGAGGCCGGTCCGTGCCAGGGGAGGTCGTTCGCGCGCCACTGTGCTCAACCCTACCGCGCGGGACCACCGGAATTCGAACCGGTGGCCGCGCGGACCGTCTCACCGGACACCTAGTCGCAGCCCGGCGGCGCCTCCGGGACCTGTTCGTAGGTCGCGATGACCTCGCCGTCGCCGATCGAGTACTCGACCACGTCGTCGACGAGCGTGGCGTACCCGTAGATGGTCTGTCCGGCCACCGGCCACGACTCGTCGGGGATGTCCCCGGCCCCTGTCTCGAAATCCGGGCCTCCGTCGGTACGCCGCCACGCCCGGTCACCCAGGTAGAGCCAGTCCATCCCGCAGTGCACGTAGAGGGGCTGGTGGTAGCGGACCCCGGGTTCGAGCGTGCCGTCCTCCGGCACGGTGACCAGGTCGACGGTGCCGGGTTCCCCTGCGGGCTCCCCCAGCGGCAGGTCGACGTCGCTCGGCCAGGCCGACACGACAGCACCCTGGGCCGTCTGGCCGAGCACCAGGACCTCCCCGTCGGGGCCGCCGAAGATCTCACCCAGGCGGTCGTCGTCGCCCATGTCCACAGTGTCGACCGGCTGCCAGGTGTCTCCGTCCCCGCTGACGTGGAGGACGGCCCGGGGCTCCTCCAGGCACTGGTCGATGTCCGCGTAGCAGGTGCCGGGATCTTCCCAGCCACCCGCAGGCGTCGACGTGAGCGTGAAGAACCGGCCCCCGCCCGCCCAGAGCGGCGCGTAGCCCTCGACGTCGTCCTGCGACGGCTGCCCGGCGGACACCGACCACGAGTCACCTCGGTCGCCGGAGGTGAGGATCTCCGGTGCCTCGCCGTCGCCCGGGGTGGTGCTGACCAGGGCGCGCGTCCCCTGCACCGCCAGGTCGGACAGTGAGTAGCTCGCGAGGATCTTCTCGTCCGTCAGCGACGTCCAGGTCCGGCCGGCGTCGTCGGACCCCCAGAGCATCCCGTGACCGTCCGTGCTGCCGGTCGCCAGCAGTCGTCCGTCCACGACGGACAGCGCGGAGACGTACGAGTCGCCGTCGGCAACGGTGTCCGGCAGCTCGACCTCCGTCCAGGAGCGGCCGTCGTCGCTGTGCCAGACGACCGGCCGGAAACCGCCCATCGACGGGTCCTCGTCGTCGCGGTAGGCGCCGGCGGCCACGAGCGAGCCGTCGACCGCCACGAGACCCGCGAGGTCTGCCGGTGCCGAGAACCCCTCGACCGGCTGCTCCTCCCAGGACAGCCCGTCCGTGCTGGTGTAGGACACCGGCTCGAACAGGAGCGCCTCGTCCCCGTCGACCTGGGCCACGCCACCGGTGCCGAGCGTGACCCAGCGCCCGTCGATCGAGGCGGCCCCGCCGAGACCGACGTACTCGACGTCGGTCCGCAGGGGCGGGCCGGCCCGGAAGCCCGCGGCGCCGCCGACATGGCTCTGCAGCACACCCTCGTCGGACATCATCACGACCAGCGCCTCGCGGTCCGTGGTCGCGACCACCATCGGGAAGTCGACCCCCGGCTCGCCCTTCAGCGGATGACTGACCCACTCGCCCTCCGAAGCCGGACGCCGGCCGGGTTCGTCACCCACCTGGGTGCCGCAGGCCGTCAGCAGGATCGCGCCCAAGGCCGCCAGCAGGATTCGCATGACGCTGGGACGTCCTCCGGTGGCCATGGGTTCCCGCGGTCGGTCAGCCCTCCGCGGGTGCCTCGTCGGACCTGATGTCGATCCGCCAGCCGGTGAGGCGGGCCGCCAGGCGGGCGTTCTGCCCCTCCTTGCCGATCGCCAGCGACAGCTGGAAGTCGGGGACGACGACGCGCGCGGAGCGGGCCTCGAGGTCGACGATGTCGACGGAGTTGACCCGGGCCGGGGACAGGGCGTGGGCCACCATCTCCGCGGGATCCTCGGACCAGTCGACGATGTCGATCTTCTCGCCGTGGAGCTCCGACATCACGTTGCGGACCCGCTGGCCCATCGGGCCGATGCAGGCGCCCTTGGCGTTGACCCCGGGGACGGTCGAGTGGACCGCGATCTTGGTCCGGTGGCCGGCCTCGCGCGCGATCGCGGCGATCTCGACGGTGCCGTCGGCGATCTCGGGCACCTCGAGCGCGAACAGCTTGCGGACCAGGTTGGGGTGCGAGCGGGACAGCGCGATCTGGGGGCCGCGCATGCCCTTGCGAACCGAGACCACGAGGCACTTGATCCGGGCGTTGTGTTCGTAGCGCTCCCCGGGGACCCGCTCGCCGAGCGGCAGGATCGCTTCGAGCTTGCCGAGGTTGACCATCACGTCGTCGGGGTTGCGGCCCTGCTGGATGACGCCGGAAATGATGTCGCCCTCCTTGCCGGAGAACTCACCGAACCGGATGTCGTCCTCGGCGTCGCGCAGCCGTTGCAGCATGATCTGCTTTGCCGTCGTCGCCGCGATCCGGCCGAAGCCGTCGGGGGTGTCCTCGGACTCGCCGACCCGGTTGCCCTCGGCGTCGAGCTCGACGGCGAACACGGTCACGTGGCCGGACTTGCGGTCGAGGACGACCCGCGCCTGCTCCTGCGCGCCCGGCGTCTTGTGGTACGCCGTCAGGAGCGCCTGCTCGATCGCCTCGACGAGGACGTCGAACGAGATCTCCTTCTCGCGCTCCAGCATCCTCAGGATGCTCAGGTCGATGTCCATCAGTCCTCCCCTTCCTTCTCGCGGGCCTTCGGGCGGTTGAACTCGATCTGCACGAGCGCCTTGGTGATGTCGGCGTAGGCGATCTCGCGCGCGGTCCCGTCGACGTCGAGGCAGACGACGTGGTCGTCGCTCGAGAGGACGCGGCCGGTGATGGTGTCGTCGTCGGCCAGGGTGGCCTTGACCAGGCGGTCGGTGTTGCGCCGCCAGTGGCGGGGCAGGGTGAGGGGGCGGTCCACGCCGCGGGACGTCACCTCGAGCGTGTAGGGGTGCTCACCCATCACGTCGGAGTCGTCGAGCACCCGCTCGACCTCGCGTGTCGCCGCGGCGACGTCGTCGAGCGTCACTCCACCGTCCTTGTCGACGGCCACGCGCAGGATCCGGCGCTTGCCGGCCGGCGTGACCTCCACGGCCTCGAGGTCGAGCCCCAGTGCACTCAGCGGGCCGGAGAGCTCCGCCTCGATCTGGTCCCGGGTGGCGTCCTGACTGACCTTGCTCACGAGTGGGCGACCTCCTTGTGAA
The DNA here is from genome assembly GCA_046590395.1 of Nocardioides sp. Lineage (GTDB taxonomy): Bacteria > Actinomycetota > Actinomycetes > Propionibacteriales > Nocardioidaceae > Nocardioides. The sequence continues at coordinate 3,714 of JBKJUE010000106.1, forward strand.
GTTAGTGAGGACCACGATAGCGGCTGGTCGGGCACGGCCGGGGTGGCCCCGGACGTGCGGCGCGAGCCTGCCCGTGCTCACGGGGATAGGGTCGGCGCCGTGCGCCCCGTCCCCGGTCCCCGCGCCACCCGTCGTACGGCGATCGGTGGTGCACTGGCGGGCGCCGTGGCCCTGGCGGGCTGCGACCTGGACCCGCCCGCAGCGGACCCGCCCTCGTCGTCGTCGACGGCCACGACGTCCGGCGACCCGGACACGGCCCTGGTCGACGCCGTCATCGCCGAGCTCGACGAGCTGGTGGCGCTGGTGACGGAGGCGGCCGACCGCCGACCCCTGCTGGCGCCCGAGCTCGCCGCCCTCGCCGCCCTCCACCAGGCCCATCGCGACGTGCTGCCCGAACGCGACGGCGACGTGGCGGTCCCGCGGATCACCGGCAGCCCGCGCGACGTCGGCGACCTCGTCCGCCGCCGCGCGCTCCAGGCACGGTCCCGGCTGGCCGACTGGGCGGTGGCCGCCGAGAGCGGCGCCCTGGCCCGCCTGCTCGCGAGCATGTCGGCCGGTGTCGCGGCCCATCTCGCGGACACCGGACTCCGGGGAACGGCGCGATGACCACCGTGGCCGCCCTCCAGACCGCGCTCGCCGCCGAGCACGCAGCTCTGTACCTGTACGGCGTGCTGGGGGCGCAGACCTCGCGGTCGGCAGCACCGGTGCTGTACGCCGACGTCTCCGAGGCGTACGCCGTCCACCGGGGCCGGCGCGACGAGCTGACCCGGTTCGTGCTCGACGAAGGTGGCACCCCGGTCGCGTCGGAGCCGACGTACGAGATCCCGGAGCCGCTGGGCTCGGTCGAGCGGGTGACCCGGGCGGCGCTGGAACTGGAGCGTTCCTGCGCGGAGACGTACGCGTGGCTCGTCGCCAACACGGTGGGACCGCGTCGTCGCTGGGCCGTGCAGGCCCTGACAAGCACTGCGGTCCGCGTGCTCACCTTCCGAGGAAGTCCCGAGATCTTCCCCGGAGTTGGTGAGTACGCGGACCGCTAAGTGGCCTCCTGCAGTGAGGCCGGGAGGTAGTTCTCGCTCGGTGTGGGGACCTGGCGGAAACCTCCTACTGCGAAATCGTGCAACATCGCAGGTCAGAGCACCAGTTCTCGCCAAACTCACCTTTTTGCATTGCAAGAACTTGCAAAAGACTGGACCAGCTCCCGCAGCGCCCTCCCGGGCCGGGGTTCAGCCTCGGTAGGCGGTCCACATCTGGGACATCCGCGAGCTCTGGCCGCCGGTGAACATCGTGTAGCAGGAGTCGTAGCTGTAGTCCATGTAGTTGTGGATCGGGTCCAGGCCAGGCAGCGTGCACGAGTCCCGGCCCTCGGGGCACCCCGTGGTCGGGCTGGACTGCGCCGGCGTGTCACTCACCTCGTCGTTGGTGGCCGTGCACCCGCCCTGGAACGTGTGGTAGAGCCCGAACCAGTGACCGGCCTCGTGCGTGGCGGTCTCACCCAGGTTGTAGTTGGTGGCAGAACCGCCCGGGAGCGAGGTGTACTGCACCCGGATGCCGTCGATGCCCGGGTTCCGCGAGTAGTCCCACGGGAAGGTGGCGATCCCCAGGTAGTTGAAGTCGACCAGCCAGATGTTGAGCGCGTTGGCCCCGCCCTTGCGGGTCTGCTTGCGGTAGGCGGAGCTCTGCTTGTCCTGGTGCCACTGGTTGTTGTTGTAGCGGTAGGTGCCGGCGAGCGAGAAGGTGAAGCCGGTGTTGGCCGCGCCCGTGCCGCCCGCGCCACCGAAGCTGGAGTTCAGGACACTGATCTGCTGGGCGATCTGCTGGTCGGTGACGTCACCGCCGCCGGCGGCGTCGCGCATCACGTGGACGTAGACCGGGACGCTCGCGGCTGCGGCGGCGGCTGACTGCCGGGCCTTGGCCGCGCCGAGGATCCTGTCGGTGCGCGCGGCGATGGCGCGCTGCTCCTTCAGCGAGATGCCGCGGTGGTCGAGCCCGGCGCGACCGCCGCGAGCACCGTCGGCCGGGTCCACGGCCTCCTGCTCGAGACAGAAGTCCGCGTCGGCGACGCGGGCCTGGGCCGGTGCGGCGAGGCCGCTGACGGTGAGTGCGGTGGCACCGAGGCTGGCGATGGCCGCGATCCGGATCAGGTGAGCGATGCGCATGAAAGGGATTTCCTTCGTCCGGCCGCGTGGGTGGTGCGGCGTCGCAGACACCCTGCCTCCGCGTGCGCGCATTGCCGAGAGCCCGGCACCTTCACATCTGTGCATTGCACGAACCTGAGGGTGGTCTGGACCAGTGGCAGGGTCAGAGCCAGCCGCGCACGATTCCCGGGATGTCGGCCAGCGCGTGCGCCACGGAGTCCGGCTCGCCCTCGGAGTGGCCGACCTGGCTGGGCGGGATGGTGCTGAGCGGGATGTGGATCGCCCGCATCCCGGCGTTCCGGGCGCCCCACACGTCGTCGAACAGCCGGTCCCCCACGTACACGCAACGGGACGGGTCGCTGGCTTCCACGGCATCCATGGCCGCGCGGAACGCGAGCTCGGACGGCTTCGTCCACGGGACCTCGCTCGTGTAGACGTCGCCATCGATCAGGTGGCGGACACCGTCGCGGTCGAAGAAGCCCTCGTGCCAGGCCCGCGGCCAGATGGTGTTGGACAGCACTCCGACCTTCAGCCCATCGGCACGCAGCGCCTCGAACATCGGCCCGGCCTCGGGGTCGGTTAGGGTGTGCGGCGCCCAGAACTCGTAGTACGCCGTCAGCAGCTCGGGGTCGTGCTCCAGCCCGGCCACCTCGAAGAGATCGGCCACCGTCGCGCTCTGCTGCTGGTCCCGGCTCCTCCCCCAGATCGTGGCGCCCGCGGAGTGCAGCCTCGCCGTGATCTCGCCGGGGTCGTGATCGGCGTTGACGACGGCCTGCGCGAGCGCGAGCGACTCCGCGTGGAAGTCGACGTCGTGCCAGCGGGTGAGGGTGCCACCCCAGTCGAAGATGACGGCGTCGAGCTGCTGGCTAGGCACGCACCAGCCCCACGACGTGGTCGACGACCCGGTCGGTGGCGACCGCCTCGCGCTCGCCGCTGGCCCGGTCCTTGACCTCGATGGTGCCGTCGGCGAGGCCCTTGCCGACCACCACGATGGTGGGGATGCCGATCAGCTCGGCGTCCTTGAACTTCACGCCGGGGCTGACCTTGGGGCGGTCGTCGTAGAGCACCTCGAGTCCCTGCGTCGACAGCTCGTGGGCCACCCGCTCCGCCGCGGCGTAGACGGCTTCGTCCTTGCCGGTGGCGACGATGTGGACGTCGGCGGGCGACACCTCACGCGGCCAGCACAGCCCGAGCTCGTCGTGCGTGCCCTCCACGATGGCGGCCACGCCGCGCGAGGGCCCGATGCCGTAGGAGCCCATGGTGACGGTGACCAGCTTGCCGTTCTCGTCGAGCACCTTGAGGTCGAGGGCATCGGCGTACTTGCGGCCGAGCTGGAAGATGTGGCCCACCTCGATGCCGCGGGCGGTCTCGAGCGGCGCCCCGTCGACGGGGCACGGGTCACCCGCGCGGACCTCGGCGGCCTCGACGGTGCCGTCGGCCGTGAAGTCGCGCCCCGCCACCAGGTCGAGGACGTGCCGGCCGCTCTCGTTGGCTCCCGTCACCCAGCGCGTGCCGTCCGCCACCCGGGGGTCGACGAGGTAGCGCAGCTTCGACGCGGACCGCTCCCCCAGCGCCTGCGGGCCGATGTAGCCCTTGACCAGCAGCGGGTTGGCCTCGAAGTCGGCGTCGGTGAACGCCTCGACCACCGCGGGCTCGAACTGCGCCTCGAGCCGCTTGGTGTCGACCTCGCGGTCGCCGGGCACGC
>JBKJUE010000010.1:0-6120 GCA_046590395.1 Nocardioides sp.
CGGACCGACATCGCTGGACAACATGGTTCTGCTCTGCGGGCACCACCACCGGCTGATCCACGACAGCCCTTGGCAGGTCAGGCTCAACACCGACGACCGGCAACCCGAGTTCCTCCCACCACCCCGCGGCGTCACGCCACCCGGATGGACCCGACACCGGCCCAGGCGCGAGTGAGCCGGACCGGCCTCACGTCCGCTAGGCAGCCGCCCGGAAGCTCCGCAGGCGCAGGCTGTTGGTGACGACGAAGACCGACGAGAACGCCATCGCGGCGCCGGCCAGCATCGGGTTCAGCAGGCCGGCCGCGGCGAGCGGAAGGGCCGCGACGTTGTAGGCGAACGCCCAGAACAGGTTGCCCTTGATCGTGGTCAGGGTCCGGCGCGAGAGCCGGATCGCGTCGGCGGCGACCCGCAGGTCGCCCCGGACCAGAGTCAGGTCACCGGCCTCGATGGCGACGTCACTGCCGGTACCCATCGCCAACCCGAGGTCGGCCTGTGCCAGCGCGGCGGCGTCGTTGACGCCGTCGCCGACCATGGCCACGACCTTGCCCTCGGCCTGGAGACGCTTGACCACGTCGACCTTCTCAGCCGGGAGGACGTCCGCGATCACGGTGTCGATGCCGACCTCGGCGGCGACGGTCTGCGCCACCCGGTCGTTGTCGCCCGTGAGCAGGATCGGGGTGAGGCCGAGCTCCTTGAACCGGACGATGGCCTCGGTGGACGTCGGCTTGATGGCGTCGCCGACGACGAGGATCCCTCGTGCCCGTCCGTCCCAACCGACGGCGACCGCGGTGGCGCCGGAGCTGCGGGCCTCCTCGAGCGCGCTCGCCAGGTCCGCAGGGATGCTCTGCGACCACTCCTCCAGGAGCCGGGTCCGTCCGACCAGGACCGCGTGGCTGACGTAGTCCTCCACCGTCACCCCCTGGACGCCGAGACCCTCGATGCTCGCGAAGTCCTCGACGGGCGGGAGCGTGAGCCCGCGCTCCCGGGCGGCCCGGGCGACGGCACGCCCGATCGGGTGCTCGGAGGCGTCCTCCAGAGCTGCGGCCTGACGGAGGACCTCATCGACGTCCTCGCCGTCGGCGGCGACCACGTCGAGCAGGGTCATCTCGCCGGTGGTGACGGTGCCGGTCTTGTCGAGCACGATCGTGTCCACACGCCGGGTCGACTCGAGCACCTCGGGACCCTTGATCAGGATGCCGAGCTGGGCACCACGGCCGGTGCCGACCATCAGCGCCGTGGGTGTGGCCAGGCCCAGTGCGCAGGGGCAGGCGATGATCAGGACCGCGACCGCCGCGGTGAACGCGGTGCCCAGCCCGGCATCGGCGCCGAGCCAGAAGCCCAAGGTGGCGACCGACAGCCCGATCACGATCGGGACGAAGATGCCCGAGACCCGGTCCGCGAGCCGCTGCACCTCGGCCTTGCCGTTCTGCGCGTCCTCGACGAGCCGCGCCATCTGCGCGAGCTGCGTGTCGGAGCCGATCCGGGTGGCGCGCACGACCAGACGTCCGCCGGCGTTGACGGTGGCGCCGACGACGGTGTCGCCGGGGCCGACCTCGACCGGGACCGGCTCGCCGGTCAGGAGGGAGGCGTCCACGGCCGACGTGCCCTCCTCGACGACGCCGTCGGTCGCGACCTTCTCGCCGGGGCGGACGAGGAAGCGCATGCCGACCACGAGGTCGCCGACCGGGATCCTCTGCTCGGTGCCGTCCTCGAGGACGGCGACCTCCTTGGCGCCGAGGTCGAGCAGTGCGCGCAGGGCTGCTCCTGCCCGTCGCTTCGAGCGCGCCTCGACGAAGCGGCCTGCCAGGATGAACGTCGCGACGCCCGCGGCGGCCTCGAGGTAGATGTTGCCGCTGCCGTCGGTGCGTTCCACCGTGAGCTCGAACGGGTGCGTCATGCCCGTGGTGCCGGCCGTCCCCCAGAAGAGCGCGTAGACCGACCAGCCGAGAGCAGCGAGCGTCCCGAGCGAGATCAGCGTGTCCATCGTGGTCGAGCCGTGCCGCAGGTTGGCCCAGGCCGCACGGTGGAAGGGCCAGGCACCCCACACCACGACGGGGGCGGCCAGCGTGAGCGAGAGCCACTGCCAGTAGTCGAACTGCAGAGCCGGCACCATCGCCATCGCCACCACCGGCACGGTCAGCGCGGTGGACACCAGGAGCCGCTGGCGCAGCGACCTGGTCGGGTCGTCGGCATCCCCGAGGTCGTCATCACCGCCGGTCGAGCCGGTCGAGACCCTCGGCAGGCTGGCGGCGTACCCCGCCTGCTCGACGGTGCTGAGCAGGTCGTCGGTGGAGATGGTCGAAGGGAAGGTCACCCTCGCCTTCTCGGTGGCGTAGTTGACGGTGGCGGTGACACCGTCGAGCTTGTTCAGCTTGCGCTCGATCCGGTTGGCGCACGACGCGCAGGTCATGCCGGCGATCGCCAGCTCCACGTCGGACGTGGGGGTGGCCGGGGTGGTCGGGGTGGCCGTCACGAGTGGTCACCGTCCTCGTGCGCGTCGCCGCTGGTCAGCGCGAACCCGGCGGTGCGGACCACGCCGTCGTGCCGGAAGTCGAGGAACAACCGGTAGCGGTCGCGGCTCGGCACCTCGGCGACGAACGAGATGTCCGGTCCCGGGGTGGTGCTGCCGTCGTCCGGGCTACCTTCGGGGTGGACGTGCAGGTACGCGAGGTCGCCCTCGCGCAGGGCGACGAGGTGGCCGTACGCGCCGAGGTAGGGCTGGAGGTCGGTCACCGGCTCACCGTCGCGACTGACCGAGATCGTCAGCTCCGCAGCTGTCCCGGCCCCGAGGTCGCCGTCGACCGTGACGGTGTAGTCACCGACCTGTGCGGTCCGGGAGTCCGGCACGGCGTCGGCAGGCTGGTAGTCACCGGCCACGGAGAGGTCCGCGCCGAGCGTCGTGCCGACGCCGCCGGTCGGGTTGAAGTCAGCAAAGACCCGCCAGGCACCCGGGCGCAGGTCGACCGTCGTCGACCAGGTGCCGTCGTCCGCGAGCTCGGGGTGAACGTGCTGGAAGTCGGCGAAGTCGCGGCGGACGACGATCAGGTGCAGGCGCTTGCCGTGATCCACGTCGTACGCCGTGACGGGAGCGCCGTCCGGATCCTCGATGGTGAACCGCAGCGGGACGTCCCGGCCGGCCGGGGCAGTGGGGTCGGCCAGGCGCAGCGTGTAGCCGCCCTCGGACACGGAGAGCCCTGCGGGCAGGCCGACGGTCCCGGAGTCATGACCCCCGTCGTGGCCGCCCTCGTCGGTCGGGGACATGCCCCCGTGCTCGGCGGCCGCCGGCTCGTCGATCGGACCGACAGCAGTGCCGACCCCCACCGCGACCGCGAAGACCGCGACCAGAGCGGCGAGGAAGGCCAGGACCCGGACCGGAGTGGTCATGCCAACGCGTAGCCGGCCTCCTCGACGGCGGCCTGGACGGCGGCGTCGTCGAGGGGCTCGGCGCTGGTGACGGTGACGGTCCCGGTCTCGAGGACGACGTCGACGGTCTGGACACCGGGGAGATCCTGCACCTCCTCGGTGACCGAGGCGACGCAGTGGCCGCAGGTCATGCCGGTGACGGTGAAGGTACGGGTCTCGCTCATGGGGGGCTCCATCTCGGTTCGGGCGTCGGGGTCGGGGTCGGGGATGGGAAGGAAAGCGGGCAGGGTCAGGACCGGACGAGCCGGGCGATGGCGTCGGAGGCTTCCTTGAGCTTCTCCTCGGCCTCCCGCCCACCCTGCTGCGCGGCGTCGACGACGCAGTGGGCCATGTGCTCGTCGAGCAGGCCCAGCGCGACCGACTGGAGCGCCTTGGTCATCGCGGACACCTGGGTCAGGATGTCGATGCAGTACTTCTCCTCCTCGACCATCCGCTGCAGGCCGCGGGCCTGGCCCTCGATCCGGCGGAGGCGCTTGAGGTAGTCGTCCTTGGCGTGGAGGTAGCCGTGCTGGTGCTCGTGCGTGGTCATGATCCGACACTATACCCCCCTAGGGTATAGATCAAGTCCTCCCGGTTCCCGCGGGCGACGAGTTCTGCATCGAACGCGGGTCAGCGGCGCCAAGGCCGCAACGGTGCCGCGGTCGAGTCGGCCGTGACCGGCTCGGTCTGCTCCCAGACCCGCCGCCACTGTGCGGTCGCCGGACCACCCGGGTCGGGGGTCGCCCCGGACGCGGCGCGGCGCCGGGCCTGCCACCAGGTGCTCCTGTCCTCGTCGAGGAGTGAGGAGACGGCGTCCTTGACCCGCGGGGCGAAGTCGCGCGCCGACTCACCCTCACCGGGGTACAGCGGCTCACCGAAGCGCACCGTGAGCTGCCGCCGCCCGGGGCTCGGCCAGCCCTGCCCTCGCGGCATCGCGGCGAAGGTGCCCCGGTGCGCGACCGGGACGACGGGCACGCCGTGCTGGACCGCGAGGTACGCCGCCCCGAGCTGGAAGCGGCCGACCCAGCCGTCCTTCGAGCGGGTCCCCTCCGGGAAGATCACCAGGCTCCAACCGTCGGCGAGCACCTCGCCGGGCGTCGTCGCCATCGAGCCGCCCCGGCGGTCGATCGGGAACGTGTTGAACACGATCGCCGAGCCCACCGCCCGCCACCACGTGTCGAAGAAGTAGTCAGCGGCCGCCGCGACCGCCGTACGCCGCCGCCACTCGTCGGGCAGCGACAGCAGGATGAGCGGGGTGTCGAGGTGGGAGGCGTGGTTGGCCGCAAAGATCACCGGTCCGTCGATCCGGGACAGGACGTCGAGCCCCTCGACCCGGCGCCGGACCTGCGAGCGCATCAGCGGTTCGAGCACGCCCTTCTGGGCCGCCTCGCGGGCGTAACGCGCCGGGCGCCGGCGCGACCAGTCGGTCGGGAAGACGGTCGTCCGCGCGGGGGGCACGAAGGCCTCGGCCGAGCGCGGCACCATCGACCGCCGACCCCACCGCCAGCCCTTCGCGACGGTGCGGACGTCGTCGACGCCGTCCCTGACGAAGCCCATCAGTGGACGTCGGCGATCAGGTGCGGGGGGTTGTGCAGGTAGGTGATCGAAGGGCTGGTGCCGACGGTCCCGGACGCCATCTCGAGCGCGTCGGCCAGCGTCGACGCCGCCCGGAAGCCCAGGCGCTGGGCGACCTTCCGGTTGCCGCCGACCCAGATCACCTCGTCGACGTGGTCCATCGCGTGCGCCGCCCAGTACCACATGTAGAAGGGGTGGACGCCGTGGTAGGCGTGCGAGGTCCGGTAGAGGTGGATGTACCAGGGGTCGGTCGCGAACTGCTGCTCGTACTTCTCCTCGATCACCGCCGGGTCGGTCGACTCGGCCAGGATCTCCTCGTAGAAGTCGACGTAGCTCGGGTGGTGCAGCTGGCTGAAGTCAGGCTCCAGCGGGTGGTAGAGGATCACCGCTCCTCCGCGGCGTACGACGGGCTGGTTGCGGTAGGAGTTGAAGTAGTAGCCGAGCCCCATGCAGGTAGCGAGGATCGGGTTCATCGTCGAGTTCACGTTGTAGGGGCCGAGGTAGGGAACGCCCATCACCAGGACGTCGGACTGCCCCTGCACCTCGACCATCTGCTGCCGGTGCACGGCCGCGATCGTCCGCTCGTGCACGGCCTCGGTGTCGCCGGCGTGGATGCCGGTGAGGCCGTACGGCGCCCGCAGGTCGTGGAACATCTTGTGCCGCATCCGCTTCGGCGCGACCGCCAGTCCGCGACGCATCGCCAGCATCGAGGCCTGGTCCTTGACCGACCATTCCCACTCCCGTTTCTGCAGGAAGTCGTAGGGCGCGGGGAAGACGTTGTTGTCGAGGGTGGTCTCGATCTGGAAGATGTTGAGGTGCTCCTTGAGGAAGCGCCCCATCCGCCAGGCCGAGTGGTGCAGGTGCGACTTCGTGTGGTCCATGAAGGAGTGCGACCGGACCATCGTCCTCGAGTTGTGGTGGTGCTTCAGCGACTTGTACGACGCCAGCCCGATCGGCACCGACTTGTGCCCACCGTCCATCGCCACCAGGTTCACGTTGACGTAGACGAGCAGGTCGGACTCGGCGGCCCGGCGGTTGATCTCGACGTCCTCGCCCTTGTCGGTGAGCCCGATGTGGAGCAGGTTGTCGCGGTCCTCGGCGTCGTGGTTGTAGAGCAGCCCCTGCGGGTGGAAGGACCGGAAG
>JBKJUE010000025.1:0-21525 GCA_046590395.1 Nocardioides sp.
GCTCGATGGCGCGCAGATCATGCCGTACTACTTCTACATGTGCGACATGATCCCGTACTCCGAGCACTGGCGGGTCTCGGTCGCCGACGCCCAGCGGCTGCAGCACCACATCATGGGATACCTGCCCGGGTTCGCGACGCCGCGCATCGTCTGTGACGTGCCGTTCGTCGGGAAGCGCTGGGTCCACCAGCTCGCCGACTACGACACCGAGCGCGGCATCTCCTACTGGACCAAGAACTACCGCACGTCCATCGAGGCGACCGCCGAGGACGCGCTGTCGCGCACCTACGAGTACTACGACCCGATCCACACCCTGCCCGAGACCGGCCAGGAGTGGTGGGCCGAGCACTCCAACCTGGACGAGTCCGCGCTCAAGGCCGCCGAGGTCGCCGAGGCCTCCCGCCGGCTGGCTGCCCTCCAGGCCTACTGAGGGTCGCGGTGCGTTGCGATCCCCGGTGAGCCGGGGATCGGTGCACTTGTCGGGCACTGCACTGGCCGACAAGTGCACCGAGTGCCTGCATGGTGGGGCTGGTGGGGCGATCCGGCTGGTTGTCCACAGGGCGCAAACGAGCCGGATCGGGATGGGTCGGATCGGGGAAGAACCCTTGCATGGACGAACTCACCCCGATCGACACCGCAGGTTCCGTATTCCTCCGCGGTGAGGCACTCGCCGCAGGCTACCGGGACCGCGAGATCACCCAGCTTGTCAGCGCCAAGGAGTGGCACCGCCTGCGTCGCGGCGCCTACGTCGCCAGGGCGATCTGGGATCAAGCCGATGAATCACAACGACACGCGTTGCTGGCGTCTGCGGTCCTCAAACAGGCTCGCACGGACCTCGTGCTCAGCCACGTGTCGGCGCTGCCCGCCTACGGCGCTCCGCTCTGGAACCTACGGCTCGACGTCGTGCACGTGACCCGACGAGACCAACGCGCAGGTCGGCACGAGGCGGGCGTCCATCAACATCAGGGGATCCTGCTCCCGGGTGACGTCATCACGCGGGACAGTCTGGAATACACCCATCCGACCCGGACCGCCCTCGACGTCACGACGGTGGCAGACACCGAGACGAGTCTCTGCGTGGTCAACCACCTCCTTCACGCCGGCCTGACGACCCTCCAGGACATGGCCGCCCGGTACGAGTCGATGAACAGGAACCCCCACACACTCAAGACGGATCTGGTCCTCCGACTGGCGGATCCTCGCGTCGAGTCGGCCGGCGAGTCCCGCACCTTCTTCATGTGCTGGCGGCACGGACTGCCAGCCCCTGAACCGCAGTACGCCGTCCGGGACGCCGGGGGTCGGGAGGTCGCAAGACTGGACTTCGCCTGGCCCGAGTACGGCGTGTGGCTGGAGTTCGACGGCAGGGAGAAGTACACGAAGCACCTACGCGACGGCGAGACCACCACAGCGGCGGTCCTCCGCGAGAAGCGTCGCGAGGACCGGGTTCGTGAGCTCACTGGATGGCGCTGCATCCGGATCACCTGGGCTGACCTCATGGACCCGGCCCGCACCGTCGCGCGAATCCGCGCTTTGCTGGTAGCTACCTCTCAGGCCTCCTGAGTCACAGCACTCAGTCACTCGGTGCACTTCTCGGGCGTTGCAGTGCCTTGGATGTGCAGCGATCCCCGGTTAACCGGGGATCGCAACCGCCCGTCACCACGGCGACAGGACGGGGTACTCCTCGCGGGGCCGCGGGGCGGTGGGCGCCCCTGCGGTGAAGGAGGTACGCCGCGCGGTGCGGTTGCCGTAGGGGTCACCGACGGTGTGGCCCGGGACGACGACCAGGTCGCCCGGCGCGGCGTCGACGGTGAAGACGTCGCGACGTGACGGGCTGACCACGACGGTCGCTCCGTCGACGAGCACCGTCACAGCGGTGCCGGAAGCGACCTGGGGCCGCCAGGTCAGGTCGACGTACGGGTCGGGCTGCGGGTACGTCAGTGTGAAGGAGGCCTTCCCCTCCGGAGCTCGCACCGGGGCGACCGAGAGCAGCGACCCCCGGGAGACCGGGAACGCCGCCGACGCCAGCCGGTACTGCTTCGCCTTCACCACGAACCGGTAGTCGCCGGGGATGGTGTCCAGCGGCACTTCCCAGTGCGTCGTGTAGCGGCCCTCATGGGCTTCCATCGCGTAGCGCGCGCCGAGCGGCACCTGCTCGTTGCCCGCGACCCGCCACTCGATGGTGGTGCCGAGGTCGTCGTGCACCCGTCGCCATCCGCCGTCGACCCGGCGCTGCACGTTGACGAACGCCCGGTCGAGCGGCCGGTCGGTGCCCCGGGCGCCCCCGCGCCAGGAGAACGCCGCCCGCCCCAGCCGCGTGACCGGGACCGGCTGGTCCAGGACCTCGCCCTGCTCGGCACCGTCGGGGAACGGCGTGGTGTCGGGCTGGAGGCCGTTGGTCGGGTCGAAGTCGTACGCCGGCGGGGCCGGCCGGCCCTCGGCCATCGACGCCGCGAGCAGCCCGGTCTGCTCGACGAGCAGGTTGGCGCTGTACTTGCCGAAGTTGGTCTGGCCGCCCTCGTAGGCCTGCCAGGCGTACTCCTCGGGGGTCGTGAAGTAGCCCTGGTACTCGTTCGCGAGGCCGCTGATCGCCACCGAGCGCACGCCGGTCCCGGCAAAGGCAGACGTGACCGCCTCCTTGAGTCGACGGCCCACCTCGGTCGTCACCTCACCCGGGTTGGAGACGACAACCCCGTCGCCGACGCGGACGACCGCGAGCGGCGCACCCACCGGGATCGGGACGCCCTGGGGCTCGAGCTGGATCTTGTTGCCCTGTGGTCCCGCCTCGACCGGCAGCCGGTGGCCCTCGAAGACGACGCCGGTGTTCTCGTGCAGCTGCCCGCGGTGCTCGTCGGAGCCGGTCAGCAGTGGCAGCCCGGGCACCGCCTTGTCGTCGACCCGGCCGCCCTCCGTCTCCTGCCCGCAGAAGCAGAAGCGGGTCCAGCGCAGGTCCAGCTCCGGGGTGGACGAGAGCCGGTCGCCAGCACCGGCCCAGGCCCGCAGCATCGCGGCGGCCTCCACGCGACCGACGTACTCGGCGGCGGCGGGACCGGTGCGGTCGAGTGCCGAGGAGGTGTCACCCTCGTCGGCGTTCGAGAAGGCGGTGACGACGTCCTGTCCCGGAGGTGCCCCGCCCGTACGCCGCAACGCGTCCTCGGCGGTCAGCATGGCTGCCCCGAGGTGGTCCCCGTTGTAGCTCTGGGCGCGCGAGCCCAGCGTCACCGTGCCGTGGTTGGCGAAGGTCGACCACATCCCCACTGGCACGAGGCGCCCGTCGAGCAGCTTGTCGACGCGCAGCACGTCGAGGTCGGGGTCGATGGTGCTGGTGGCGCCGTGCGGGCTCTCGGCGGCGCTCCCCTCCCCCAGCTCGCGCTCGATACCGTAGTTGGCCAGGTGTGCCTCGATGGAGCGGTTCTCGGTGAGCCCGACCGGGATCTCGGTGTGCCCCCACGCTGCGGCGCCCGGCCCCAGGTCGTCGTCGGCGCGCTGGATGGCGGTGGCGATCTGTCGTGCGAGGAAGGCGTAGAGCTGGGGATCCGGCTGGACGCTGAACTGGGTCGGCGTCGGGACGTTGGGGAAGGTGATGTCGTAGGCGGCGAACGGGAAGTACTGCCCGGGCGCGCTGTGGGTGTGGGTACCCGCGACGACCATCGACCGCTCGTCGATGCCCCGGCCCTCCAGCCGTTTGGCGGCCTCGGTCAGCAGTCCTCCGGCGACGCAGCAGAGATCGGTGACGACGAGCGCGACCTTCGTGTCGCCGCGCTCCAGCACGATCGCCCGGGCCTGCAGACGGGTGTGCTGGCCCTTCGCCCGCGCGTCCGAGCGCACGTTGCCCATGGTGAAGTACCCGGTCGGCGGCGTGATGTCGGCACGGCCGACACCCACCCGCAGGCGGGGTTCGACAGCGGCTCCCGCGGCCGTGCCGAGACCGGTGGTGGGGCCTGTCAGGGGCGCGACGACGGCTCCGGTGAGGGCCACCAGGGCGGCCAGCAGCAGGACGAGAGCACGTGACGACATGCCCGGGACAACGAGGCGCCGCCGCCCTGGGTTATGCCCTGCTCAGGTGACGGGACGGTTCTCGTACGGCGTGGACAGCACGATCGTGGTGCGGGTCGAGACGTTGGCGTCGGCCCGGATCCGGGCGAGGAGATCCTCGAGGCCGGCCGGGGTCGGCACCCGCACCTTGAGGATGTAGGACTCGTCGCCGGCCACCGACCAGCACGACTCGATCTCGCCGATGTCCCGCAGCCGCTCGGGCGAGTCGTCCGGCTCCGACGGGTCGATCGGACGGATGGAGATGAAGGCCGTGAGCGGCAGCCCGATCTCGGCGTGGTCGATCGTGGCGTGGTACCCGGTGATCAGGCCACGCTGCTCGAGCCGCTTCACCCGCTGGTGGATGGCCGAGGTCGAGAGACCGGTGGCCTTGCCGAGGTCGGTGAACGACATCCGGCCGTCGGCCGCCAGGAGCTCGAGGATCCGGCGGTCGGTCGCTTCGAGGTCAGACTGGGTCACGCGGCACAGGGTAGCGGTCGCCGCATGGCAGGATGCGCGACGTGACTGAGCGCCTGATGCTGCTGGACACTGCGTCGATGTACTTCCGTGCCTTCTACGGCGTTCCGGAGATCAAGGCGCCCAACGGTACGCCGGTCAACGCCGTCCGCGGCCTGCTCGACTTCATCTCCAGGCTCGTCGGGCAGTACGAACCCACCCACCTGGTCTGCTGCTGGGACAACGACTGGCGTCCGCAGTGGCGGGTGGACCTCCTGCCGTCCTACAAGGCGCACCGGGTGGAGGCCCCCGTCGCCGGGCCGAAGCCGGACATCGAGGAGGTGCCGGACCCGCTCGAGGTCCAGATCCCGGTCATCCAGGCCGTCCTCGCCGCATTCGGCATCAGCGTCGTCGGGGCCGACGGCTACGAGGCCGACGACGTGATCGGCACCCTCGCCACCGGCGCACCGATGCCCGTCGACATCGTCACCGGGGACCGCGACCTGTTCCAGCTGGTCGACGACGCGGCCGGCGTGCGGGTTCTCTACATCGCCCGCGGCGTGGGCAACCACGAGCGGGTCACCAACGACTGGGTCCGCGACAAGTACGCCGTCGAGGCCCACCAGTACGCCGACTTCGCCACGCTCCGCGGTGATGCCTCCGACGGGCTCCCCGGGGTCGCGGGCGTCGGCGAGAAGACCGCGGCGACGCTGCTCGGTCGCTTCGGCGACATCCCCGGGATCGTCGCCGCCGCCCAGGACCTCGGCGCCGACATGGGTCCGGGTCCTCGCGGCAAGGTGAAGGCCGCGCTCGACTACCTCGAGGTGGCGCCGAAGGTCGTCGCCGTCACCCGCGACATCGACCTGGGCGAACCCGACACCACACTCCCCCGCACACCGCAGGACCCGGAGATGCTCACCGCGCTCAGCGCCGAGTTCGGTCTCGACAGCGCCGTGCAGCGCCTCGTCGAGACCCTCGCCGCCGACCACGATCACTCCGACAGGGAGGAGTAGGCCACCACTCCGCGCCGGAGCCGGCGTACGACCTCACGGGCCGTGGCGCGCAACGGCGTGTCACCAGCGGCATCGGCGATCTGCCCGGCGAGGTCGAGCAGCTGCTTCATCCAGCGCACGAAGTCGCCCGCCGCGAGGTCGGTCGTGTCGAGCACCGAGTCGAGGTCGTCGCCCTCCGCCCAGCGGTACGCCGCCCACGCGAAGCCGAGGTCGGGCTCGCGGAGGTAGTCGAGCTTGTGCTCCTTCTCGAGCGCGTCCAGCTCGCCCCACAGCCGCACCATCTCGGCGAGGGCGGGCTTGATCGGACCGCCGGGAAGGCGGGGTGACGTGGCGTCGTCGGGCCGCCGGGCCTCGAAGACCAGGATCGACAGGGCGGCGGCCAGCCCGGAGGCGTCCAGGTCGTCCCAGAGGCCGTGCCGCAGCGACTCCGCGGCCAGCAGGTCGACGTCGGAGTAGATCCGTTGCAGGTGCCGGCCCCGCTCGGTGACGGTGTCACCGTCGAGGTACTCCAGGGCCGTCAACACCTCGCAGACCCGGTCGAACTGCCGGGCGACCGTGTTGGTGCGCTGCTCCACGCGCCGGCGCAGGGTCTTGGCGTCGCGGTCGAGCTTGAACCAGCGCTCCGACCAGCGGGCGTGCTCCTCCCGGTCCGGGCAACCGTGGCAGGGGTGTGCCGTGAGGTCGGCGCGCAGGCGGGCGACCTCGCGCTCGGTGCCCTCGTCGAGCTCGGCCTTGCGCGAGGCGGGAGGCGGCGACGTGAGCTGGTGGGTGCGTGAGCGGAGGGCCGCGGCCAGGTCGCGCCTCATCTGCGGGTTGCGGCCGTTGAAGTTGCGGGGGACCTTGAGCCGGGTCATCGCCGTGACCGGCGTCGGGAAGTCCAGGATCGCCAGCCGCCGGGCCTGGCGCTCGGCCGTCACGACGTAGGGACGGGGCTCGTGCCCGGAGAGCCCCGGGTCCACGACCACCGCGAAGCCCGCGAACTTGCCGCCCGGCACCTCGATCACGTCGCCGGGCTTCAACCGGGACAGCGAGGTCAGCACCTCCTCGCGCCGGTCCTGGCGCCGGGCGCGGGACGCGTTCTTCTCCACGTCGCTGATCCGGCGACGGAGCTCGGCGTACTCCATGAAGTCGCCCAGGTGACAGGTGGCCGCCTCGCGGTATCCGTCGAGGGCGTCCTCGCTCTTGCGGAGCTGGCGGGCCAGTCCGACGACCGCCTTGTCGGCCTGGAACTGCGCGAACGACTGCTCCAGCAGCGCG
Organism: Nocardioides sp.; assembly: GCA_046590395.1. GTDB lineage: Bacteria > Actinomycetota > Actinomycetes > Propionibacteriales > Nocardioidaceae > Nocardioides. The sequence continues at coordinate 6,756 of JBKJUE010000025.1, forward strand.
CGCGAGGTGTCCCGGCCGAACTGGTGCACGAGGTTGACCGCCATGTTGTACGACGGACGGAACGACGAGCGGAGCGGATAGGTCCGGGTGGAGGCAAGTCCCGCGAGCTCCCGCGGGTCCATGCCCGGCTGCCAGAGCACGACCCCGTGCCCCTCGGTGTCGAGGCCGCGTCGGCCGGCGCGTCCCGTGAGCTGGGTGTACTCCCCGGGGGTGATGTCGGCGTGGGTCTCGCCGTTCCACTTGCTCAGCTTCTCGATGACGACCGTCCGGGCCGGCATGTTGATGCCCAGGGCAAGGGTCTCGGTCGCGAAGACGACCTTGCACAGCCCGCGCACGTAGAGCTTCTCCACGCACTCCTTGAACGCCGGCAGCATGCCCGCGTGGTGTGCCGCCACGCCGCGGGTCAGCCCGTCGAGGAAGTCGTGGTAGCCGAGGACGTGGAGGTCCTCGTCGGGCAGGTGCCGGCAGCTTCCCTCGACGAACGCGAAGATCTCGTCGCGCTCCTGGGGCGTGGTCAGCCGGATGCCGGCGCTCAGGCACTGGGTGACCGCCGCGTCACAGCCGACCCGGCTGAAGACGAAGACGATGCCGGGGAGCAGTCCCTCGCGGTCGAGCCGGTCGATCACGTCGACCCGGGTCGGGATCCACACCCGGCGCCCGTTGCCGACGGCCCGCGGGTTCTTCGACGAGCCCGGCTTGCCCTTGCGGGGCGAGCGCCGGTCCCGCATCAGCCGGCTGCTGGCCCAGTCGTCGCGGGCGATCTTGACCAGCTCGTTGTTGACCGGTGCGCCCTCCTTCACGAAGCCGGCGGACGCGTCGACGTCGGAGTCGGCGAACAGGTCGAGCAGCCGCTTCCCGACCATCACGTGCTGGTAGAGCGGGACGGGTCGGCGTTCCTCCACGATCGTGGTCGTGTCGCCGCGGACCGTCTCCAGCCACTCGCCGAACTCCTCGGCGTTGGAGACCGTGGCCGACAAGGAGATCAGCGACACCGACTCGGGCAGGTGGATGATGATCTCCTCCCAGACCGCACCGCGGTCCCGGTCGGCCAGGTAGTGCACCTCGTCCATCACGACGAACCCGAGGCCGAGGAGGGTGCGCGATCCGGCGTACAGCATGTTGCGCAGCACCTCGGTGGTCATCACCACGACCGGCGCCTCGCCGTTGACGCTGTTGTCGCCGGTCAGGAGCCCGACCTGGCTCTCCCCGTAGCGGGCGACGAGGTCGTTGTACTTCTGGTTGGACAGCGCCTTGATCGGCGTCGTGTAGAAGCACTTGCGACCCGTGGCCAGCGCAAGATGGATCGCGAACTCGCCGACGATGGTCTTGCCGGACCCGGTGGGCGCGGCCACCAGGACCCCGCGCCCTTCCTCGATCTCTCGGCAGGCGCGCAGCTGGAAGTCGTCGAGCGCGAAGTCGTAGTGGCCGGCGAAGTCGTTCAGGACGGGGTGCTCGCGGCCTCTCCGGTGGTCGGCGTAGCGCTCGGCCGGGGTGCGGTCGGTGTCAGGCAAGGACGCTCAGCGCTCCGGGTGCGCACTCGATGGTCAGGGGGAGGGCGCCGAAGCGCTCACCGTCGGCGTACGACACGATCCCGGGCGCGGCGACGGTGACCGTGCGCGCGAGGTGGTGCTCGTACTGGGGGTGGGTGACGTGGGTGCCCTTGAAGAGCTTGGGGTAGGTCTTGACCAGGCCGCCCTTGCTCATCGGCTTGATGATGACCACGTCGAGAAGCCCGTCGTCGAGCTTGGCGCCCTCGGCCATCCGAAGCCCGCCGCCGTAGGAGACGCCGTTGCCGACCGCCACCATCATCGCGTCGAGACGCCTGGTCTCGCCGTCGATCTCGATCGTGTACGGGATCGGCTTGAAGACCCGCAGCTCGGCGAGCGTCGCCAGGTTGTAGCGCATCTGCCCCTTCGGCCAGGTCATCCGGTTGGCGCGCTCGTTGACGATGGCGTCGAAGCCGGCGGCCAGCACGGTGATGAAGTACTTCGTGCCGCTCCGCGCCAGGTCGATCGTGCGGGGCTCGAACGCGATCACCCGGTCCGCGGCGGCCGCCGGGTCCTTGCGGGGAAGGTCGAAGTAGCGGGCGACGTCGTTGCCGGTGCCGGCGGGGATGATGCCGAGCGGGATGCCGGTGGTGGCGACCGCCTGGGCTCCCAGGTGCGCCATGCCGTCCCCGCCGCAGACGACGAGCGCGTCCACCCCGTCGGCGACGCACTGGCGGGCGAGGTCGAGCGCCTCGTCGACGTCGCGGCCCTCGAGGTTGCGGACCACGATGCCAGCGTCGCGGAGCCGGGTGAGGACGACGTCACGCGCCCGGGCACCCTTGCCCTTGCCCGAGGTCGGATTGGTCAGGAGCGCGATCTCGCGCGAGTTGCCGGCCACAGCCCGACCCTAGCGGCCGGAGCCTTCCCACCGTGGACGGTCGGCACCGACACCCAGCCGCGCCGCGAAGTGCTCGGGTGCCGCCCCCACCGCTTTGGCGAGGCGGCCGAGGGCGTCGAGCACCTGGTCGGCGGTGAAGGACGTGCCGGGAACGGCGAGCGTCAGCCGCCCGTCGCGCTCGACGAGGAGGATCTGGCCGTGCCGCCAGGCCAGGTGGGCCCGGGTGCGGACGTCGTCGCCGGCCACCGGGGAGGGATGGGCCTCGTCGACGGCGAGCAGGTCGCACGCGACGTCGTCCTGGCCGGACCCGCTCAGCACCCCGGTCACCAGGTGGCAGTCCCGCACCCCGCCGTCGGAGGCCCAGGTGACGCTGCCCTCGCCCAGCCAGTCGGGGAGGTCGAAGGGATCGAGGTCGTTCACAGCGGGGACGCCTCGTCGTCGGCGAGCGCCTTGAGCTCCTCGCGCTCGCGCTTGCGCCGGTCGAGCATTCGCGCGATCACCTCGGAGATGCCGAACAGCAGGACCATCGGGATCGCGAGGAAGAGCATCGTGAAGGGGTCCGTGGACGGCGTGGCGACGGCGGCGAAGATGAACGTGCCGATCACGATCCACGGCCGGTGCGCACCGAGCGCCGCCCCCGACAGCACGCCGGCGAGATTCAGCAGGATCACGAACACCGGGATCTCGAAGGCGATGCCGAAGACCAGCAGCGTGCGGATGAGGAAGGTGAGGTAGTCGCCGAACTCCACCAGGTTGGTCAGGTCGGCCGGGGTCAGCCCGATCAGGATCTCGAGACCCTTCGGCAGGGTGAGGTAGCCGACGGCGACACCCCCGAGGAAGAGCGGCCCGGCGACGGCGGCGAAGACCCGGCTCCACTTGCGTTCCTTGGCGTGCAGGCCGGGCAGGATGAACGCCCAGATCTGGTAGAGCCAGAGCGGGCTGGTCAGGATCACCGAGACCAGGCCGCAGAGCTTGAGGTAGAGCATCAGCGGGCCGCCGGCGCCGGCGATGGTCGCCTCGGTGTTGACCGACGACCCCAGCGCCGACTGGGCGTCCTCGTAGGGGCCGAGGACCAGCTGGAAGATCTCGTCGAAGAAGAACAACGAGACCGCCAGGCCCACGGTGATCACCACCGCGATCTTGAGGATCCGGGCGCGCAGCTCCCGCAGGTGGTCCGAGAGGGCCATCCGGCCGTCAGCACCGACGGGGTGGTGAGGCGTTCCGGAGAAGAGTCCGACGAAGCCGCGAAGGGACACCGAGGTCGTGGTCGAGCTCAGCTGGTGGTGCCGTCGCGCTGCTCGCGGACGATCGGCTCACCGGTCACGGGGTCCGTGCTGACCCGGCGGGCCTCGATCTCCTTCTCCTCCGCGGTCTTGACGTCGTCGTCGTCGTCGACCAGGCCCTTGGTCTCGGCCTTGAAGATGCGCAGGGCGCGACCGGTGCCGCGGGCCAGCTCGGGGAGCTTCTTGGCACCGAAGAGCAAGAGGATCACAAGAACGACGAGCACGAGTTCCCAGCCACCGGGGATGGCGATGAGCGGATTCATCTGGTCTTCCTCACGTGTTGCTGGCGGTCTCGGTTCATCGTACGCCGCGATCCTCGTACAACCTGAGCGTGTCCTGCGCGGCGGCCATGAAGGTTGAGGTGAACTCCTCGGGTCCGATCACCTCGGCGTGCGGCGCGAGCCGTAGCAGCAGGCGGCGCAGCCAGCGGCCGTCGCCCACCAGCAGGTCGACCTCGAGGTCACCGTCTGCGAGCCGGCGGACGGCCTCCACGGGGTGGTACTCGACCACCCAGTGGGCGGACGGAGCGAGGCGGACCGTCGCCACGGTGGTGTCGGCCGACCGCTGGAACAGCCCGTCGGACAGGTTGCGGGGTGCCTCGGCCGGGGTCTCGATCGAGGTCTCGAGCAGCTCGGCGTCGAAGATCCGGTCCAGCCGGAACAGTCGTGGCGCCTCTGCGCTGTGGCAGAACGCGTCGAGGTAGTCGCGCCCGTGCGTGCGGATGACGCCGCGCGGGTCGACCACCCGGTCGGACTGTTCGTCGCGCGACGGGACGTAGTAGGCCAGCCGGACCTGGCGCTGGTCTGCGACGGCTTGTTCGAGCAGCGGACGGAACCGGCTGCCGTCGTCGACGACCCGTTCGGCCCCCGGGTCGACGCGCGGGTCCACCCGGCCCTGCGCGGCCGCCTCGAGCTTGGCGAGCGTGCGGTCGACGACCTCGCGGGTGGTGTCGGTCGCACCGTTGCGCAGGGCCCGCAGCGCGACGATGACGGCGGTCGCCTCGGTCGGCGAGAGCTGGAGGGGGCGGGCCAGGTAGTCGACGTTGGACACCCGGATCACGCCATCACCGTCGGGGCCCTCGAGGGCGTCGAGGTCGACGTCGATCAGGTCGTCGGGGTAACCGCCCGGCAGGCCGCACATGAAGAGGACCTTCAGGTCGCTGACCAGCTGGTCGGCGGTGATCTCGAGGGCAGCCGCGGCCTCCTCGATCCGGACCGAGCCGCGGGCGTGGAGGTAGGGCACGAGACGCAGCAGGCGGGCCACCTGGGCCTTGGCTCCTCCGGGCGCGGGTGCGCTGGTCATCCGACCCCCTGCTCGACCACGGCGCGGAGCCGGGTCACGACGGCGTCGTGCAGCTCGGGCGGCGACTCGACGTACACGTCGGGGCCGTAGGTCAGCAGCTCGTCGGCGAGGTCCATGCCACCCCGGTCGAGCCGGAGCCGGTCCCAGCCGGTGATCGTGTCGGGTCCGGGGACGCCGTGGTCGACGTGGTCGGCGCTGCGACGCAGGCCGTGCCCGGCGTGGTCGCGGACCAGCACCGTGACCGGCTCGGTCACCGCTTCCGGCGCGAGCCGGCGGGCCATGTCGTGGATGTCGACGCCTGCGGGCACGTCGTAGGAGCCGGGCTCCCCCACCTTGCGTGCGGCACCCTGGACCCGTGACAGGCGGAAGATCCGCTCCTCACCCCGATCGGTGTCGAGACCGACGGCGTACCAGCGGCCGGAGTAGCGCACGACGCCCCACGGCTGGAGGTGGCGGGTCGTGGGCTCCGGCTGGGCCGGGCGGAGGTAGTCGAACTCGACGGGCGTCCGGTCCTGGGTGGCCTCCCAGAACACGTCGAACGACGGCTCGTCGGCGGTCAGCCGGGGCTGGGCGATGTCGAGGGCGGAGACGTCGACGGGGAGGCCGAACGCGGTGAGCTTGCGCACCGCCTCCGTGGTGGCCTCGGCCAGCCGCGCGTGCTCCCACACCCGCGTGGCGAGGGCGATCACCGCAGCCTCGTCGCCGGTGAGCTCGATCTTCGGCAGCTGGAGCTCGTCCGGACGGATCCGGTAACCCGGCTCGTCGTCGAAGTAGGCGTCCATGTTGCCGACCTCGATGGGCACGCCGAGGCTGCGCAGGTCGTCCTTGTCACGCTCGAACATCTTCTCGAAGGCCTCCACCCCCGAGTCGGGGTAGAGGATCGAGCGGATCCGCTCCTTGGAGACGAAGTGCCGCTGGACGAGCAGCATGATGAGCAGGTTGAGCAGGCGTTCGCTCTTGTCCGCCACCATGCTGCTCTCCCGTCCGGTTCCGCCTGAGGCTACTTCGCGGAGATGATGTCGACCACGAAGTAGAGCGTGCTGTTGGCCGGGATGGCCGCCTGCTCCTGGGCGCCGTAGCCCAGGTCCGGCGGGATCGACAGCAGCACCCGGCTGCCGACCTTCAGCCCGGACAGGCCGTAGGTCCAGCCCTCGACGACGCCGGTGAGCGCGAACTCCGCCGGCTTCTTGCTGTAGCTCTCGTCGAAGGGCTTCTTGCCGTCGTAGACCATGCCGAGGTAGTCGGCCTTGATCGTCGAGTCGGGGGTGAGGACCTCGCCGTCGCCCTCCTCGAGGACGGTCCGGAGGAGGTCGCCGTCGGCGTCCGGCTTCGACAATCCGTCGAAGTCGAGCGCGGTGGGCTCGCCCTTCTTCTCCACCAGGGAGGGCATCTGTGCCTGGGGCACGTCGGTGGGTTTCGGCTCCTCGTACATCTCCATGAGGTCGACGATCACCAGGATGCTGTCCTTGTTGCCGATGCCCAGCTGCGGGTTGCCCTGCTCGCCGAAGGCGGTCTCGGCCGGCGCGGCCACCGCGACCCGGGAGCCGATGGTGTGACCCTCGAGGCCCTCGATGAAGACCTCGCTGAGCGTCTTGTCGTCGACGGTCAGGGTCTCCGGACCGCCGGTCTCGTAGGAGCTGAAGGCCACCTCCTGGGAGAAGCCGTTGCCGATCCAGATGTGGGCCACGACCTTGTCCCCGACGGCAACCTCGTCGCCCTCGCCCTCGGTGAGCACCTCGGACGTGGTCTCCTCCGCCTCGAAGTCTCCGTCCCAGGCGACCTCCGGTGCCGCGCCCTGCTCACCACTGATGGTGACCGTGGTCAGCGGGTCGGTGGAGGATTCGGAACCGCCGCCACCACCCGCGTCGTCGTCGCCGCAGGACGACAGGCCGAGGGCCAGCACGACGGGAAGCAGGAGCGGGAGGACACGAGTGTGTCGACGCACAGTTTCACCTTCAGACGATCGGGGTTTCAGGACAGCAGCGGTCACCATATCCGGCGTGCCTGAGAGTCCGCGGCACCGGTCCACGCCCGCGGGCGAGGCGTCACATGCCGTCGATCAGCCGCTGCACCCGCTCGTCGTGGGCCCGGAAGGGGTCCTTGCACAGGACGGTCCGCTGCGCCTGGTCGTTGAGCTTGAGGTGGACCCAGTCGACGGTGAAGTCCCGCCGCCGCTCCTGAGCCTTGCGGATGAACTCGCCACGGAGCCGGGCCCGGGTCGTCTGCGGCGGCACAGACTTGGCCTCGAAGATCTTCAGGTCGGTGCTGACCCGGGCGACCGCCCCGCGCTTCTCGAGCAGGTAGTAGAGCCCACGACCACGGTGGATGTCGTGGTAGGCCAGGTCGAGCTGGGCGATGCGGGGGTGACCCAGCGGCAGCCCGTGCTTGGCCCGGTAGCGGTCGATTAGCTTCCACTTGATGACCCAGTCGATCTCGCGGTCGACCAGGCCGAGGTCATCGGACTCCACGGCCTTCAGCCCGCGCTCCCACAGGTCCAGCGCCCGCTCGATGACCGGCGTGCTGATCTGGCGGCGGTCGACGAAGTCGCGAGCCTTGGAGAGGTACTCGCCCTGGATCTCCAGTGCGCTCGCCTCCCGGCCGTTGGCGAGCCGCACCTTGCGACGCCCGGTGACGTCGTGCGAGATCTCCCGGATCGCCCGGATCGGGTTCTCCATGGTGAGGTCGCGCATCACCACGCCCTCCTCGATCATCCGGAGGACGAGGTCGCAGCTGGCCACCTTGAGCATGGTGGTGGTCTCGCTCATGTTGGAGTCGCCGACGATCACGTGCAGTCGACGGTACTTCTCGGCGTCGGCGTGCGGCTCGTCGCGGGTGTTGATGATCGGCCGGCTCCGGGTCGTGGCGCTCGAGACGCCCTCCCAGATGTGCTCGGCGCGCTGGCTCACGCTGTACGACGCCCCTCGCGGCGTCTGCGTGATCTTGCCGGCCCCGACGATGATCTGCCGGGTCACGAGAAAAGGGATGAGGATGTCGGCGAGCCGGGTGAACTCCCCGGCGCGGCCGACGAGGTAGTTCTCGTGGCAGCCGTAGGAGTTGCCGGCGGAGTCCGTGTTGTTCTTGAACAGGTAGATCTCGCCCGCGATTCCCTCGTCGTGCAACCGCTGCTCGGCGTCGAGCAGCAGGCCCTCGAGGACCCTCTCCCCCGCCTTGTCGTGCGTCACCAGCTCGCTGATGTCGTCGCACTCGGGGGTGGCGTACTCGGGGTGGCTGCCGACGTCGAGGTAGAGGCGGGCGCCGTTGCGCAGGAAGACGTTGCTGCTGCGGCCCCAGCTCACCACCTTGCGGAACAGGTAACGGGCAACCTCGTCGGGACTCAGGCGGCGCTGTCCGCGGAACGTGCACGTGACGCCGTACTCGTTCTCGATACCGAAGATCCGCCGGTCCACGCCCCCACCCTAGGGGGCGTACCCTCACCGATCGTGGACTTCCGTGACTACGACACCCGGCTGGCGGCCTACGCCGTCGTCCGCGACGACCAGGACCGGATCCTGCTCGCACTCTGGAACGAGGCCGAGCAGCCCCAGTGGACGATGCCCGGTGGTGGTGTCGAGCTCGACGAGACCGTCGAGGAGGCCGCCGTGCGCGAGCTGCGCGAGGAGACCGGCTACGACATCGAGCTCGGACAGTTGCTGGGCATCGACAGCCACGTCGTCCCACCCGCGAGGCGGATGCGGCCCTCGACCCGGCCGATGAAGTCGATCCGGGTGGTGTTCGAGGCCAGGGTGGTCGGCGGGGAGCTGCGGCACGAGGTCGACGGCACCACCGACGAGGCCCGCTGGATCCCGCTCGCCGAGGTGCCGTCGCTCCACCGGGTGTCCCTGGTGGACGCAGCCGTCGCGATGGCTCAGAGCAGCCCGAGGTGGTCCAGCGCCAGGTAGGTCTGCTCGGTGGCCGCCATCCGGCCGGCCCGGAGCTCGGCCCGCACGTCGGCGAGGCTGAGCACCACCGGCTCGCAGTCCTCGAGCTCGTCGAGCTCCTGCTCGTGGGCGAGCACGCAGTCGCGCGCGACCGCGGCATACCTCGGGTGGGTGCCGTTGTTGGGCATCGTCGAGCCGACGACCACCACCGATCCGGCGGCGTAGCCCGTCTCCTCGCGCAGCTCGCGCTCGGCCGCCGCGACGACGTCCTCACCTTCGTCGACGAGACCGCCGGGCAGGCTCAGGACGACACGTCCCGGGCCGGGCCGGTACTGACGCACGCAGACGATGTCGCCGGCCGGCGTCAGCGGCAGGACCGCCACGGACGCCGGGGTGTCGAGCATGTCCCAGACCGCCTCGCGACCGTCCGGGAGCCGCAGCGTGCGCTGCACGACCCGGACGAAACCGGAGTACGCCGGCCGGTCCGGCCCCACCCGGGTCCAGGCCCGCTCGGCGTCGGTCGGGCTCACGACTCCGGCTGGGACGGATCCGTCCCAGCCGGAGGCGCGACCGGGGGCTCCTCCGGAGCGTCCCCGGAGGGCTCGCCGGACACCGGGTCCTCCAGCGGGGCGACGTCGCCGCTGACCTGGTCGGTCGGGTCGGCGGGGTCGTCGGGGATGCCGTCGGACGTGGCTCCACCGGGCAGCCCGTCCTCGGGCTCCTCGGGCGCGGGCTCGGACGGGCCGCGGTCGCTCAGCAGGGCGGCCAGCCGATCCGGACGGAGCCGGACGAACTTGCGTGGCCGGGTGCGGGTGCGGTCGAGGATCGCCACCTCGAGGTCCTCGACCGGGATCACCCGGTCCGCCTCGTTGCCCTTGTCGTCAACGGAGTGACCGAGCGCCTCCACCGCGAGGTGCAGGGCCGCGTCGAGGCTCGCCCCCTCGGAGTAGCGGCTCTTGAGGTAGTCGCCGACGACGTCGGCGGCTCCGCCCATCACGGCGTAGCCGTGCTCGTCGGCGACCTGGCCGTCGTAGGTGAGCCGGTAGAGCTGGTCGTCGGCGGGGTCGTCACCGATCTCGGCGACGAACAGCTCCACCTCGTAGGGCTTCTCGCCGCCACTGGAGAAGATGGTGCCGAGGGTCTGGGCGTAGGCGTTGGCCAGTCCGCGACCGGTCACGTCGCGACGGTCGTAGGCGTAGCCGCGCATGTCGGCGAGCCGCACGCCGGCGATCCGCAGGTTCTCGAACTCGTTGTAGCGACCGACGGCGGCGAACGCGATCCGGTCGTAGATCTCGGAGACCTTGTGGAGGGCCTGCGACGGGTTCTCGGAGACGAACAGGACGCCGTCGGCGTACTGGACGGCCGCGACGGACCGGCCGCGGGCGATCCCCTTGCGGGCGAAGTCGGCTCGGTCCTTCATCTGCTGCTCGGGCGAGACGTAGAACGGCATGCTCATGTCAGTTGCCTCCACCCTCGAGCGGGGCGGCCGGGCCGTCGGGACGGTTCATCCGGCCGGCGATCACCCGGTCGGCGATCGCGGCCACCGCGGCGTCGGGCATCCGGCGCCCGCCGTCGACGGTGATCACCTGGACGACCGGGAAGATCCGGCGGGTGATGTCGGGACCACCGGTCGCCGAGTCGTCGTCGGCGGCGTCGTACAACGCCTCGACGACGGCCTGGACGGTCTGCTCGGCGGTGAAGTCCTCGCGGTAGAGCTTCTTCAGCGAGCCGCGGGCGAACAGCGAACCCGAGCCGACCGAGTGGAACGCGGTCTCCTCGTAGCGCCCACCGGTGACGTCGTAGCTGAAGATCCGGCCCAGGTCGTGGTTGAGGTCGAAGCCCGCGAAGAGCGGCACGACGGCCAGCCCCTGCATGGCCATCCCGAGGTTGGCGCGAATGAGGGCGGCGAGCCGGTTGGCCTTGCCGTCCATCGAGAGGGTGCTGCCCTCGATCTTCTCGTAGTGCTCGAGCTCGGTCTGGAACAGACGCACCATCTCGACCGCGAGCCCCGCGGTGCCGGCGATGCCAACCGCGGAGAACTCATCGGCGGGGAAGACCTTCTCGATGTCGCGCTGGGCGATGATGTTGCCCATCGTGGCCCGGCGGTCGCCGGCCATGACCACGCCGCCCGGAAACGTCGCCGCGACGATCGTCGTGCCGTGCGGCGCCAGGTCACCGGCGTGACCCTGCGGCACGGCACGGCGCGACGGGAGCAGGTCGGGTGCCTGCCCGGACAGGAAGTCGCTGAAGGAGGACGTGCCCGGCATGAGGTACGCCGCCGGCAGTCGCGGTCCGTCGGCGGTCACTGGCCGCCCTTCTGGATGAACGACTTCACGAAGTCCTCGGCGTTGGTCTCGAGCACGTCGTCGATCTCGTCCAGGATCGCGTCGACGTCGTCGTCCATCGCGCCCTTGCGCTCGACGACGTCGGTCTCCGGCGCGACCTCGGTCGCCTCGTCGGTCTCCGAGGACTTCCGCGGTTGCTTCTGCTCCTGTGCCATGCCCCGACCCTATCCACATCGTGGGTGCGAGAGGTTCGTCTGCGCGAGGTGTGTCAGCGAGTGAGCGCCGCGAACAGCTCCGACGCCGTGTCGCACCGGTCGAGGAGCTCGCCCACGTGGGCCCTGCTCCCCCGCAGCGGGTCGATCGTCGGCACCCGCTGGAGCGACTCGCGCCCGGGCAGGTCGAAGATCACCGAGTCCCACGACGCGGCGGCGACGTGGTCGGCGTACTTCTCCAGGCAGCGGCCCCGGAAGTAGGCCCTGGTGTCCTCCGGCGGGTCGTGCATGGCGACCTCGATGACGTGGTCGTCGAGGAGGCGCTGGATGCGGCCCATGCCGACGAGGCGGTGGTAGAGCCCCTTCTCGGGCCGGATGTCGGAGTACTGGTAGTCGATCAGCTGGAGCTTGGCGTCGTCCCACTCCAGCCCGTCGCGGTCGCGGTACTGCTCGAGCAGCTTGAGCTTCGCGACCCAGTCGAGCTCCTCGGCGCACAACATCGGGTCGCGCTCGAGCCGGCCGAGCACGGACTCCCACCGCTGGAGCACGTCCAGGGTCTGGGCGTCGACGTCGGCACCGAGGCGGTCCTCGACGTACTTCCTGGCCAGGTCGAGGTACTCCATCTGGAGCTGGACCGCGGTCAGCGTGCGACCGTCGGTGAGCGTGATCAGCTCCTGGAGCGTCGGGTCGTGCGAGACCGCCCGCAGCGCGGCCACGGAGCCCTCGACCGTGAAGTCCTGGCTGATGAACCGGTCCTCGATCATCGCCAGCACCAGAGCGGTGGTGCCGACCTTGAGGTACGTCGAGATCTCCGAGAGGTTGGCGTCGCCGATGATCACGTGGAGCCGGCGGTACTTCTCGGGGTCGGCGTGCGGCTCGTCGCGGGTGTTGATGATCGGCCGCTTCAGCGTGGTCTCGAGGCCGACCTCGACCTCGAAGTAGTCGGCCCGCTGGCTGAGCTGGTAGCCGTGGTCCCGGCCGTCCTGCCCGATGCCGACCCGGCCCGCCCCGCACACCACCTGGCGGCTGACGAAGAACGGCGTCAGGTGCCGGACGATGTCGCCGAACGGCGTCGAGCGCCGCATCAGGTAGTTCTCGTGGGCGCCGTACGACGATCCCTTGTTGTCGGTGTTGTTCTTGTAGAGGTTGATGGGGGCGCCGCCGGGCAGCTGGCTGGCCCGCCGGGAGGCGTCGAGCATGACCTGCTCCCCCGCCTTGTCCCAGCGCACGATGTCGAGCGGGTTGGTGACCTCGGGGGTGGAGTACTCGGGGTGGGCGTGGTCGACGTAGAGCCTGGCACCGTTCGTGAGGATCACGTTGGCCAGGCCCATGTCCTCGTCGGTGAGCTGGGACGGGTCGGCGATCTGCCGGGACATGTCGAAGCCACGCGCGTCGCGCAACGGCGACTCCTCCTCGAAGTCCCACCGGGCCCGTCGGGCCTTCACCGTGGCCGAGGCGTAGGCGTTGACGATCTGGGACGACGCCACCATGGGGTTCGCCAAGGGTTGCCCCTGCACCGAGATGCCGTACTCGACCTCGGTTCCCATCACGCGCCGCACACTCATGCGGGCGAGCCTACGCTGGGGCATCGTCTTCCCGGAGGGAGTGCCATGGGTGTCTGGTCCGACCGTGTCGTCCCGCACCTGACCGACCGTGCGCTGAGCACGCCCGAGATCGCCGAGCTGCGTGCCGAGGTCTGTGCCGGCCTGACCGGACGGGTCCTGGAGATCGGCTTCGGGAGCGGCCTCAACCTGGAGCACCTGCCGCCCGGCGTGGGCTCGGTGAGTGCCGTGGAGCCGGCCGACGCGGGCTGGGCGCTCTCCGAGCGACGCCGGGCCCGCACCGACGTCCCCGTCGAGCGCTCCGGCCTCGACGGGCAGGCCCTCGCCGAGCCCGACGCGTCCTTCGACTCGGCCCTGGTCACGTTCAGTCTCTGCACGATCCCGGACGCGGCGATCGCGCTGTCAGAGGTGCGCCGGGTGCTGAGGCCGGGTGGGCAGCTGCACTTCCTGGAGCACGGGCTCGCGCCGGACCCGTCCGTGGCGCGCTGGCAGCGGCGCCTCGACCCGGTGCAGCGTCGGGTCTTCGCCGGCTGCCACCTGAGCCGGGACGTCCCGGGCCTGGTGACGGGGGCCGGGCTTGAGCTGACAGACCTACGCGCGGAGTACCAGCCCGGACCAGCCGTGATGCGGCCCTGGATCTACGGCTACGCCGGTCGGGCGGTCCGACCCTGAGGGACCGTGAGACAGCTGCTCAGCCGCGACGACGCATGACCATGGACAGCACGGCCAGGATGGCGACGACGACCAGGATGATGAGCAGGATCTTCATGGGGGTGCTCCTCGCTGCGGAGACGCGCTGATCGCGTCCTGGTCAGAGTCGTACCCCTCGGGTGCGGTGCCCAACCCTCGTGGGGTCGGGACTGGCGCGAGTGGGCGAGATCGGACACCCGCGATGCCGGCCGTCAGAGGTACTGGCCGGTGTTGGCCACCGTGTCGATCGAACGTCCCGGCTCAGTGCCCTGCTTGCCGGTGACCAGCGTGCGGATGAACACGATCCGCTCACCCTTCTTGCCGGAGATTCGAGCCCAGTCGTCGGGGTTGGTGGTGTTGGGCAGGTCTTCGTTCTCCTTGAACTCATCGACGCAGGCCTGGAGCATGTGGGAGACACGCAGGCCCTTCTGGTCGTGGTCGAGGAGGTCCTTGATCGCCATCTTCTTGGCCCGGTCGACGATGTTCTGGATCATCGCGCCGGAGTTGAAGTCCTTGAAGTAGAGGACCTCCTTGTCGCCGTTGGCGTAGGTCACCTCGAGGAAACGGTTCTCCTCCGACTCGGTGTACATCCGCTCCACCGTCGCGCGGATCATCGCCGCGACGGTCGCCTCGCGGTCGTCGTTGAACTCCGCCAGGTCGACGCTGTGCAGCGGCAGCCGGGAGGTGAGGTACTTGGAGAAGATGTCGCGCGCCGACTCGGCGTCGGGCCGCTCGATCTTGATCTTCACGTCGAGTCGGCCTGGGCGCAGGATGGCCGGGTCGATCATGTCCTCGCGGTTGGAGGCACCGATCACGAGGACGTTCTCCAGCGCCTCGACGCCGTCGATCTCACTGAGCAGCTGGGGCACGATCGTGTTCTCGACGTCGGAGGAGACCCCGGAGCCACGCGTGCGGAAGAGCGAGTCCATCTCGTCGAAGAACACGATGACGGGCGTGCCCATTGATGCCTTCTCGCGCGCCCGCTGGAAGACCAGGCGGATGTGGCGCTCGGTCTCGCCGACGTACTTGTTGAGCAGCTCGGGGCCCTTGATGTTGAGGAAGTACGACTTCCCGGACGCACCGGTGCGCTCGGAGACCTTCTTGGCCAGCGAGTTGGCGACCGCCTTGGCGATCAGCGTCTTGCCGCAGCCGGGAGGGCCATAGAGCAGCACG
>JBKJUE010000110.1:0-52556 GCA_046590395.1 Nocardioides sp.
TCCTCGACTCGCGCGGCAACCCCACCGTCGAGGTCGAGGTCCTCCTCGACGACGGAGCGTTCGCCCGGGCCATGGTGCCCAGTGGCGCCTCCACCGGAGCGTTCGAGGCGGTCGAGCTCCGCGACGGTGGTGACCGCTACCTCGGCAAGGGCGTCGGCAAGGCCGTGGACGCGGTGATCCAGAAGATCGGCCCCGCCGTCGAGGGCCTCGCCGCCGACGACCAGCGGGTCATCGACCAGACGATGCTCGAGCTCGACGCCACCCCCAACAAGGCCAACCTCGGCGCCAACGCCATCCTCGGCGTCTCGCTCGCGGTCGCCCGCGCCGCGGCCGACTCGGCGGGCCTGCCGCTCTACCGGTACGTCGGTGGCCCCAACGCCCACCTGCTGCCGGTCCCGATGATGAACATCCTCAACGGCGGGTCGCACGCCGACTCCAACGTGGACGTCCAGGAGTTCATGATCGCGCCGATCGGCGCCCCCACCTTCCGCGAGGCGCTCCGCCAGGGCGCGGAGGTCTACCACTCGCTCAAGTCGGTGCTGAAGCAGAAGGGCCTGGCGACGGGCCTCGGCGACGAGGGCGGCTTCGCCCCCAACCTCGACAGCAACCGTGCGGCGCTCGACCTGATCGCCGAGGCGGTCTCCGGCGCCGGGCTCTCGCTCGGCAAGGACATCGCGCTCGCGATGGACGTCGCCGCGAGCGAGTTCCACGACAACGGCTCCTACGCCTTCGAGGGCGGCAGCAAGACGAGCGCCGAGATGACGGCCTACTACGCCGAGCTCTGCGACGCGTTCCCGATCGTGTCCATCGAGGACCCCCTCGACGAGGATGACTGGGAGGGCTGGAAGACGATGACCGACCAGCTCGGCGGCACGATCCAGATCGTCGGCGACGACCTCTTCGTCACCAACGTCGAGCGGCTCCAGCGCGGCATCAGCGGAGGCCAGGCCAACGCCCTCCTGGTGAAGGTCAACCAGATCGGCTCGCTCACCGAGACCCTCGACTCCGTCGACCTCGCGCACCGCAACGGTTACCGCTGCATGATGAGCCACCGCTCCGGCGAGACCGAGGACACCACGATCGCCGATCTGGCCGTCGCCACCAACTGCGGCCAGATCAAGACCGGTGCCCCGGCCCGGTCGGAGCGGGTCGCCAAGTACAACCAGCTCCTCCGGATCGAGGACGAGCTCGGCGACGCCGCCCGCTACGCCGGGGCCGGCGCCTTCCCGCGCTACCAGGGCTGACCGGACGCATGGCCGACAACCGCCGTACGCCGCCCCGCGGGTCCCGCCCGCGGACCCGCCCGGGCCCCGGACGTTCCGGGTCCGGACGTGGTGCGCGGCCGCCGGTCGCACCCCTCGCCGCGGGTGCGGAGGAGACCCGTCGGCCGCGGTTCACCGGCCGCGCGGCGATCCTGATCCTGGTGGTCGCAGTCCTGACGGTGTCCTACGCCTCGTCCATGCGTGCCTACCTCCAGCAGCGCACCCACATCTCCGACCTCAAGGCCCAGATCGCGGAGCGCGAAGCCAGCATCGACGACCTCGAGCGCGAGAAGCGCCGCTGGAACGACCCCGCCTACATCCGGGCGCAGGCCCGCGAGCGCTTCGGCTACGTCATGCCCGGCGAGACCTCGTACGTCGTGCTCGGTGAGGACGGCAAGCCGCTCGAGGGGGAGACCGAGCTGCCCACGGCGTCCGACGCGCTGAAGCCGGCGCCCGAGCCGTGGTTCGACGACGCGTGGCAGTCCGTCGTCCTCGCCGGCAACCCGCCGCGGGACAAGCCACCGGCCGCCACCGACATCGACGCCCCGGAGGACAGGGAGCAGTGATCGACCCCGCCGACGAGGCGGCGATCGCTGCCCAGCTCGGGCGGGAACCCCGGGCCATCCATGAGGTCGGGCACCGCTGCCCGTGCGGCAACCCGGACGTCGTCACCACCGAGCCCCGGCTGCCCAACGGGACCCCGTTCCCGACCACCTACTACCTCACCTGCCCGCGGGCGGCCTCCCGGATCGGCACCCTGGAGGGCTCGGGGCTGATGAAGGAGATGCAGGACCGGCTGGCCGAGGACCCCGAGCTGGCCGCGGCCTACCGCGGTGCCCACGAGCGCTACCTGGCCGCCCGCGGCGACATCGCCAGCGAGGCCGGGCTCGACGTGCCCGAGATCGACGGGATCTCCGCCGGCGGCATGCCGGACCGGGTGAAGTGCCTCCACGTGCTGGCCGGGCAGTCGCTCGCCCAGGGCCGCGGCGTGAACCCGCTCGGTGACGAGGTGCTCGACGCGCTCGGCGACTGGTGGACGTCCGGACCCTGCGTGGACCCCACGTCGTGATCGCGGCGATCGACTGCGGCACGAACACGATCAAGCTGCTGATCGGTGACCTGCCCGACGTCGCCGTCCGCGAGACCCGGATGGTCCGGCTCGGCCAGGGCGTGGACCGCACCGGCCGGCTCGCGGACGAGGCGCTCGAGCGGGCGTTCGCCGCCCTCGACGAGTACGCCGTCCTGATCGCCGCGCACGACGTCGACGTCGATCGGATCCGGTTCTGCGCCACCTCGGCGACCCGCGACGCCGCCAACGCCGAGGAGTTCTCCGACGGCGTGCACGCCCGGCTGGGGGTACGGCCGGAGGTGCTCACCGGTGCCGAGGAGGCCGCTCTCGCCTTCGACGGGGCGGTCCGCAACCTCGCCACGCCGCCCGCGGAGCCGGTGCTCGTGATCGACATCGGCGGAGGTTCGACCGAGCTGATCCTCGGCTCGTCCACTCCGGACGCGGCGCACTCGATGGACATCGGTTCGGTCCGGCTCCACGAGCGTCACCTCGCGTCGGACCCGCCCACGGTGGAGCAGGTGGCCGCCTGTGTCGCCGACATCGACGCCGCCCTCGACGCCTGCCCGGTGGACCCGGCGGACGCCACGACGGTCGTGGGGGTCGCGGGCACGGTCCTGTCCGTGGTCGCCGGGGTCCTCGGCCTGTCGTCGTACGACCGGGACGCCATCGACCAGTCAGTCGTGGCGGTGGCCGACGTGCACGCCTTCGTGGAGCGCCTCGTGGCGATGACCGTCGACGAGCGGCTAGCCCTGCCATGGATGCACCCCGGCCGCGCCGACGTCGTCGACGCCGGTGCGTTGATCCTGTCCCGCGTGCTGCGGCGTACGTCGATCGGGACGCTCGTGGCCTCCGAGGCGGACATCCTCGACGGCATCGCGTGGTCCGTGCGAGGTTTGTGAGCCGGTCAACCGGGCACGTGACAGGCATGAGCCAATCCACGACTCCCACCACGGACGAACCGATCGGCGCCCTCGTGCACCGGCTGTCCGAGCAGATCCCCGAGCTGGTGCGCAGCGAGATGAGGCTGGCCCAGGCCGAGCTCTCCGAGAAGGGGAAGAAGGCCGGCATCGGGATCGGCTTGTTCAGCGCCGCCGGGCTGTTCGCCTTCCTGGGACTCTGCACCTTGATCACCACGGCGATCCTCGCCCTCGACCTTGCCCTGCCGGCGTGGGCCGCCGCCCTGCTGGTGGCCGTCGTCCTGCTGATGGGCGCGGGCATCGCCGCCGCGGTCGGGAAGAAGGAGATCGGGCAGGCGACCCCGCCCGCCCCCGAGCGGGCCATCGCCGGGGTCAAGGAAGACGTCGCCACCGTCAGGGGGGGACACGCATGAGCAACCAGCCCCGCACCGACGCCACGATCGCCGAGCAGCTCGAGGCCGACATCGAGCGGCAGCGTGACGAGCTCGCCACCACGGTGGACGCGCTCCAGGCCCGCCTGGACGTGAAGGCTCGCGCCAAGCACAAGGCGGCGGACGTCCGCGACCGCGCCACCACCGACCAGGGCCGCCCCCGGCCCGAGGTCGTCGCCGCTGCGGCGGCCGGCGTCCTGGCGGTCGTGGGACTCGTCGTCCTGCGCCGCCGACACCACTGACCCACGATCGGATCCACGAGAAGAAGGAGCACATCCTCATGAGCAAGCTGACCCTCCTCGCCGCCGGCGCCGCCGGCTACGTCCTCGGTGCCCGCGCCGGGCGCGAGCGCTACGAGCAGATCGCCGCGGGTGCCCGCTCGTTCGCGCGCAACCCGAAGGTCCAGGCCGCGAAGCAGCAGGCCCAGGACACCATCACCGAGCAGGCGGCTGCCGCCGGCTCCGTCGTCGCCGACAAGGCCAAGGAGACCGCCTCGGCCGCCGCGGACAAGGTGCGCAGCTCGAGCAGCAGCAACGGCGCCCAGACCTCCGAGCAGTGGCGCTCGACCCCGTGACGCCCCGTCCGCGATGAGTGGGCGGCACGATGTCCCCGTGGACCCGTTGCCGCACCCCCTGACCGGACAGCAGTTCGCCTCCCCGGTGCCGCCCGGCACCGGATGGCCGGACGACCCAGCGCGACCCGACACCCCGGTGGCCCGCACGGCCGCCGGGGTTCGGCGTCTCTCGACGGGCGGCGGGCTGGCCGACCTGGACGCCGCGGTGTCGGTCTGCGCGGCCTGTCCGCGTCTGGTGCGGTGGCGCGAGGACGTCGCGGCCACCAAGAGGGCGTCCTTCGCCGACCAGCCCTACTGGGGTCGGCCGATCCCGGGCTGGGGGTCCTCGACCCCCCGGATCGTGATCATCGGTCTCGCGCCGGCCGCCAACGGCGGGAACCGCACCGGACGGGTCTTCACCGGCGACAGCTCGGGCGACTGGCTGTTCGCCAGCCTGCACCGGGTCGGGCTTGCGACGCAGCCGACGTCCGTGCACGCCGGTGACGGTCAGGCGCTCGTGAACGCCCGGATGGTGGCCACCGTCCGCTGCGCACCGCCGGCCAACAAGCCGACGCCCGTCGAACGCGACACCTGTGCCCCCTGGCTCGACCGCGAGCTCACCCTCGTCGCGCCCACCCTGCGGGTCGTCGTCGCTCTCGGTGCCTACGGCTGGGACGCGAGCCTGAAGGCGCTCGCGCGCGCCGGGCACGCCGTACCGGCTCCGCGGCCGCGGTTCGGCCACGGCGCCGAGGTGGAGCTCGCCGGGGTGACCCTGGTGGGCAGCTACCACCCCAGCCAGCACAACACCTTCACCGGCCGGCTCACGCCAGACATGCTGGACGACGTGCTGGGCCGGGCGCGGGCGCTGTCAGAATCGGACGCGTGACCCTCCACGCCATCACCGTCCTCGGCCACGACCGCCCCGGGATCATCGCCGAGACCACCGCCCAGCTGGCCGGTCTCGGCCTCAACCTCGAGGACTCCTCGATGACGCTGCTGCGCGGGCACTTCGCGATGACGCTGGTGTGTGCGGGGGACGCGTCGGCCGCACAGATCGAGACGGCGCTGTCTCCGCTGGCCGGCGACGGGTCGCTCACCGTCACGGTGCGGGAGGTGCCGGTCGGGCCCGCGCCGCCTGCCGCCGGTACGTCGTGGGTCCTGACCGTCCACGGCGGTGACCGGCCGGGCATCGTGTCCTCGATCGTGGGTGAGGTCGCGGCGGTGGGTGGCAACATCACCGACCTGACCACGCGGCTCGCGGGCGACCTCTACCTGCTGATCGCCGAGATCGACCTGCCGGAGTCCGCCGACGTGGCGGCGGTCGAGGCGGCGGTCAAGGGCGTGGCCACCTCGCTCGGCGTCGGGGCGACCTTCCGTGCGGCGGAGGCAGACGACCTGTGACGGATCGCCTCGCGGCCTGGACGGAGGCCGAGCTGGGTGTCGCCGGCCGGGTGCTCGACGTCGTCACCGCGCCTGCGTCCGTGCTCGCAACCGCGGGTACGCAGGTCGACCCCGCCGCGCCCGGGACCGTGCAGCTCGCGGCCGACCTCGTCGCCACCATGCGGGTGAGCCCCGGGTGCGTCGGGCTGGCCGCTCCCCAGGTGGGCGTGGGTGCGCAGGTCTTCTGCGTGGACGTCTCGGAGCACCCCAAGGCCAAGGCCCACCACGGCACCTTCGTGCTGTGCAACGCTGTCGTCGTGGAGGCGTCGCGCAACGAGAAGGCCCGCGAGGGCTGCATGAGCGTCCCCGACTTCACCGGCGACGTGAAGCGGGCGACGAGGCTCGTCGTACGAGGTCAGCTGCCGGGCACCGGCGAGGAGGTCACCGTGGCCACGGACGCCTTCGAGGCCCGGGCTCTCCAGCACGAGATCGACCACTGCGACGGCCTGCTCTTCCTCGACCGGGCCGCAGGCGCCCACGCCATCCACCCTCGCAAGACCTACTTATGACCGGACGTCATACGAGGCGTGGGCCATAGCGCTCGGACCGTATGACGTCCCGCAGCGAGGCCCCGCCCCCGTATCCCAACCGGCAGAGGAAGTCGCCTTAAAAGCGATCCAGTCTGGGTTCGAATCCCAGCGGGGGCACTCACTCAGACCGTCGAGTCGATCGCGAAGACGATCGCGACCAGGGCGGCGCACGTGACGAGCATGCCGATCGCCAGGCCGGCCAGCAGGAAGCCGAGGAGCAGGAGCAGCCGACCGATCACCCGCATGTCCGGTCTCAGTCCAGTCCCGGTAGGTGGTCCAGGATCCAGAGGATCGCCGGACCGACGACGTCCAGGGCCTCGTCCTCGCCGGCGGGGGGACGCGCATGGCCCGTTCGGGCCTCTGTCGTCGATGACCTCGAGCCGCGATGATCGTTGGATGCACATGCGTACGCCGATCGTCGCCACCCTGGCCGTGCTCGCACTCGCGGCCGGGGGGTTCGAGAGCGGTGCTGCGCAACCGGGCACGCCCACGGCCTCCGGTCTCGAGACGGTTGCCACGCAGCCTCCTCAACCGGCGAGCGCCGAGGACCCACCGCAGCTGCGCCGCGAGGGCCGCTGGCTGGTCGACCCTCAGGGCCGGGTGGTCATCGTGCACGGCCTCAACCTGGTGTGGAAGCACCCGCCGTACGTCCCGCCGGCGACGAAGCAGGGCTTCCAGCCGCGCGACGCGCGTTGGTTCGACCGGCACGGCTTCAACGGCGCCCGGATCGGCACGCTGTGGGCGGGCCTCACGCCCGACGAGCCCGGCGTCGAGGACCCGACGTACGGCGATCAGTGGCAGCGGGTCATGGACCTGCTGGCCGAGCGCGGGATCTGGATGATGCTCGACGCCCACCAGGACCAGTGGCACGAGACCTACGGTGGCGAGGGGGTCCCGGACTGGGCGGTGATCCGGCCGGCGCCGTACAACCAGTCCCCGCCGGTGGTGGCGCCCTTCCCGACCGGTTACTGGACCGGTGAGGTGTCCACGGTCTTCGACAACTTCTGGGCCGACCAGGACAACCTGCTCACCGGCTGGGTCGACGCGTGGCGGATCGCGGCGGAGCGCTGGGAGCAGCAGCCGTACCTCATGGGCTACGACCTGCTCAACGAGCCCTGGATGGGCATGGAGTGGAGCACCTGTCTCGCGAACGGCTGCGAGCCGTCGTACGGCGAGGAGCTCCAGCCGGCCATGGACCGCGCCCGCGCGGCGATCCGGGAGACCGATCCCGACAACCTGGTCTGGTGGGAGCCGCAGCAGTTCGCCGGCGGCCAGAAGCTTGACACGTTCTACGAGGCGGTCCCGGGGGAGGAGCAGCTCGGCTTCTCCTGGCACAACTACTGCCCGGACGTGTTCTTCGAGTCGCAGGGGCTCCCGTTCGGCGACGTCGAGAACTGCTGGGAGTTCGCCCGCGACCGCAACCAGCACGCCCTCCAGCAGGCGGAGGAGATGAACGCCGTGCCCCTGATGAGCGAGTGGGGAGCCACCGACAACAAGCGCGCGATCGAGATCGACGCCGCGGTCGCCGACGAGCACCTCATGGGCTGGACCCACTGGGCCTACAAGTACTGGAACGACCCCACCACCGCCGACGGCGACCAAGGGTTGTTTCGCGACGACGCCGACCCGCGCTCGGTCAAGAAGCAGAAGCTCCGCCGGCTGGTCCGCACCTACGCGCAGGCCACCGCCGGCACGCCCCTGAAGATGCGCTTCGACCACACCGACGGGTCGTTCGTCCTGCGCTACCAGCCGGACCCCGGCATCAGCGCCCCCACCCGGATCTTCGTCAGCCCGCTCCACTACCCCCGCGGGTACGACGTCCGCGTGGTCGGCGGGCGCGTGGCCGACCGGGCGCCGCGGCAGGTCCTCGTGGAGCCCTCGGGGACCGATCCGGTGACGGTGCGGATCGTCCGCAAGAAGTGACGCTCCGGCGGAACAGGGCGGCCCGCCCGGACGTTGAACTGTTCAGACCCGTCTAGACTGGGTCCAGTCCGGTGACCGTCAGACTGACGTGCACCATCGGCCTCCAAGGAGGAGACCATGCAGAGCAACAACCCGGTGTTCCGACGTTCGGAAGCCTTCAACGGGGCGTCCAGCAATGCCTACGGCAACCAGACCTACGCCGGCGACGGTGCCCAGCACCAGGGCTACGGCCAGCCGGGCTACGGCGAGCCCGTCCCCACCCAGGCCGGTACCGGCCGCCCCATGACCATCGACTCGGTCGTCCAGAAGACCGGCATCTCGCTGGCCGTCGTGATCGTGACCGCCGCTGCCACCTGGATGCTGACCGGCGACATCAAGACCGAGGAGGGCATCGGCGCGCTCATCGGCGCGATGACCATCGGTTCGCTCGCCGCGTTCGGCCTGTCCATGGTGAACTCGTTCAAGCGGGTCGTCAGCCCGGCCCTGGTGATCGCGTTCTGCGTCGCCGAGGGTGTCGCGCTCGGGGCGCTGAGCAAGTACTTCGACGGCTACTTCGGTGACGGCATCGTCACCCAGGCCGTGCTCGGCACGTTCGCCGCCTTCGCCGGCACGCTCGCGGCGTACAAGTTCTTCAACATCCAGGTAGGGACCAAGTTCCGCGCCTTCGTGATCGCCGCCGTCTTCGGCATGGTCGCGCTGAGCCTGCTCGAGATGGTGCTCGGCATGTTCGGCAACGCCCTGGGCCTCTTCGGCTTCGGCGCCATGGGCCTGCTCTTCTCGGTCGTCGGCCTCGTGCTCGGTGTGTTCATGCTGATCCTCGACTTCGACTTCGTCGAGAAGGGCGTGGCCGCCGGGATCGACGAGCGGGAGTCGTGGCGCGCCGCGTTCGCGATGACCGTCAGCCTGGTCTGGATCTACACCAACCTGCTGCGCATCCTGGCGATCTTCAGCTCCGACTGACCCCCGCCGGGTAGGCAGCAGTTCACGCAGACACACCGCCGAGTCGGCAGTAGTTCCGCATCCCGCGGTAACTGCTGCCGACTCGGCGCATTTCAGGGAGTAACTGCCGCCGACTCGGCGGTCTCGGGGGCGTCGTCCGGGGCCGTCGTCGGGGACGTGGCCTCGCGGCGGCGGTGCCGCAGCTCCACCCAGAGCCCGCGGACGCCACGTCGGGCGCCGCCCACCTCGGTGCCGTCGAGCTCGGTGCCGGGGTTCTCGACCGCCTGGATCGCGGCCTTGGCCACCGGAAGGACGCCCTCGCCGCGGCCGACCTCGGGAGCGACCTCCTCCTCGCGGACCAGGCCCAGGGCGGCGAGCACCGACGGCAGCATCACGTCGGCGAGCGACTTGTAGCCGTCCGCCGAGGGGTGGAAGCGGTCCGGGCCGAACAGCAGCGCAGGCGCGGCCTCGAACTCGGGCCCCAGGATCGTGCCCAGGGAGACCGTGCGCCCGCCGGCCTCGACCACGGCGATGGTCTGCGCGGCCGCGAGCCGGCGTGACCAGGCCCGGGCCAGCTGCTTGAGCGGGGGCGGGATCGGGCGGATCGTGCCGAGGTCGGGACAGGTCCCGACCACGACCTGGGCACCGGAGTCGAGCAGCCGGACCACGCCCTCGACGAGGTTGCGGACGGACTGCGCCGGCATCACCTGGTGGGTGACGTCGTTGACGCCGATCAGGATCACGGCCACGTCGGGGTGGACCGCGAGGGCGCGGTCGACCTGCCCGGCGAGGTCGGAGGAGCGGGCGCCGGTCTTGGCGAAGCCGCGCAGGTGGACCCGCCGGTCGGCACGCTCCGCCAGTCCGCTGGCGAGGTGGGCGCCGGGCGTCTCCTCGACGCGGTCGACGCCGTAGCCCGCGCCGCTCGAGTCGCCGAGTAGGGCGACCTTGATCGCCGGGCCGGGTCGGCCACGGCCGTACCAGCCGGTGGCGTCCGGGGGATCGCGATCGAGGCGTCCGATTGCCTTGCGTGCGACCTTCGCCTCCATCCGGAGCACGCCGTACAGGGCGCCACCCAGCACGGACACACCGCCACCGCCGTACGCGGCGGCGGCGGCCAGCTTGCGTGCTGCGGCTGCCTTGGTCACGTCCCAACTCTACGGAGCGGCTGTCGGCGCGGTCGCCAGTTGCCGGGAACCGGACACCGCCCTCTAGATTGGCTGGGTGCAGTACGTCAACTCGCTCCTGGACCTGATCGGCAACACCCCCCTCCTGCGGCTCCACCGGTCGCTCGATCGCGCGGACGACGCCTCCGGCGGTCCGCTCGTGCTGGCGAAGGTGGAGTACCTCAACCCGGGCGGTTCCGTGAAGGACCGGATCGCCACGCGGATGATCGAGGCGGCCGAGGCGAGCGGCGAGCTCCAGCCGGGCGGCACGATCGTCGAGCCGACGTCCGGCAACACCGGGGTCGGCCTCGCCATGGTCGCCCAGCAGAAGGGGTACAAGTGCGTCTTCGTGTGCCCCGACAAGGTCAGCGAGGACAAGCGCAACGTCCTCAAGGCGTACGGCGCCGAGGTCGTGGTCTGCCCGACCGCTGTCGCACCCGAGCACCCCGACTCGTACTACAACGTCTCGGACCGGCTCTCGTCGCAGCCGGGCGCCTGGAAGCCCGACCAGTACTCCAACCCGAACAACCCGCGCTCCCACTACGAGACCACCGGTCCGGAGATCTGGCACCAGACGGAGGGCAGGATCACGCACTTCGTCTGCGGCGTCGGGACCGGCGGCACGATCAGCGGCATCGGTCGCTACCTCAAGGAGCAGAACCCCGACGTCAAGGTCATCGGAGCCGACCCGGCCGGGTCGGTCTACTCCGGTGGCTCGGGGAGGCCCTACCTGGTCGAAGGCGTCGGTGAGGACTTCTGGCCCGACTGCTACGACCGCGACATCGCTGACCGGATCATCGAGGTCTCCGACGCCGACTCGTTCGCGTTCACCCGTCGGCTGGCCCGCGAGGAGGCGCTGCTCGTCGGCGGCTCGTCCGGCATGGCGGCGTACGCCGCGAAGCAACTCGCCGCGGAGATCGCCGAGACCCCGGAGGGGGCGGACGCGGTGATCGTGGTCCTGCTGCCCGACTCGGGGCGCGGCTACCTCACCAAGGTGTTCAACGACGACTGGCTCGCGGCGTACGGCTTCGCGGTCGGCGACCCCGACGCGGACGTGCCGACCGTCGGTGCCGTGCTGCGTGGCAAGGACGGCCGGCTCCCGGACCTGGTCCACACGCACCCGGCGGAGACCATCGCCGAGGCGGTCCACATCCTCCAGGAGTACGGCGTCTCCCAGATGCCCGTCGTCCGGGCGGAGCCGCCGATCGTGGCCGCGGAGGTCGCGGGCTCGGTGTCCGAGCGGACCCTGCTGGACGCGCTCTTCGCGGGCACCGCCCGGCTGACCGACCCGGTCGAGGAGCACATGTCGTCTCCGCTGCCGTCCATCGGCTCCAGCGAGTCGGCGCGCGACGCCGTGGCCATGCTCGAGTCCGCCGACGCGGTGCTCGTCCACGAGGACGGCAAGCCCGTCGGTGTGCTCACCCGGCAGGACCTGCTGGCGTTCCTCGCGCGTGGCTGAGGCTAGAATGAGAACACGTTCTAGTTAGGAGCCCGGATGAGCGAGACGGCGACCCCAGCGATCGAGGGGTGGTTCACGATCGATCCGCCGGCGCTGACCGCCTCCCGCTGCACCTCCTGCACGACCGTGTTCTTCCCGCCCGTGCCGGCCGAAGGTGCCTTCTGCCGCAACCCGGGCTGTGACGGGGAGGACTTCGAGAGCACGGCGCTCTCGCGTCGGGGGACCGTCTGGTCCTACACCGATGCCCAGTACAAGCCCCCGCCGCCCTACCTCCCGCCCACCGACCCCTTCGAGCCGTTCGCGCTGGCCGCGGTCGAGCTCCCGGAGGGCCTCGTGGTGCTCGGCCAGGTGGCGCTCGGCTATGGCGTCACCGACCTCAAGGTCGGGGCCGAGGCCGAGCTCGTGGTCGAGACCCTCTACTCCGACGAGGACGGCGACCGGACGATCTGGCGCTGGAAGCCGGTCGTCGAGATGGGCCAGGAGGCCGACCAGTGACCGCGGTCCTCGGCGTCGGGATGCACCCGTGGGGCAAGTGGGGGCGTTCCTTCGTCTCGTACGGCGTCCACGCGGCCCGCGCCGCGCTGTCCGACGCCGGCGTCCCGTGGGGTGACGTGGATCTGGTCGTGGGTGGGGAGACCGTCCGCAACGGGTACGGCGGCTACGTCGCCGGTTCCACGTTCGCCCAGGCGCTCGGCTGGAACGGCGCCCGCGTCGCCACGTCGTACGCCGCCTGCGCGACGGGTGCGCAGGCACTCGACACCGCCCGGGCCAGGATCATGGCCGGGCTTGCCGAGGTGGCGCTCGTCGTCGGCGCGGACACCACCCCCAAGGGCTTTCTGGCGCCCAACGCCGGGGAGCGGTGGGACGACCCCGACTGGCTGCGGTTCCGGCTGCTCGGCATGACCAACCCGGCCTACTTCGCGCTGTACGCCCGGCGCCGGATGGACCTCTACGGGGCCACCCGGGAGGACTTCGCGCAGGTCAAGGTGAAGAACGCCCGGCACGGCCTGGCCAACCCCAACGCGCGCTTCCGCAAGGAGGTCAGCGTCGCGGACGTCCTGGGCAGCGCGGTGGTCTCCGACCCGCTGCATCTGCTCGACATCTGCGCGACCTCCGACGGTGCCGCCGCGGTAGTCATCGCCAGCGACGACTACGTACGCCGGCTCGGCGTCAGCGACCCAGTCCGGATCCGGGCCATCTCGACGGTCACGCCGACCTTCCCCAACACCGTCCTGGACATGCCGTTGTTGTCCACCGACTCGTCGTCGGCCGTGCCCGCGCCGGAACGCACCTTCAAGGAGTCGATCGCCCACGCGGCCTACGAGGAGGCCGGTATCGGCCCCGAGGACGTCAGCCTGGCCGAGGTCTACGACCTGTCCACCGCGCTCGAGCTGGACTGGATGGAGGACCTCGCGCTCTGCAACCGGGGAGAGGCCGAGAACCTGCTGCGTGCGGGCGAGACCACGCTGGGCGGCCGGATCCCGGTCAACCCCTCGGGTGGCCTGGCGTGCTTCGGCGAGGCCGTGCCCGCCCAGGCGCTGGCGCAGGTCTGCGAGGTGACCTGGCAGCTCCGCGGCCAGGCCGAGGGACGACAGGTCGAGGGTGCCCGGGTCGGCATCACCGCCAACCAGGGACTGTTCGGACACGGTTCCTCGGTGCTGCTCAGCCGCTGAGGACGGTCAGTCCAGCACCATCAGGAGCAGGGGCTCCTCGCCCTCGGGCAGCCACTCCGGACGGGTCTGCCCGACCTCGCGCCAGCCCCGGTGCCGGTAGACCGCGAGCGCGGCGCTGTGGCTCGGGAAGACGTCGAGCACCGGGAGCCGCCCCCGGCCCTGCGCCCACGCGACTGCGGAGTCGAGGAGGCGACCACCCACGCCCGAGCCCTGCGCGGAGGTGGCGACGAACAGCACCGAGACCGTCGCCACGTCGGCCCGACCGGTGATCCGGAGGAACTCGTCGGCCAGGTTGCCGCGGGGCCGGCCGACGCTGACGTGCCCAACGGCGCGGCCGTCGATCTCGGCGACCCACGACGCCTCCTCGGCGTCGCGGACGATGAACTGCTCGACCGGGAAGGGCAGCGGCCAGCGGAAGGGGTAGCGGGAGGTCGGCTGCTGCTCGGCGAGGATCGCCGCCAGCTCCGGGAGGTCGTCCGCCGTCCGGGGCCGGACCGTGACATCGACGGGGACTCGCACCGGCACAGTCTCCACGGTGTAGGAAGGGGTGCATGGCCGACCCCACCAAGATCCGTGTCTACCTCCTCGACGACCACGACGTGGTGCGCGAGGGCCTGCGCTTCCTGCTCGAGCGCACGGACGACATCGAGGTGGTGGGCGAGTCCGGTTCCGCGGTCGACGCGACCGCCCGGATCCCGGCGTTGCGGCCGGACGTAGCCGTCCTCGACGCGCGGCTCCCCGACGGTTCGGGGATCGAGGTGTGCCGGGCGGTCCGGGCGGTCGACCCGAGCATCAAGGCCCTGATCCTCACGTCGTACGACGACGACGAGGCGCTGTTCGCGGCGATCATGGCGGGGGCGTCCGGGTACGTGCTCAAGGAGATCAAGAGCAGTGACCTGGTCGGTGCGATCCGGCAGGTGGCCGCGGGCAACTCGCTGATCGACCCGACCCTGACCGCGCGGGTGCTGGAGCGGGTCCGGAACGGCCCGGCCACCGCCCCCGAGCTGGCGGAGCTGACCGAGCAGGAGCTCAGGCTGCTCGGCTTCATCGCGGAGGGCATGACCAACCGCCAGATCGGGGAGCAGATGTTCCTCGCCGAGAAGACGGTCAAGAATTACGTCTCCAGCATCCTTGCCAAGCTCGGGCTCGAGCGGCGTACGCAGGCCGCCGTGCTCGCGTCCAAGCTGCTCGGCCCGCCGGACGGCCCCCGCGCCTGAGGACCTTTGGCCCCCGTGGCTGGTGACCACGGGCCCTGACCGGTGACCCCCTCCCGGCGGGAACCTAGTGGTGACAGAAGAGCACCACCCACAGCGTCACTAAACAGGAGGTCGTCATCATGACCGTCACTCACCACAACCGCAGCACCGAGGGCGTCGTGTCCGGCACCCCCACCACGCACCCCACCGCCTTCCGCCGTGTCCTCGCGGCCCTCCGGATCGCCTTTGGCGTCACGTTCCTCTGGGCGTTCCTCGACAAGGCGTTCGCCCTCGGGTTCAGCACCGGCGCCATCATCGACCCGGAGACCGGTGCCCGGACCGGGATCGACTTCTTCGCGAAGGACGCGGCCTGGTTCAACGGCGGCAGCCCCACCGAGGGCTTCTTGGCCTTCGGGGTCCCCGCGGACAACCCGTTCAAGTCGATCTTCAACGGCATGGCCGGCGACACGTGGGTCAACTGGCTGTTCATGCTCGGCCTGCTCGGCATCGGCGTCGCCCTCCTCAGCGGCGTGGCCATGCGCTTCGCCACCGCGGCGGGTGCCCTGATGTACTCGCTGATGTACGCAGCGTCGCTCCCGCTCGACAACAACCCGGTCGTCGACACCCACCTGGTCGGCGTCATCGTGATGGCGGTCCTGTTCCTCGGGGCGGCCGGCACCACCTGGGGTCTGGGGCACCGGTGGAATGACAGCGAGCTGGTCAAGAAGAACCCCGTCCTGCGGTAACCCCCTCCGCGACGGCACGGCTGTCCGCTCCTCGGGAGCGGGTGGCCGTTTCGCATGCCCGGCTGCCGGTCAGGTCAGCGGGACCCGCCACGTCAGGACGGTGCCGCTCGGCACCTTGGGCGTCAGTTCCAGGGTCCCACCGAGCCCGTCGGCCCGCCGCCGGGCGTTGCGCAGGCCGCTCTCGGCCCGGTCGGGCGGGATGCCGGTGCCGTCGTCCGACACGGTGAGCACCAGCTCGCGGTCCCGGACCTCGACCTCGACCTCGGCCTGGTCTGCGAGGGCGTGCCGGGCCACGTTCGAGATGGCCTCGCGCAGCACCGGCAACAGGTGGGTGCGGACCTCGGCGGGGACGGCGGTGTCGATCGGGCCCAGCGTGCGGATCGTGGGTGCGAAGCCCAGCACCGGCACGTACTCCCGCACGAGCGTCCGGATCTCCTGCCGCAGCGACGTGCTCTGACGGTTCTGGAGCTCGAAGATCGTGCCCCGGATGTCCTTGATGGTGAGGTCGAGGTCGGTGACGGCCTGGTCGAGGCGACCCGAGACGTCGGGGTCGTCGTTGAGCATCGCGATCCCCTGCAGCTGCAGGCCGGTGGCGAACAGCCGCTGGATCACGACGTCGTGCAGGTCGCGGGCGATCCGCTCCCGGTCGGAGATGACGGCCAGCTCCTCGCGGTCCGACACCGCCTGGGCGCGGTCGAGCGCGAGGCCCGCCTGGTCGGCGAAGGAGGCGAGCAGCTCGCGCTCCTCGACGTCCTGCGGCTGTGGTGCCTGGTCGAAGAGCGCGACGAGCACGCCGGCGTCCCCGAGATGGGAGCGGAGCGGGATGACGACTGCCACGAAGGCCTGGGTGGCGATCTCGGTTGCGTCGCTCCCGGCACCGACCCCGGGTGTGCGGGCGACCTCGTCGAGGGCCTTGCCGACCCGGATCGTGTCGCCCGGGGCGAGGCTCGTGGCCAGCACCTCGCCGTCTCCGGACAGCGTGAGCACGGCGGTGGCCCGGGCGCCGGACACCGACCTGGCCGTGGTCGTGATCTGGCGCAGGGCCCGGTCCAGCTCCACCGGCGGCTGCAGGGCCTCGGCAAGCTCGGCCGTCGCCTCGAGCCACTGACGGCGCCGCTCGCTCAACCCGTAGGCGCGGGCGTTCTCGATGACGAAGCCGGCCGCGCGGGCCAGCGCCTCGACCAGGCTCTCGTCGCGCTCGGTGAAGGCGCTGCCGTCGTGCTTCTCGGTGAGGTAGAGGTTGCCGAAGACGGTCCCGCGGATCCGGACCGGCACGCCCAGGAAGGAGGTCATCGGCGGGTGGTGCTCGGGGAAGCCGACCGACTGGGGGTGGGCCGACAGGTCGGGCAGCCGCAGGGCCTGGGGCTCCTCGATGAGCAGCCCGAGGATCCCGTGGCCCGTGGGCAGCGCCCCGATCCGGCGATGGGTCTCCGCGTCGATGCCGGTGGTCACGAACTCCACGAGCATCCGGTCACCGCCCACCACGCCGAGGGCGCCGTACTGCGCCGAGGTCAGCTCCGTCGCGGCCTCGACGATCCGCAGCAGCACGCTGCGCAGGTCAAGGTCGGAGGAGATGGCGGTGACCGCGTCAAGCAGGGCACTGGCCGGGCCGGTCAGGGCGGCAGCGCGGTCGTCGGTCACGGCCCCAGTCTGCGGTAGGCGGGCCGCGGCGTCACCGATGGCGAGCAGCCGGGCGCGGCGCTCAGACCACGCGGTGCACCGCGAGCTCACGCATCGGGTCCCAGCCGGCGCCGAGCTGGCGCCCGGTCAGCTCGGCCAGGCGGATTCGGATGAACATCGAGCGGACGCCGCTCGCCCACGGCTGGGGCTCCCAGACGGAGCGGATGTGCTGGAGGTCCTTCGGGTCCTGCACGACGCTCGCCCGGCCCCGCGCGACGACGCTCCAGCCGCGCTGGTTGGGGTGGTCGAACTGGTCGATCTCGAAGGCGAGGGTGGTGTCGCGGCCGTAGGTGCCGAGCAGGCTGTACGGCGAGGTCCGGAGGATGATGCTGTTGTCGACCACCGAGTAGTTGACCGGCAGGATCTGCGGCCCGTCGGGGGTGGACATGGCGACCCGGCCGGCGATCCCGGCCCGCAGGAACGCCTCGCACTCCGAGTAGCTGAGCTCACGGGAGTCGGGCATGGGGCACCTCCGAGGTCGTTGTTGGTTGCCTCCATCGTCACTCGCCCAGGGCTCGGAGATCAGGGCCCAAGGTCCCGAGCCGAAGGTACGTCCTGCCCTGAACCGGGAACGCCGGTGTCGCGAGGCTGGAACCACGGAGGAGCCCTCCGGGCTCCCGCCACCACGAAGGAGTGAGTCACATGAACACCATCTCGATCCCGGCCGGCACCATCGTCGTGGGTGTCGACGGATCCGCTTCGGGCGAGCGGGCGCTCGGCTGGGCGGTCGACCAGGCCGTCGCCGAGGGCCGTCCGCTCACGCTGGTCCACGCCATCAGCCCCGCCGGCGCCCTGTGGCTGGACGCTGCCAGCATGGATCACCGGCTCGGCCTGGAGGCGATGAGGTCGTCGGCGCGTGCGCTGCTCGAACGGGCCCGTGCCGGCGTGGCTGCTCGGGCACCCGAGCTCACCGTCCACGAAGTCCAGCGCGTGGCCGACCCCCGGGACCTGCTCCAGGAGCTGTCGGTGGAGGCCACCCTGCTGGTCGTGGGGTCACGCGGGCTGGGGCCCGTCCGGAGCCTGCTGCTGGGATCCGTCGGTCTGGCCCTCAGCAGGCACGCAGCCTGCCCCGTGGTCATCCACCGGCCCGGTCACCCCGGTCGGGTCCGCAACGGCGTCGTGGTCGGCGTCGACGGAGCCCCCTGTTCGCTGCCGACGCTGGAGTTCGCCTACCGCCAGGCATCGGTGCGCAGCCTCCCGCTGACCGTCCTCCACTGCTTCTGGGACGTCCGCAGGACCTACGGGACACCCGAGCTCGTCGCCGCCACGGCGACGACCCTCGAGGAGGAGAAGCTGCTCGTGGCCGAGTCCGTCGCCGGGCTCAGCGAGAAGTACCCCGACGTCCGGGTCAGCACGAAGCTCGTCTGCGGATTCGCCGACCAGGCACTGACCGCCGCGGGGGAGCGGATGGACCTCCTCGTCGTGGGCGCCCACCACGGCGGGGCCGTGGCCGAGATCGTGTTCGGGTCGGTCGCCGCGTCGGTCGTCGAGCACGCGACCTGCCCCGTGGCGGTCGTCCCGGTGGTGGCGTCTCCCGTACCGTGAGTCGTCAGCAGGCGGACGCGGCGGGACGGGGGTCGGCATGGGTCGGTGGCTCAGACGGTTTGGGTGTCCTGGCTGCCGTGGCCTCCGGGTCCGTTTCCCCAAACGCAGTTCGTGCCGCAGGGGCTGGCCGTCGCGGGCGACGGCACGGCGACCGTCGTACCGGGAAGGTGCTCGCGTACGGCGACATCTTCCGCGGCCCCGGCTCGCAGGAGTTCTGCCGCCACGGTGGTGGCATCGCACTGAGCACGCACGGTCTGTGGCTCGCGGGCGCCGGGCGGTTGTGGCTGCTCGATCCTGCCCTGCTCGGCACCGGGGACGAGGTGCTGCGGATCTGGGTGGTCGACGACTCGATCCGGGCCTCGACCTGCTCGAGTCGGGTGCCACCACGCTGGACGCCTCGGCCGGACGTGTCTGACCCGGAGCGCGTCGTACTGCGGTGAGCTCGTCACGCCGGGCGGGCGGCGGATCCCGTTCCTCCCCGGCGCGGAGGGACTGGCGTTCGACGAGGACGGCCGGATCCGGGTCACCAGCGAGTCCGCCTCGACCGGAGCAACGAGGCCGCCTGCTGGTAGCCCGTGGACGAGAACACGTTCTAGTCTCACCCCATGAGCTTCGTCCTGGTCGACCGTCCCGTCCCCGAGGTCGCGGTCGTGACCCTCAACCGTCCCGAACGGATGAACGCGATGGCGTTCGACGTCATGGTCCCGTTCCGCGACACCCTGGTCGACCTCGGCCACGACAACACGGTCCGCGCGGTCGTGCTCACCGGGGCCGGTGACGGGTTCTGCTCCGGCGCCGACCAGGAGTCCGCCGGCAAGCCGCCCCACGTCGACGGCCTCGGCCGGCCGGCGTACGCCCTGCGCTCGATGGAGCTGCTCGAGGAGATCGTGCTGACGCTGCGCCGGCTCCACCAGCCGGTGATCGCGGCGATCAACGGACCGGCGATCGGCGGCGGCCTCTGCCTCGCCCTCGCCTGTGACCTGCGGATCGCCTCGCCGACGGCGTACTTCCGGGCGGCCGGCATCAACAACGGGCTCACCGCCAGCGAGCTCGGCCTCAGCTTCCTGCTCCCGCGGGCGGTCGGTTCGACCCGCGCTGCCGACATCATGCTCACCGGGCGCGACGTCGGCGCCGAGGAGGCCGAGCGGATCGGTCTCGTCTCCTCGGTGGCCCCCGACGTCGTGGCCGCCGCCGTGGACACCGGCCAGCGGATCGCGGGCTTCTCCCAGCCCGGCGTCGAGCTGACCAAGAAGTCGCTGCACGCCGGGATCGCCGCCACGTCGCTGGAGACCTACGTGACCTCCGAAGGGCTCGGGCAGCTCTACCTCCGGCTGCTCACCGACAACTTCGAGGAGGCCACGCGTGCCCGCAAGGAGGGGAGGTCGCCGGAGTTCAAGGACGGCCGCTGAAGGGATAGTCCGCCACGAAAATCATCGGTCGACCATCCCAGGTGATGATTTTCGTGGCGGACTATCGGCCGCTGACGTCGCCGTCGACGTAGACCCAGCGGCCACCGCGACGCTCGAACCGGCTGCGCTCCTGCAGGACACCCGCTGCCGAGGCGCCCTGGAAGTGCGCCCGGAACTCCACCTCGCCAGTGTCGTCATCCGGGCCGCCGTCGACGGTGTCCACGATCTCGAGCTCCGTCCAGACGAGCCCGGAAGCGTCGGTGACGTCGTCGGGCCGGGTGCGTGGGTGCCAGGTCCGGAAGACGTAGCCCAGCTCGCCGACCGCGTACGCCGCGTAGCGGGACCGCATCAGCTGCTCGGCGGTCTCGGCCAGGCCACGCCCGCGGTGCAGGGGCCCGCAGCACGCGGCGTACAGCGTGGGCGAGCCGCAGGGGCAGGTGTCGCCGAATCCGGGGGAGCGCATCGGGCGGAACGGTACCGCCGGCCCGGGAACGACGTTGCATGGGTGGGCTAGCGTGAAACGCGTGACGGCACCCACCATCTCCACGCTGGGCGAGCTCCGCGCCGGCGGCCATGTCCAGAAGCACCTCCGCGAGGAGCTGCGCGCCAACCTCCTGTCGCGGCTCGCGGCCGGCGAGGACGCGTGGCCCGGCCTGCACGGCTTCGGGTCCACCGTGATCCCGCAGCTCGAGCGGGCGCTGATCGCCGGCCACGACATCGTCCTGCTGGGCGAGCGCGGCCAGGGCAAGACCCGCCTGCTGCGCACCCTGGTCGGGCTCCTGGACGAGTGGACGCCGGTGATCGCGGGCTCCGACCTCGGCGAGCACCCCTACGAACCGATCTCGCCCGAGTCACGCCGCCGCGCGGTCGAGCTCGGCGACGACCTGCCGGTCTCGTGGAAGCACCGTGACGAGAGGTACGCCGAGAAGCTCGCCACCCCGGACACCTCGGTCGCCGACCTGATCGGTGACGTCGATCCGATGAAGGTGGCGGACGGGCGCACCCTCGGCGACCCGGAGACCATCCACTTCGGACTGATCCCGCGCAGCCACCGCGGCATCGTCGCGATCAACGAGCTGCCCGACCTGGCCGAGCGGATCCAGGTCGCGATGCTCAACGTGATGGAGGAGCGCGACATCCAGATCCGTGGCTACGTGCTGCGGCTGCCGCTCGACGTGCTCGTCGTCGCCAGCGCCAACCCCGAGGACTACACCAACCGCGGCCGGATCATCACGCCGCTGAAGGACCGCTTCGGCGCCGAGATCCGCACGCACTACCCGCTCGAGCTCGACGACGAGATCGCGGTGATCCGCCAGGAGGCCGACCTGGTGGCCGACGTCCCGGCGTACCTCGTCGAGATCCTGGCCCGCTTCACCCGCAACCTGCGCGAGTCCAGCTCGGTCGACCAGCGCAGCGGCGTGTCGGCGCGGTTCGCGATCGCCGGCGCCGAGACCATTGCCGCAGCGGCGCTGCACCGGGCGACCAGCCAGGGGGAGACCGAGGCGGTGGCCCGGGTCGTGGATCTCGAGACGGCCGTCGACGTGCTCGGCGGCAAGATCGAGTTCGAGACCGGCGAGGAAGGGCGCGAGCGCGAGGTGCTCGACCACCTGCTCCGCACGGCGACGGCCGAGACTGTCCGCCACCACTTCCGCGGCCTCGACTTCGCCCTCCTCGTCGACGCGATCGAGAACGGCGCGATGGTCACGACCGGCGAGCAGGTCACCGCCCGCGACTTCCTCACCGGACTGCCGGTCCTGGGCGAGTCCGAGCTGTACGACGACCTCTGCGACCGGCTGCACGCGACCAACGACGGGCAACGGGCCGGCGCGATCGAGCTGGCCCTCGAAGGGCTCTACCTAGCCCGCAAGGTCAGCAAGGAGACCGGCGAGGGCGAGACGGTCTATGGGTAGAGCCCGTTCTCGCTACGCCCGCTACGACGGCGGGCCGGACCCGCTCGCCCCGCCGGTCGACATCGCCGAGGCCCTCGACGCCATCGGTGAGGACGTCATGGCGGGCTACTCGCCGGAGCGGGCGATGCGGGAGTTCCTCCGCCGCGGCGGCCAGGACCGCAAGGGACTCGACGACCTGGCCCGCCGCGTGGCCGAGCGTCGCCGCGGGCTGCTGCAACGGCACAACCTCGACGGCACCCTGGAGGAGGTCCGTGAGCTCCTCGACCGCGCGCTCCTCGAGGAGCGCAAGCAGCTCGCGCGTGACGTCGACATGGACGAGGGAGACCGGGCGTTCCGCGAGCTGCAGCTCGAGAATCTCCCGTCGTCGACCGCGGCGGCCGTCAGCGCGCTCGGTGACTACGACTGGAGCAGCCGTCAGGCTCGCGAGGACTACGAGAAGATCAAGGACCTGCTCGGGCGAGAGCTGCTCGACCAGCGCTTCGCGGGCATGAAGCAGGCGCTCGAGAACGCCACCGACGAGGACCGGGCCGCGGTCAACGAGATGCTCGACGACCTCAACTCCCTGCTCGAGGCGCACCACCGGGGCGACGACACCCAGGAACAGTTCGAGCACTTCATGGACAAGCACGGGGACTTCTTCCCCGACAACCCGCAGAACGTCGACGAGCTTCTCGACTCGCTGGCCCAGCGGGCGGCTGCCGCGCAGCGGATGCGCAACTCGATGACCCAGGAGCAGCGCGACGCGCTCGACGCGCTGGCCTCGCAGGCGTTCGGGTCGCCGCAGCTGATGGAGTCGCTGTCGCGCCTCGACGGCAACCTCCAGTCGCTCCGGCCGGGGGAGGACTGGGGTGGGTCGGAGCGTTTCGACGGCGAGCAGGGGCTGGGCCTCGGCGACGGCACCGGGGTGCTCCAGGACCTGGCCGACCTCGACGACCTCGCCGAGCAGCTGTCGCAGTCCTACGGCGGCGCCCGCATGGACGACGTCGACCTCGACAAGCTCGCCCGCCAGCTCGGCGACGAGGCGGCCGTCGACGCACGCACTCTCCAGCGGCTCGAGGAGGCGCTGCGCGACTCCGGGTACATGAAGCGCGGCTCCGACGGTCAGCTCCGGCTCAGCCCGAAGGCGATGCGCCAGCTCGGCAAGGCACTCCTCCGCGACGTCGCGTCCCGGATGTCCGGTCGCCAGGGCCAGCGCGACCTGCGTCAGGCCGGCGCCGCGGGGGAGCGCAGCGGCGCCACCCGTGAGTGGGCGTTCGGCGACACCGAACCCTGGGACACGACGCGGACCGTTCTCAACTCAGTGACCAGAGCCGTCGCCGAGGGTAGGGACCCACGGCTCTCCGTACGCCTGGACATCCGCGACGTGGAGGTGACCGAGACCGAGGCGCGCACCCAGGCCGCGGTGGCGCTGCTCGTCGACACGTCGTTCTCGATGGCGATGGACGGGCGGTGGGTGCCGATGAAGCGGACCGCGCTGGCCCTGCACACGCTGATCAAGTCCCGCTTCCGCGGCGACGCCCTGCAGCTGATCGGTTTCGGGCGGCACGCCCAGGTGATGGAGATCGAGGAGCTCACCGCCCTCGACGCGATGTGGGACAAGGGCACGAACCTCCACCACGCACTGCTGCTGGCCAACCGGCACTTCCGCAAGCACCCCAACGCCCAGCCGGTGCTGCTGATCGTCACCGACGGCGAGCCGACCTCCCACCTCGAGCCCGACGGTGAGGTCTACTTCTCGTACCCGCCGCACCCCTTGAC
The DNA here is from genome assembly GCA_046590395.1 of Nocardioides sp. GTDB lineage: Bacteria > Actinomycetota > Actinomycetes > Propionibacteriales > Nocardioidaceae > Nocardioides. The sequence continues at coordinate 23,604 of JBKJUE010000110.1, forward strand.
CGTCGCGTACGCCGTCCGCGAGCTCGACAACGCCGGGAGGTTCGGGGCGCAGACGACGTTCTTCCGCCTGGGTGAGGACCCGGGCCTGGCCCGCTTCATCGAGTCGATGGCCCAGCGGGTCGACGGCCGGGTGGTGGCCCCGGAGCTCGACGACCTCGGCGCCGCCGTCGTCGGGTCCTACCTCGGCTCACGCAGCCCGTCCGGCGGTGCGGCCGGTGGCCACTACGGCGACTGGTTCGGCGGCCGCGGGTTCTGGGTCGGCGACTGACCGGCAGACTGTCCCGGTGGACGCGAGCGAGATCGGCATCAACGTCATCGGGTGGCTGGGCACCGGGTTGCTGCTCGGCGCCTACGCCCTGCTCACAACGGGCAGGCTGCAGGCGGGTGTGGTCTTCCAGGTGATGAACCTGGTCGGTGGGTTCTTCCTGATCGTCAACTCGGCCTACTACGGGGCGTGGCCGTCGGTTGGGCTGAACGTCGTGTGGGTCGTCATCGGGGCAGGCGGACTGCTGCGCCTCTGGCTCCGACCCACGGCACGCTGAACCCTTCTGACCGAGGCGAGGGTCAGGCGGCGAGCTCGGCCCAGACGACCTTGCCGTCCGAGAGGGTGTCGCAGCCCCAGCGGCGGGCGAGCGCCTCGATGATCGCGATGCCCCGGCCGTTGATCGCGTGCTCGTCAGGCTTCCCGAAGTGGGCCGCGGCATGGCCGTCGCCCACGTCCTGGACGGAGATGCAGATGACTCCGACCGACTCGTCGACGGAGACGCGGAAGGGTGACCGCGCGTGCAGGACCGCGTTGGTGGCGAGCTCGGAGACGATCAGCGCGGCGTCCTGGACCACGTGGTCGGCACCGAGCCGCCGCAGCGAGGCGATGACGAAGCGCCGGCTCGACGCCACGGCCTCGGGGACCGGCAGGAACACCCGCGACAGCTTCGCGCGGTCGCCGGCGTCGGTGGCGTAGCTGGCGGGCGCGTGCACGGCGGAGTGCTGACCGCAGACACCGTGCACGGCGACGAGGCCGCTGGAGTCGACCAGGGCGGCGGGGTAGGCACAGAGGAGGCTGAAGCCGAGCCGGTCGACGAGGCCGTTCCACATTGACTCGAGCTCGATGGCACCCTGGACGTCGCCTGCCTCCCACAGCAGGCCGACCATCTCGCCGAAGACCCGGACCGGTGCGCCGTCCGTGCCGGCGTTGAGCACGCGCAGCCCGACGTGGGCCATGAAGAGGTCCCGGTCGGGCCCGTGCCGGGTCATGAAGGACCGGAGCGTCTTCCGGGCGTCGAGGACCACGAGCCGGCCGGCGACCTTCGCCTGGTGGGGGTCGAGGCCCCTCGCGGTCAGGGCCTCCTCGATGGCAATGCAGTGTCCCGGGGTGGCGACGACGAGGGCTCGTCCTTGCTGGTCGATGCCCTCGGCCACGAAGCGCACGACCTCGTCCACGACCTGTTGGTCGTGGTCGTAGAAGGTCACCGCATGGACATGCGGAGCCGCCGAAAGGGCGCTCGTCACCCCCGGATTGTAGGCCTGTTCGTCGTGGATGCACCGGGACGGAGGCCAATACTTTTCACGGTGTCGACCAGTCGGGTGCGGCCGGGTGGAGGATCGCGGCCAGCTCCTCGACGCCATCCACGAGACGCGTGCCGGGTCGTGCCCAGGCGGCGTTGGCGTCGACGGCGTGGACGGGGATGCCGACCGGCAGCACGCCGGAGAGCACGAGGTCGTCGGCGAGCAGGGAGGCGCCTGCCCGGTCGTAGCCGCACGGTGCCACGACGATGACGTCCGGGCGGGCCTCGTGGACCGCGTCCCACAGCACCCGCTCGGACTTCGCGCCGGGCTTCCCGAGCAGGGGCACGCCGCCCGCGGCCTCGATCATCTCCGGCACCCAGTGGCCGGGCGCGAAGGGAGGGTCGGTCCACTCGAGCAGCATGACCCGCGGGCGGGGGAAGCCGGCGACCCGCTCCTGCACGTCCGTCAGCCGCGCCCGCAGGGACGCCACCAGCGAGTCCGCCTCGTCGAGGCGGTCCGTGGCCCTGCCCAGCGTCACGATCGAGTCGAAGACCTCGTCCATCGTGTGCGGGTCGATGGTCAGCACCGCGGCCGTGCACCCGAGGTGGGCGAGGGCGTCGTCGACCACGGAGACGTCGACCGCACACACCGCGCACAGGTCCTGGGTGACGACGAGGTCGGCGTCCAGCCCGGACAGCGCGCCCTCGTCGAGGTGGTAGAGATCTTCGCCGCGCGACATCGCGGACACCACGAACGCGTCGATCGCCGCAGGGGTCAGCCCCTCCGGCATCGCGGAGGTCGACACGATCGTCCGGGTCCGTGCTTCGGCGGGGTGGTCGCACTCGAAGGTCACGCCGACCACGTCGTCACCCGCGCCGATGGCGAAGAGGATCTCGGTGGTCGAGGGCAGCAGGGACACGATGCGCACGTCCGAGAGCCTACGATCGCGCGGTGGAGGACCCGACCCTGACCGTGCTCGCCCTGCTCGGGCTGGCGGCGCTGACGGCGGGCTTCGTCGACGCGGTCGTCGGGGGTGGCGGCCTCGTCCAGCTCCCTGCGCTGCTGCTCGGACTCCCGGGCGCCTCGCCGGTGCAGGTCCTGGCCACCAACAAGCTCGCCTCGATCTGCGGAACGACGGTGAGCAGTGCGACGTACTACCGCCGGGTCCAGCCGGACCCGCGCACGTTCCTGCCGCTCATGCTCCTGGCGTTCATCGGGTCGGGACTGGGTGCGTTCGTCGCCAGCCAGATCCCGCGCTCCGCGTTCGAGCCGATCGTACTGGTCGCGCTGATCGTGGTGGGGACGTACGTCGTGCTGAAGCCGAAGCTGGGTGACGTGACCGCGCTCCGGTTCGCGGGCCACCACCACACGGCGGCGGCGATGGCGACCGGTGTGGCGATCGGCTTCTACGACGGCGCGCTCGGTCCGGGCACCGGTAGCTTCTTCGTGTTCGCCCTGGTCGGCCTGCTCGGCTACAACTTCCTCGAGGCGTCGGCGAAGGCCAAGCTCGCCAACTGGGCCACCAACCTCGCCGCCCTGTGCGTGTTCGTCCCCCAGGGCGCGATGCTCTGGAAGATCGGCCTGCTCATGGGCGTGGCCAACCTCGTCGGCAGCTACGTCGGTGCGCGGACGGCGGTGGCCCGCGGCTCCCGCTTCGTCCGGATCTTCTTCATCGTCGTGGTCTCGGCCTTCATCGTCCGGATCGGCGGCGAGGTGCTCGGCCTGTGGACGTGATTCGCTGCGGCGGCGCGACCGCGGCGGTGCCGGTGGGGGAGCGTTGGGTCGATCGCTAGCCTCGGTCCATGTTCTGGATGAGTGCCTTCCTGGACCTGGCTCCCGATCGCTTCGAGCAGGGTCTCGCCTTCTGGAGCGGCGTCACCGGCTACGAGCCGTCGCCGCCGCGTGGACCCAGGGGCGAGTTCGCGACCCTCGTCCCACCGGACGGTGACGACCACCTGCGGGTGCAGCGTCTCGGCGTCGGGCCGAGCCGGATCCACCTCGACCTGCATGTCGAGGACCCCGGAGCCGCCGGCGACCGGGCCGAGGCGCTCGGGGCGACGGTCGTCGTCCGGCACGAGCTCGGGTACGTCGTGATGGCGTCCCCCGGCGGCTTCACGTTCTGCTTCGTCAGCCGTCCCGCCGCCGCCGCGTCGGCTCCGTTCACCTGGTCTGAGGGGTTCCGGTCGGTGGTCGACCAGGTGTGCCTCGACATCCCGTCCACGCTGTACGACGCGGAGGTGGCGTTCTGGCAGCAGCTGACGGGACGGGAGCTCCGGGACTCGCCCGGCCACGCGGAGTTCCAGCGCCTCGTCCGTCCGCCGCACGAGCCTCTCCACCTCCTGGTCCAGCGGCTGGGTGACGACACCGGTCCGGTCGGTGCCCACCTGGACCTCGCCACCACGGACCGTGCGGCGGAGACCGTCCGGCACGTCGCGCTCGGGGCCGAGGTGCGCTCGGAGTGGTCGCACTGGACCGTGCTCGCCGACGCCGCGGGGTCGGCGTACTGCATCACCGACCGGGCGCCCCAAAACCCGGGTGCCCGGCGAGCACCGCGCCGACTAGCGTGACGGCATGACCTCCACCGAACGTCTCGACGCACCCCTCGTCGCCGACGAGACCGAGATGCTGCTGGCCTGGCTGGACTACCACCGCGACACGCTCCGGCTGCGGGCCGAGGGGCTCGACTCCGACCAGCTGAGCGCGACGCACCCGCCGTCGACCCTCACCCTGGGTGGGCTGCTCAAGCACATGGCGCTGGTGGAGGACCACTGGTTCGGCGTCACCCTGATGGGCAACGATCCCGTCGAGCCGTGGCGCAGCGCCGACTGGGACGCCGACGGCGACTGGGAGTTCCACAGCGCCTTCGAGGACAGCCCCGAGGAGCTCCGCCGTCTCTTCGACGACGCGTGTGCCGCGACCGACCGGATCCTCAAGCGCGCGCTCGCGGAGGGTGGCCTCGACCGGCTCTCCGAGAGGGCCAGCCGCCGGCAGGAGGGGCAGAAGTTCAGCCTGCGCTGGATCGTCCTGCACCTGATCGAGGAGTACGCCCGGCACAACGGGCACGCCGACTTGATCCGGGAGTCCATCGACGGGGTCACCGGAGCGTGACCGACCCTGCGATCCGGCCGGCCACGGACGACGACTGGCCGCAGATCTGGCCGTTCTTCGACGCCACGGTCCAGGCGGGGGAGACCTACGCGTTCCCGCTCGACCTCACCCTGGAGACGGGTCGGACCTGGTGGATGGAGCGGCCGCCCGGACTCACCGTCGTCCTCGAGGAGGACGACCGGGTCCTCGGCAGCGCCAAGATGGGACCGAACCGGCCGGGACGCGGTGACCACGTCGGCACCGCGTCGTTCCTGGTCGCCCCGGAGGCACGCGGCCGCGGCGTCGGCCGACGGCTCGCCGAGCACGTCGTGCAGTGGCACCGCGACGAGGGCTTCTCCGGCATCCAGTTCAACGCGGTGGTCGAGACCAACACCGCCGCCGTCGCGCTGTGGCAGTCCCTGGGCTTCGAGATCGTCGGCACCGTCCCGGGAGCGTTCCGCTCGAGCGAGCACGGCTCGGTCGGGCTGCACGTCATGTACCTCGAGCTGTGAGACCAGGTCCCGGCTCGGCGAATTCAGACCGCGCGCGCCTGCCCGGCTCGTAGTCTTCTCCTCCGCCCGTCGAGAGGGTCGCATCGGCCGCCGGCCGCTTCGGGGGCGTCGAGGTGCCCTCGGGCACCAAGGTCTCGGCATCCGAGCTGTCGGCGCTGGTCTTCGCCGCGTCGTTCTGGAACCTGCGGCAGGCGGGGGCGCTCACGATGCAGCCGGTGACGAAGAAGGCGCTCGGCATGTTCAAGGTGCAGCACGTCGAGCTGGCGATGGGCCCCACCGTCGTGCAGAAGTCCGGCTACGAGGACGTGATCATGCGCGGCGTCGCGAGCGGGCAGACGCTGGCGCACGACGTCGTCCACGCCTGGTTCGGACGTGACTCCCGTGACCCCGAGGGTGACGTGCTCGCCGTCGCGAAGCAGGAGATGGTCCGGTTCGGGCTCGCCCGTCAGGTCGACGCCGGGCGCGGTGCCGTCGGCGGGTTCCTCCTCGGCAAGACCACCATCGAGCCCGACCTGCCGGCCACGCTCGTGGACACCTGCTCCAAGGCGATCAAGATGCGGCAGGAGTCGGACGACGACCGCGACTTCTGACCGCCGGGCCTACCCCGGTTCGGCGAACCCTGGCAGGTAGTCCTCGAGGATCGCCCGGAACGGCGCCTCGGCCTCGAGCTGGCTGAGGATGCCGATGCCGCCGAGCCAGGTGCGGTGGATCAGGACGTACGACGGGGGCAGGTTGAGCTTCATCGCGATCGTGTACGACGGGTCGCGCGGGTTGTTGATCCGGGCGAACTGCGTGCGCATCCAGTCCCGGGTGAAGCGGAACCGCTCGACCTTCGTCGGCTCGATGAAGGGCGACAGGTAGTCGTGGAGCATGACCGGGTCGAGCTGGATCCGGTCCTTGACGAACCCCTCCTCGCGCAGGCCCGCGAGTAGCTGGTCCTTGTCCTCGAGTGCGGCGAGCCGGATCAGCCGACCCATAGCCTCGGGGAGGCTGCGCTGCGGGAGCCGGGCGACAGCTCCGAAGTCGAGGACGCCCAGCCGGCCGAGCCCGCCGTCCTCGGCGGGGAGGATCCGGAAGTTCCCGGGGTGCGGGTCGGCGTGCAACATGCCGGTGCGGATCGGCCCCGAGAAGAGGAAGCGGACGAACAGCTCGCCGTAGTGGTCGCGCTCCTCCTGCGTGCCCTCGGCGATGATCCGGGCGAGGGAGTAGGGGCTCTCCATCCACTCGGTGACCAGCACCGTGTCGCCGTGCGCCACCACCTCGGGGACCACGATCGTCGGGTCGTCGCGGAAGACGTCGGCGAAGTGGCCCTGGGCCTCGGCCTCGAGCTGGTAGTCCAGCTCCTCGACCGCCCGGGACTGCACCTCCTCGATCAGGGGCTTGAGGTCGACGCCGGGCACGAGCGGGGCGATGGTCCGCGCGATCCGGGCGAGCTGCTTGAGGTCGGACATCAGCGCCTCGCCGGCGCCGGGGTACTGCACCTTGACGGCGACCAGGCGCCCGTCGTGCCACCGCCCCTGGTGGACCTGGCCGATGGACGCGGCGGCGGTCGGGCCGCCGTCCAGCCACACCAGCCGGTCCTTCCAGTCGGGGCCGAGGTCGCGCGCGAGGATCTCGCGCACCGTCTGCGTGGGCATCGGAGGCGCGGAGTCCTGGAGCTTGGTGAGCTGCTCACGGTAGGGGCCGGCGACCTCCTCGGGCAGCGCAGCCTCGAGGACGGACAGGGCCTGGCCGAACTTCATGGCCCCGCCCTTGAGCTCGCCGAGCGTGCGGAACAGCTGCTCCGCGGTGCGTTGCTGGATGTCGTTCATGACCGTCTCGGCGGACTGGCCACCGAGCCGCCTCCCGAGCCCGAGCGCGCTCCGACCCGCATAGCCCAGCGGCAGCGCGGCCAGACGCGCCGTACGCGCCACGGCCTTGCGGGGAAGTTCGGTCACGTGCTCATTGTGCCCGGTGGCTGGGCGTCACCTGGCCACTTCGGCCGAGCCCGGCTCAGCGTGGATCGGGTTCGTGCACCACGACCAGGCCGGTCCGCGGCCCGCCGACCTCCGACGTCGGGGGCGGTCCAGGCCCTCCGCACCGAGTAGCTCGCGGCGTACGCTCCTCGGCATGCTGGCTGACGCGGCTGCGCTCGACCGACGGATCGCGGCGCTCGCGCCACCGGTCCGGGATCGGCGACTACCTCGACGAGGATGCCAACAACTACGACGCCAGCGACTACATCATGCCGGTCCCGGTGCATGAGCTGGCCACGACCGAGGACTTCGTGCCGATCCTCGACGGGTACCCCACGAAGTTCCCCGCCGGCCAGTCCTTCTCCTACTGCAACCGCTCCGGCCGGCATGGACCACACGGCGTTCCTGCGCTCCGACACGCTCCCGGCCGACGCCGCGCTGGGCTACGTCCACGTCGACGGGGAGTGGCGGTCCAACGTGTTCCACCTCCCGGTCCGCGGCACCGGTGACGGTGGTGCCTTCACGACGGTGGACGACGTACACCGGCTGTGGGCGGCCATCTTCGACGGACGGATCCGGTCGCCGGAGACAGTGACCGACATGTTCCGGGCCCGCAGCGATCCGGACGAGGACGGGCAGACCTACGGCCTGGGCGTGTGGCTGGACCCGGTGGAGGACGACATGCACATGCGCGGGGGCGACGCCGGGGTGTCCTTCATCAGTGTCCGCGACCCAGGCCGCGGGACCGTGCACACCGTGCTCGCCAACGTCGTGGGGGCCACCTGGCCGGTGCGCCGCGCGATCGACGCCCACCTGCGAGGTGAGTAAACCGGCCCCGCGGGCGCCCTCCTCACTGCACGTCAGGCATCGACCCGAACAGACGCACCTCTTGGGGCCAGCCGCACGCCTCCGCGAGCTTGCCGGCCCACACCCTGGCGGTCTCCTCGTCGGCGACGTCCACCACGGTCAGGCCGCCCAGCCACTCCTTGGACTCGACGAAGGGTCCGTCGGTGAAAACACCGTGCCGCTCGTGGCGTCGGCGCTGAAGACCGGGCCGTCCTCCTCCAGCCCGCCGGCGAAGACGAACTCCCCGGCGGCCCTGATCTCGTTGACGACCGCCAGGGCGAGCGGCCCACGCCCGCGGAACCACTCCTCGGTGTGGTCGCCCACCCACTGCTGGTTGAAGTAGATGAGGTACTCGGCCATGTCTGCTCCTCTGCTCAGGCAGACCTGCTGTCCGCCTCCACCCACGCTACGAACGGCGTCCAGCGGATACGACACCCTCAGGCAGGCGACGTTGTGCGTGGGAGCATCCCGTGGTCATGTGGTGCGCGCAGCCGCAGTAGCGCTGAACGGTCCCGCGTTTCCCGCGGCGTCGTAGGCCCGCACACGGTAGTAGTACGTCGTGCGGCGAGCCAGAGAGACGTCCGTGTACGACAGGGTCGTCGTGGTCCCGACCTGGCTGAAGCCCGTGCTCGCGCTCCGGCTCCGCCAGACCTGGTAGCCGGTCACGGCGACGTTGTCGCTCGCCGCTGTCCAGGTCAGGCTTGCTCGGCTCTTGCCGCCGGACGCGGAGAGCTGGGAGGGCGCCGTGGGTGCGGTCGTGTCTGCCGGGGGCGTCGTCGGGGCCAGCCGGCCAGCGACGCTGGAGCGGATCGCGGGGAGGGTCGCGTAGAAGGTGTCGCCCGGGCACAGGGTGGCCGCGTAGTCGCGGTGCGCGGCGATGTTGGCAGTGGTGATGGTCGCGCCGCTCACCGGGTTGACGTACGCCTGGGTGGCCAGGGGGTCGATGTTGTTTCGTCTGGCCTCCCATGCCAGCAGTGCCTCGAGGGCGTCGCGGGCGGCCGGCGTGACGTCGCTGGAAGTGAAGGTGCCGAGCATCGCGATACCGACGGTGCCGGAGTTCCAGCCGCTGGTGTGGGCGCCCGTCACGCCTCTTCCACTGGTGTCATCGCCACTCGGACTCGTCCCGGCGTAGTCACGGGAGTAGCGCCCCTCGTAGATGTTGCCGAACTTGTCGATCAGGAAGTTGTAGCCGATGTCGCCCCAGCCCTGGGTGACCGAGTGGTAGTAGTTGATGGACCGGATCTGGGCCTCGGCGCCCGACCGGTCGGTGTAGTCGTTGGACGTGTCGGTGTGGTGCACGATGAGCTTCCGGGTCGGGTGGAACTCCGGCGCCCACGTCATCAGGGCGGGATCCGCGCCCCATGCTGTGCGGCTCACGACCGTCGGCTGGTCGGTCGCCGCCTCGGCAGCCGAAGCATCGGTAAGCCTGAAGGCGGTGCGGTTCGCACCGTCGCGCAGGCCCAGCACCGTGACCCGGGCAAGGGGTCGGTCGGCAACGACGCGGACGGCGACCGCGCCCTCGGCCGAATGGAGCGCGCCGTAAGTGATGCCGTCGCGACGCTGGGCGCCGAGATCGTCCCGCCCAGCCGGGACCGCCCCCGTGAAGTGGACCCCGTCGGTGGAGAACGCCACCTCGACGTGGGCGACGGGGTTGCCGCGCCAGTACGTCGCCACATGGGAGGCGGGCTCTTCCAAGCGGAAGATGTGGCGTTGGGCGACCCGCGCTGAGACCTGCTCCGCCGCTGTGGGCGAGGTGTGGGTCACGGCCAGCGTCGGAGTCGGGGAGACCACGGTCAGGCCGGCGAGGACGAGGCTGAGCAGGGCGCCTCTCAGAACGTGACGCATGGTGATTCCCGGGGCTGGACGACTGGTCTAGACAGAGTACGTGAGGGAGACGTCATCCGCAGCACTAGCGGCGAGATTCGCCGCTGAGCCCGAAACCATGAGAGCCGCGGCTCCGTTCGACGTCAACGGCCGGGAAACTTCACGCCGGTGTTGCTGTGGCAGCGGTAGCCGAACGGGTTCTTCGCGAGGTACTGCTGGTGCGGGTCCTCGGCGTAGTAGTACGTCGGGGCGGGCTTCACCTCGGTCGTGATGTCGCCGAGCCGGCGACGCTTCAGCTCCGCGCCGTACACCTCGGTCAGCTCGCGTGCGGTCTGCTCCTGCTCGGGCGTGGTGACGTAGATGGCGGAGCGGTACTGCGTCCCGACGTCGTTGCCCTGGCGCATCCCCTGCGTGGGGTCGTGCACCTCGAAGAACTGCTTGACCAGGTCGGCGTACGCGATCTTCGTGGGGTCGTAGACGATCCGGACGGCCTCGGTGTGGCCGGTCCGGCCCGAGCAGACCTCGTCGTACGACGGGTGCGGGGTCACGCCGCCGGCGTACCCGACCGACGTCGACCAGACGCCCGGGAGCTGCCAGTAGATCTCCTCGGCCCCCCAGAAGCAGCCGAGGCCGAAGATCGCGACCTCGTGGCCGTCGGGCACGTCGTCGGTGAGCACGGGCGCGTCGAGGACGCGGTGCTTCTCGGCGAGCTGGAAGGGGCGCTCGGGCCGGCCGGGCAGGGCCTGGTCGGGGGAGACGAGCTCGGTCTTGTGACGGCTGAAGATGGACACGCGCACTCCTCTGGTTCGGGCTCTCACCAGTCTGCAACAACGGTGGTCACCAGTCCGTTCCCGATAGTCCGCCACGAAAATCATCGGTCAGATGCGCGCAGTTGATGATTTTCGTGGCGGACTATCCCGCTGAGTAGGGTCGGGGGATGAGCGAGCAGCAGCACCGGAACAAGTCCGGATTCGAGACCCGCGCCATCCACGCCGGCTACGAGCCCGACCCGATGACGGGTGCGGTGATCCCGCCCATCTACGCGACCTCGACGTACAAGCAGGACGGCGTCGGCGGGCTCCGCGGCGGATACGAGTACAGCCGTTCCGGCAACCCCACCCGCACCGCGCTCGAGGGCGTCCTGGCGGCCCTGGAGGACGGCGAGCGCGGCTTCGCGTTCGCCTCCGGACTGGCCGCCGAGGACACCGTGATCCGCTCGGTCTGCACCCCAGGCGACCACGTGGTGATCCCGGACGACGCGTACGGCGGCACGTTCCGGCTGTTCGACAAGGTCGCCAAGGTCTGGGGCGTCGACCACAGCCCCGCAGCGGTCTCGGACGTCGACGCCGTGCGGGCGGCGATCCGCCCGGGCAGCACGAAGATGGTGTGGATCGAGACGCCGACCAACCCGCTGCTCAACATCGGCGACATCGAGGCCCTGGCCGGCGTCGCCCACGAGGCCGGCGCGATCCTCGTCGTCGACAACACGTTCGCCTCGCCCTACCTCCAGCAGCCGCTGACCCTGGGTGCCGACGTGGTCCTGCACTCGACCACCAAGTACGTCGGCGGGCACTCCGACGTCGTCGGCGGTGCGGTCGTGGTCCGCGAGCTCGGGCTGGCCGAGGCGATCACGTTCCACCAGAACGCCATGGGCGCCGTCCCCGGCCCCTTCGACGCTTTCCTGACCCACCGCGGGATCAAGACGCTGGGCGTGCGGATGGACCGGCACTGCGACAACGCGGAGAAGGTCGTCGAGTTCCTGACCGGACACCCGTCGGTCAGCCAGGTCATCTACCCCGGCCTCGAGGAGCACCCCGGTCACGCGCTGGCGACCCGCCAGATGAAGAGGTACGGCGGGATGGTGTCGTTCCGCGTCGCCGGCGGCGAGCAGCAGGCGCTGGCCGTCTGCGAGGACGCCGAGGTGTTCACCCTCGGGGAGTCCCTCGGCGGCGTCGAGTCGCTGATCGAGCACCCCGGCCGGATGACCCACGCCAGCGTCGCCGGGACCGACCTCGAGGTGCCCGCCGACCTCATCCGGCTCAGCGTCGGCATCGAGACCGCCGACGACCTGATCGCCGACCTCGACCGTGCCCTCTCCGTTGGTTGAGGTGCGAGGTCGCCCAGCGACCGAGCCTCGAAACCCCGTGAGATGACCGCCGACGTCGCCGTCTGCGTCGACTTCGGGTCGACCTTCACGAAGGCCGCGCTGGTCGACCTGGCGGAGGGGCGGATCGTCGCCTCGGCGTCCCACGCGACGACGCTTCCCGGTCTCGACGGCGCGACCGACGTGCTCGAGGGGTACGCCGCGTGCCTCGCCGCCCTGCGTGAGCAGGACCCGCGCGCCGAGGTCGCCGACGTCCTGGCCTGCTCGAGCGCCGGGGGTGGGCTGCGGATCGCCGTCGTCGGCAACGAGGAGCTGGTGACCGCGGAGGCGGGCCGCCGGGTCGCCCTGTCCAGCGGCGGCAAGGTCGTGCTGGTCAGCTCGGGCGGGCTCGACGAGTCCGGGCTGGCTGCCCTGCGGGAGGCCAGTCCCGACGTGCTCCTGCTCGTGGGCGGGACCGACGGCGGCAACGCCGAGGTCCTGGAGCACGACGCCGAGCTGCTCGCCGCCGCATCGTGGGGACAGCCCGTGGTCGTCGCCGGCAACGTCGAGTCCCAGACGACCGTGGCGGCCACGCTCGACCGCTCGCGCACGCCGTACGTCCTGGCCGACAACGTTGTGCCCCGGATCGGCGTGCTGGCGCCCGACTCCGCGCGGTCCGCGATCCGCGAGATGTTCCTGTCCCACGTGATCGGCGGCAAGCACCTCAGCGAGGGGGACGCGTTCGTGGAGATGGTCCGCGGCGCCACCCCGGACGTCGTGCTCACCGGCGTGGAGCTGCTCGCCCGTGGCCTCGACCCCGAACACCCCGGTGCCGGTGACGTGGTGGTCGTCGACGTCGGCGGGGCCACCACCGACGTCCACAGTGTCGTCGAGCTCGACCCCGAGGAGGCCGGGCTCTCCCGCGAGGTCGTCGCGGTCACGCCGGTCACGCGCACCGTCGAGGGCGATCTGGGCATGCGCTGGTCGGCGCTCTCCACCGTCGAGGCCGCAGGGCTGGACCTCGCCGAGGCGGCACGCGCGCGCCAGGCCGACCCCGGCCTGCTGCCCACCTCCGACGCGGAGCGCGCCGCCGACGAGGCCATCGCCGCGGCCGCCGTCGGCCTCGCGCTCCGTCGGCACGCCGGCCGGTCGCGGGTGGTCGTCGGGCCCGACGGGCGGGTCGTGGAGCGGACCGGCAAGGACCTGCGCGAGGTCGACCTCCTCGTCGGCTCGGGCGGAGCCCTGCGCCACGGCCGGGCCGGGGTGGCGGACCGGGTCCTGGCGGGCAGCACGGGTGAGATCGACGGCGGCTGGCAGCTGCCCCGTGCCCCCCGGGTGGTCGTGGACCACGACTACGTCCTGGCCGCCGCGGGACTCCTCGCCGGGCCGCACCCGGTGGCGGCGTACCGGCTGGTGATGCGCCTCACACGGGCTGGGTAGCCTGTCGCCCGTGGACAACGACGACAACGAGGTCGGCGCCGGGCCGGAGCCGACCGGGGAACCGGGCGAGGAGCAGGGCGGCGACGCCCGTCGTCGGTTCCCGCGGATGCGGCCCCGCGTGCGGGACGAGGAGGACGAGCGCCTCGCCGAGCGGATCGCCCATCAGTGGGCCGCGATCCGTGCCGAGCGGCGCCCGGCGCCCCCGGTCATCCCGACCGGGCCGTCCAACCTGGCCCGCGCCCAGGTGCCGTGGGGCGTCGACCTGGCGGCCGCGTGGGCCTGGCGGGCCCTCATCATCGGGTTCGCCGTCTACGTCGTCGCCCGGATCCTCGGACGGTTCTCCGTCATCACCCTCCCGTTGGCGATCGCACTGCTGGTGGCGGCGCTGGTCAGTCCGCTCGTCCACCGGCTCCGCACCTTGGGGCTGCCGAAGGGCGCGGCCGCCGGCATCACGGTCCTCACCGGCGTGGCGATCGTGGGCCTGCTCCTGACCTTCGTCGGCCAGCAGGTCGCGACCGGGGTCAGCGACCTCGCCGACCAGGTGGTCAAGGGCCTCGACGAGATCGAGGACTGGCTCAAGACCGGCCCGCTCAACGCCAGCGACTCCCAGATCAACGACTTCATCAAGACCACGCAGAAGGCGATCACCGAGGGGTCCAGCGAGGGTGGGGCGCTCACCCAGGTCACCGAGGTCGGTACGGCGGTCGGCCACATCGTCGCCGGGTTCTTCATCATCCTGTTCGCGACCTACTTCTTCCTCGCCGACGGCGACCGGATCTGGGCCTGGCTTGTCCGGCTCGCCCCCCGCGCCGCCCGCGAGCACATCGACAGCTCCGGCCGGGTCGCCTGGATCTCGCTCACCCAGTTCGTGAAGGCGACCGTGATCGTGGCGGCCGTCGACGCCCTCGGCATCATGGTCGTGGCCGCGATCCTCGGGGTGCCGTTCGTGCTCGCCATCGGCGTGCTCGTGTTCCTGGGTGCTTTCATCCCGATGGTCGGTGCCACCGTGGCCGGGACGGTCGCGATCCTGGTCGCCCTCGTGGACCAGGGCCCGATCACGGCTCTGCTGATGCTGGGCGGCGTGATCCTCGTCCAGCAGATCGAGGGCCACGTCCTGCAGCCGTTCCTGATGGGCCGCTTCGTCTCGCTGCACCCGCTCGGCGTTATCATCGCCATCGGTGCCGGCGTGATCGTCGCCGGGATCGCCGGCGCGCTGATCGCCGTACCCTTCGCTGCTGCCGCCAACGCGGTCGTGCAGCACCTCGCCGCCCACACCGACATCGGGGACGACGATCCCGAGGAGGAGCTGGAGGAGGACATCGAGGACGTCGATGCCGACGTCCCACCCATCCCCGAGGAGGGCTCCCGTGACTGACGTGCCGACCGTGTCCGTGGCCCAGATCGAGGAGGCCCGCACGCTTCTCGACGGGGTCGCGATCTACACCCCCATGGAGGAGTCCCGCTGGCTCTCCTCGCTGACCGGAGGTCCGGTCTCCCTCAAGTGCGAGAACCTCCAGCGCACCGGGTCGTTCAAGATCCGCGGCGCTTTCCTGCGGATCAGCCGGCTCTCGGAGGAGGAGCGGACCCACGGCGTCGTCGCCGCCTCCGCCGGCAACCACGCCCAGGGCGTGGCACTCGCCGCCCAGATGCTCGGCATCAAGGCCACCGTGTTCATGCCCGAGGGGGCGCCGATCCCGAAGGAGAAGGCCACCCGGGGCTACGGCGCCGACGTGGTCTTCCACGGCCAGTACCTCGAGGACGCCATGGTGGGGGCACGCGCCTTCGCCGAGGAGACCGGCGCGGTGTTCATCCATCCGTTCGACCACCTCGACGTGGTCACCGGCCAGGGCACCGCGGGCCTCGAGATCCTCGAGCAGGCCCCCGACGTCCGGACCGTGCTGGTCCCCACCGGCGGCGGCGGCCTGCTGGCCGGCATCGCCATCGCGATCAAGGCCAGCCGGCCCGACGTGCGGGTGGTCGGGATCCAGGCCGAGGGGGCGGCGGCCTACCCCTCCTCGCTGGCGAGCGGGGCCCCGGTCAAGCTCTCCTCGATGAAGACGATGGCCGACGGCATCGCGGTCGGACTTCCCGGCGACATCACGTTCGCGGCGGTCCGCGACCACGTCGACGAGATCGTCACCGTCTCCGAGGAGTCACTGTCGCGGGCGCTCCTGGCGCTCGTCGAGCGCGCCAAGATGGTCGTCGAACCGGCCGGCGCGGCCGCGGTGGCGGCGCTGCTGGACGACCCCACGGCGTACGAGACGCCGGTGGTCGCCGTCCTGTCCGGCGGCAACATCGACCCGCTGCTGCTCGGCAAGGTGATCCGGCACGGCATGGCCTCCGCCGGCCGCTACCTCCACCTGCGGGTCTGCATCCCCGACCTGCCCGGCGGCCTCGCCCGACTGCTCACCGAGGTCGGTGAGGCCGGTGCGAACATCCTCGAGGTCGCCCACGAGCGGATCTCGCCGTCGCTCCACCTCGACGAGGTCGAGGTCCAGCTGCAGATGGAGACCCGCGGCGAGCCGCACGCGGAGCAGGTGAGGACCCGGCTGCGCGAGCGCGGCTACCGGGTCTACGAGTAACCGTCAGGCGACGTACGGCACGGCGTCGACGATCTCGACCGTCAGCTCCTTGCCGTTGGGAGCGGTGTACGTCGCGGTGTCGCCCTTGGACTTGCCGTTGATGGCGGCACCCATCGCCGACTGCGGGGAGAAGACCTCCAGGGGGTCGTCCTCACGCTTGATCTCACGGGCGCCGAGCAGGAACTTCTCGGTCTCGTCGTCGCCGACGAACCGGTAGGTGACAACCATCCCGGGCTCGACGACACCGTCGTTGGGCGGGGTCTCACCGACCTCGGCCCGGCGCAGCATGTCCTCGAGCTGGCGGATCCGGGCCTCCTGCTTGCCCTGCTCGTCCTTGGCCGCGTGGTAGCCGCCGTTCTCCTTGAGGTCGCCCTCGTCGCGCGCGGCGCTGATCTTCTCGATGATCTCCTGGCGCCGGGGACCCTTGAGGTCCTCGAGCTCGCCGTGGAGCTTGTCGAATGCGTCCTGGGTCAGCCAGATGGTGCCCTGGTCGGTCGACTGCGTCATGTGAGTACTCCTGAGTGCGATGTCGCGGTGACGTCGCGGTCGTGATGCGGCCGTGGAGCCGGGGGAAATGGCGCGACAGCCGGTTCGCGGGCACTTCGTGCGAGCGACGTCGGCTGCACGATCCGGGTACCCGGTCGGCCCTGCGGGACGGTCAGGTGGTCGAGTTTAACAACTCAGGCGCGCGGACGCCTATCGACGGCACTCACTGGGGGCGCTGCTGCCCCGGGGTGGTGCACCCGACGAGCTCGATGCTGGTGGCCCGGCGCTCGGTCCGGACCTCGCGCTCGAGGGTGGTCCGGGAGCCCAGGTCGTCGGCCGAGACCTCGAACGACAGCTCGCCGACGACCGTGTGGTCCTCGGCGTGGGCGCGCAGCAGGCAGGTGGCGACGGCGTCGTCGGCGATCCGGACGTCGACCCGGGCGGTTGCAGCGTGCTCGCCGTCGATCGTGTAGGTGAGCATCTCCGAGCGCACCTCGGGGGTGCCGTGGGAGAGCGCGGTCCACCCCAGCCAGGCCAGGAACACCGCGCCGACCAGCACCGAGACGACGACCAGCATCCGTCGCCGGAGGGGCGAGGGGGCGCCGTACCGCTCCGCGAGGCTGGCGTCAGTCATGCCGCCATGGTTCCACGCCCGCACGGGCTGCCTAGAATCGCGGCATGCCGCAGCGCCCCCGCACCGGATACCGGTTGATGCACGTCCACGCACACCCCGACGACGAGTCGAGCAAGGGTGCGGCGTCGACCGCCCGGTACGTCGCCGAGGGGGTCGACGTCCACGTCGTGACCTGCACCGGTGGCGAGCGCGGGTCCATCCTCAACCCAAAGATGGACCGTCCCGAGATCCTGGAGAACATCAGCGAGATCCGTCGCCAGGAGATGGAGCGGGCCCGCGACATCCTCGGCGTCCGCCAGGACTGGCTGGGCTTCGTCGACTCCGGCTGGCCCGACGGCGACCCCAAGCCGCCGCTGCCCGAAGGCTGCTTCGGGCTGGTGCCCCTCGAGGAGGCGGCGGCACCCCTGGTGAGGCTGATCCGGGAGTTCCGCCCTCACGTCGTCACGACGTACGACGAGCGGGGTGGCTACCCCCATCCCGACCATATCAAGTGCCACGAGGTGAGCGTCGCGGCGTTCGAGGCGGCGGGCGACCCGGAGCGCTACCCGGACCTCGGCGAGCCGTGGCAGCCGCTCAAGCTCTACTACCACCACTCGTTCAACCGGCCCCGGATGGAGGCCCTGGACAAGGTGATGAAGGAGCACGGGCTCGAGTCGCCCTGGACCGAGCGTCTGCAGGAATGGAAGCCGGAGCCCGAGTGGGACGCCCGGATCACCACGCGGGTGCCGTGCGGCGACTACTTCGGCGTCCGCGACCAGGCCCTGTTGGCGCACGCGACCCAGATCGACCCCGACGGCGCCTGGTTCTCGATCCCGCGCGAGCTCCAGGAGCAGGTCTGGCCGACCGAGGAGTTCGAGCTGGTGGTGAGCCACGTCCCGTCGTCGACCCCCGAGGACGACCTCTTCGCCGGCATCACCGACCCGGCCTGAGAGACTGGGGTCATGACGCTGTTGCTGCTGCTCCCGTTCCTCGTCGAGGAGGGTCCCAACCCCGAGGACGTCAAGGCCGGCCCGATCGCGTTCGTGGTGTTCCTCGGCCTGATCCTGGCGGTCGTCTTCCTGGGCTTCAGCCTGGTCAAGCAGCTGCGCAAGGCGCAGGCCGCCAAGGATGCCGGCGTCTACGGCGACGAGCCGGCGCCGGTCACCAAGCACCAGACCGACGACCCCGAGTCACCCGCGCCGTAGCCGCACCAGGCAGTCGTACGCCGTCCGCGTCGGCTCGCCGCCGTGGCCGGGCTCGACCGTGCGCGCCACCCGTTCGGCACGCACCACGTCGGCGGGTTCGCCGTCGAGGTCGCCCAGCACGTCCTCGGCCGTGAACAGCACGTCCGGGTCTTGGGGCCCGCCCGTGCCCTCGACCAGGTTGGTGCTGTCGTGGGCGACCACCAGCAGCGTCCCGCCCGCCGCGAGCGAGGCGAACCCGGCGCGGTGTGCCGCTCGTCGCTCGGCGGCCGGGAGCTGGAGGTAGGCCATCACGACAAGGTCGTAGACCGGTCGCGACGCCCAGCCGGTGGCGTCGGCACACACCCAGGTGACCGCCTCGCCCCCAGGGAGCGAGCGACCCTTGGTCAGGGCGACGGCCGAGAAGTCGGCCGCGGTGGCGGCCCAGCCGCGCCCGGCCAGCCAGATCGCGTTGCGCCCCTCGCCGGCCGCCAGGTCGAGCGCCCGGCCCGGCAGCAGGTCGGAGCACTCGGACGCGACGAACTGGTTCGGCCCGGCCGACCAGACGAGCTCGCTGGCGGCGTAGCGGGCATCCCAGGCGGCGGCGTCCATGACCCGATTCAAGCACCCGCGGGCCTGCGCGCAGGGGCTCGAGGAGGGTGAAAACATCTAGACATCCTCCGGTGAAGTCTCACCGAAACCGCAGCAAAGGAGAACGCCGTCGGCTACTTTGCTAGTGCCTTGTGACTTGGGGGGACCGATCGCCGGGGGGCTTTCGGACAGTCAGTAGCCGTCTTTGACGGTCACGGGCACCCCCAGGCCGGAGGCCTACAACGGGGGGAACCACCATGCACGTCCTTGGACGTCTACTGCCGCGCGCTATGCGCCGGCTCTCGATCCTGATCAGCCTGGCGATCGCGGCCGCGCTGCTGCCGCTCACCTTCGCTCCGGCCGTGGCCGCGGCCCCATCCGGGGGCAACGATCCGGGCGGCAACAACGGCACGGTGAAGGTGCAGGAGGTCGACTTCGACGACCCGCCCAACAACGACCCGCACGTCGGCTGCACCTTCCTGCTGGAGTGGTACGGCTTCGACAAGGGTGCCGACATCATCTCGAAGGTCACCTTCGAGATGCAGTCGCCGACCGCGAGCGTCGGGCTGAGTGTCGACGGCCCCTCCCAGGTCTTCGTCGGCGGCGACCCCGCCAGCGGCGCCGGGACGGCCACCGGCCTGGACGGCCGCGAGAAGTACACCCTCACCTTCGACGGTCCTGCCCACCCCTTGCAGGGCTACCACGTGAAGCTCACGATCAACACGCCCCGCTCCAAGGGCGCCGACAAGAAGCACAAGGTCTTCTGGGTGAAGGGCTGTGACCCGGTCCAGCCGCCGGCCCCCGCCATCAGCCTCGCCAAGACCGTCACCGACTCGAACGACGCCGACTCCGTCGGCACCCTGGGGGAGACCCTCACCTACTCCTTCGCCGTCACCAACACCGGCAACGTCCCGTTGACCAACGTCACCATCTCCGACAGCAAGCTCGGCATGGTCGACGTTCCCTGCGTGGCGAACCTGGCGGTCGGTGCGACGGCCACCTGCCCGACCAGGCCGTACGTCGTCACCGCCGCCGACATCGCCAACGGCTCGGTCCACAACACGGCCACCTCGAGCGGCAAGCCGCCGACGGGACCGAACGTCACCGACGACGACGACGCCACCATCCCGACGCCGCCGAAGCCGGCCATCCTCGTCGACAAGACCGTCGCCGACTCCGGCGATGCCGATGCGGTGGCCGCTCTGGGCGAGACCCTCACCTACACCTTCAAGGTGACCAACACCGGCAACGTGCCGCTGGCCAGCATCACGATCAGCGACGCCAAGCTGAGCATGACCGACGTCGCCTGCGTGCCGAGCCTTGCAGTCGGTGCGACGGCCACCTGCCCGACGAAGACGTACGTCGTCACTGCCGCCGACGTCGCCCACGGGTCGGTCGACAACGTGGCCACCGCCAAGGGCACGCCGCCCACCGGAGGCCAGGTCTCCGACGACGACCCGGCCGACATCCCGACCCAGTCGAACTCGCCGGCGATCAACCTGGACAAGACGGTCACGGACTCGAACGACGCCGACCACGTGGGCTCGCTCGGTGAGGTCCTGGCGTACAGCTTCGTGGTCACCAACACCGGCAACGTGCCGCTGACCGACGTCCGCCTCAGCGATGCGAAGCTCGGCCTGAGCAACGTGCTCTGTGCGGCGAACCTGGCCATCGGAGCGTCCGCGACGTGTCCTCCGGCCAACTACACGGTGACCGCGGCGGACATCGCCCACGGCTCGGTGGACAACACGGCCACCGCCACCGGCACCCCGCCGACCGGTCCGAACGTGTCGGACCCGGACGCCGTGACCATCGCGACCCCGGCGGTGCCCGGCATCAGTGTGGACAAGTCGGTCGCGGACTCGAACGACGCCGACTCCATGGCGAGCCTGGGCGAGGTCCTGACCTACACGTTCAAGGTGAGCAACACCGGCAACGTCCCGCTGGCCGGCGTCACGATCACCGACGCCAAGCTCGGTCTGTCCGGCGCAGCCTGCGTGGCGAGCCTGCCCGTCGGTGCGACGGCCACCTGCCCGACGCACACCTACACCGTCACCTCGGCCGACATCGCGCACGGCGCTGTGCACAACATCGCCACCGCGACCGGTACGCCGCCCAGTGGTCCGGACGTCTCCGGCGACGACGAAGCGGACATCCCGACCAAGGCGCCGGTTCCGTCGATCTTCCTCGACAAGTCGGTCGCGGACTCCAACGACGCCGACTCCGTCGGCTCGCTGGGGGAGGTCCTGACCTACAGCTTCCAGGTGACCAACACGGGCACCGTGCCGTTGACCGGCGTCACCATCAGCGACCCGATGTTCTCGCTCAGCAACGCGCCCTGCGTCGCCACGCTGGCTCCTGGCGCCACGACGAGCTGTCCGCTGCTCCCGTCGCAGACCCACACGGTGACAGCTGCGGACGTGGCTCACGGCTCGGTGGACAACACCGCGACCACGAGCGGCACTCCGCCGACCGGTCCCCAGGTGACCGACACAGACGACGCGACCATGCCCGTCACGGACGGCACCCCGGAGAACAGCGAGCTGTCGATCGACAAGACCGTCGACGTCAGCGATGCCGCCCCGGGCGACACGGTGACCTACACGCTCACGGTCGAGAACACCGGTCCCGGCGACGCCGAGGACGTGGTGGTGACCGATGCACTGCCGTCCGGGACGACGTTCGTGTCGGCGAGTGCGCCGTGCACGCAGTCCGGCGGCACGGTGACCTGTGAGCTCGGAACGCTGGGCTCCGGTGACACCGAGACCGTGACCATCAAGGTCAAGGTGGACGCGATCGGGGGCGGCGACACCAGCCACCAGCACCAGCTCGACTACACCAAGATCGAGAGCCACCTCTCGATCTTCGACGGGAACACCGAGAGCGCCACCGCCACCTGCCCGACCGGGTACCTGGCCACCGACGGCAGCGTCCGGATCGACCACGTCGACGCCGGCACCGGCTCCTACGAGGACGTCATCGTGCTGGCGAGCGGCGTGACTGCCGACGGGCGCGGCTGGGCCGCCACGGTGCGCAGCGATGCCACAGGGCAGGTCCAGGCCAAGGTCAACGTCGTCTGCATGACGGACAAGACCAGCTCGGGTGAGGACCACAGCCACCACGTGGTCACCAGTGGTCCGGTGGCGACCACCCGGACACTCACCTCCGGGCGCCACGAGATCGACCTGTCGTGCGGCTCCGGAACCTGGGCGATGACGCCGAGCTTCGTCTTGACCGACGGTGAGGGCATCGTGAACACGCGGCGCCTGTCGGCCGCGAACTGGCGCTTCACCGTGGACGTCGACGACGCCGCCGAGGGCACGTTCAGCATCCGTTGCCTGTCGACGGCGCTGGGCCTGGCCCAGGGCCACAGCCACGACCTGAGGTTCCACGAGATCACCGACACCGTGACGGTGCCGGCCGGTGAGGTGGTCGAGCGCCGTCTGACCTGCGCTGGCGACGAGAAGGGCATCGTGGCCTGGGCAGACATGGAGCCCGGGCTCGTGTCCCTCGGCAACGACCCGCAGCCGGTCACCCGGGTCTTCAAGTTCTACAACCCGACCGGGTCCCCGCTCAGCGCCGACATCGGACTGCTCTGCGTCGCGATCCGCACCAACGGTGGAGCCAGCACCGGGGGCGAGATCAAGAACACGGCCACGGTCAAGACCAGCTCGCCGGACGCGACCACCGCGGACGACAAGGACTCGGCGACGTTCATGGTGAACGCCACCGGTGTCGCGGTCGCCCCCAAGGCGTCCGTCGTCACCAGCGGTGGCAAGACCCTGGTGAAGCTGGGAGTGAAGTCCTCGGGCCAGCGCCGCGTGAAGATCAAGCTGCTGGCGATGGGCAGGGTCAAGGGCTCCAACCTCAAGGCCGGCAGCCTCCTCGCCCAGAGCACCGCGAAGCTGCGCGACGGCAAGGGCAGTGTCCAGCTCCTCGCCAAGGGCGCCGGCGGCCAGGCGCTCAAGAACGGCAAGGTCACCAAGGCCCGGCTCGTGGTCACCACGAAGGACGGCCGTAAGGACGTGCGGACCGTGAGGATCCGCCGCTGACGTCCGGGAGGTACGACGGCCAGCGATGCCGCTGCCCGGTCGCCGTACCTCCCGGCACTGCACCACCAGGAGAGTGTCCGGCCCCTGCCGGTCGGTCTCCAGCACCACACCCGTGGCTCGGACGGAACCAACTTCATCAAATGCCTTGTGTTTGGGGGGATCCGGCTGCCGTGGGCAGACGGACCGGTGTCGCCGTCGACGGCGGCGTCCGGCCCCCTGGCAGGGGCCTGAACACCGGGGGAACCCATGAACGTCTGTCCCAGCATCCTGTCGCGTACCGCGCGCCGCCTCGCAGTCCTGACCGTCCTGGTCCTGACCGCCGCCCTCCTGCCCTTCGCTGTGAGCGCGCCCGCGCTCGCCGCGTCGCCGCAGCGGGGGGCGTCCGGGGACCCCGGAGGCAACAACGGCACCGTGAAGGTGCAGGAGGTCGACTTCGACTCTCCGCCCAACAACGACCCGCACGTGGGGTGCACTTTCCTGGTGGAGTGGTACGGCTTCGACAAGGGAGCCAACATCATCTCGAACGTCAAGTTCGAGATGCAGTCCCCGACCAGCAGCGTCGGGCTCACCGTCACCGGGCCGTCGTCGGTCTTCGTCGGCGGTGACGATGCCAGCGGCGCGGGGACGCCCAGCGGGCTCGACGGCCGGGAGACCTACACGCTGTCCTTCGACGGCCCCCCGCACCCGATCCAGGGCTACCACGTGAAGCTGACCGTGCAGACCCCCGGCTCCAAGGGCAACGACAAGAAGTACAAGGTCTTCTGGGTCAAGGGCTGCGACCCGGTCCAGCCGCCGAACCCGGGCATCAACATCGAGAAGTCGGTGACCGACTCCAACGACCCCGGCTCCGATGGCCAGCTCGGCGAGACGCTGACCTACTCGTTCACGGTGACCAACACCGGCAACGTCCCGCTGACCAACGTCACGGTCAACGACCCCATGCTCCCGCCGGCCTTCACCTGCGTGAGCACACTGGCTGCAGGCGCCACGGTCACCTGCCCCACGACCAGGACGTACGTCGTGACCGCGGCCGACATCGCCAACGGCTCGGTGCACAACAAGGCGACCGTGACGGGCAAGCCCCCCACGGGGCCGCCCGTCGAGGACGACGACGAGGTAACGCTCCCGACGCCGCCCAAGCCGGCGATCCAGCTGGACAAGTCCGTCGCCGACTCCGATGACGGCGGCACCACGGCCTCCGTGGGCGAGACGTTGACCTACACCTTCAAGATCAAGAACACCGGCAACGTGCCGCTCACCAACCTGACGATCAGCGACCCCAAGCTCTCGCTGACCAACGCCCCGTGCTCGCCGGCCGTGGCCAGTCTTGCCGTCGGTGCGACGGTGACCTGCCTGGTCGTGCCCTATGTCGTCACGGCGGCCGACATGGCCCACAGCAAGATCGACAACGTCGCGACCGCGAAGGGCAAGGACCCGAGTGGCCACGAGGTTACTGACGACGACGACGCGACGATCCCGACACAGGGCTCACCGGGCACGCCCGGCATCAGCATCGTCAAGACGGTCGCGGATGCGAACGGCGACGGGATCGGGTCGCTCGGTGAAGTCCTGACCTACACGTTCACGGTCACCAACACCGGCACGGTGTCGCTGACCAACGTAATGATCAGTGACCCGATGTTCGGGTCCGCCTTCGCCTGCATGTCGCCGTCGACCAGCACGCTGGCCGCAGGCGCCACGGTGGTCTGCCCGACCAAGCAGCACACGGTCAGCACGGCGGACATCGCCGCCGGCTCGATCCACAACATCGCGACCGCGACGGGCAAGCCCCCGACCGGTGGCGACGTGACCGACCACGACGACGTGACGATCCAGACGCCGGCCCTGCCGCGCATCCACCTGGAAAAGTCGGTCGCCGACTCGAGCGACAGCGACACCCTGGCCTCGCTCGGCGAGGTCCTGACCTACACCTTCAAGGTCACCAACACCGGCAACGTGCCACTGAACAACGTCACCATCGACGACGCCAGGCTGGGTCTGAGCGGGGTCTTCTGTGTGGCCAACCTGGCCGTCGGCGCGTCTTACACCTGCCCGACGCAGAGCTACACGGTGACCTCGACCGACGTCGGATCCCCGACGATCGACAACATCGCGACCGCCACTGGCTCGCCGCCGAGTGGTCCGGTCGTGACCGACACCGACAACGCGACCATCTGCACCAAGGCCGCCCAGGCGTCGATCTTCCTGGACAAGCAGGTCTTCGACTCCGCCGACCTCGGTGAGGATGGCTCGCTCGGCGAGGTGCTGACCTACACGTTCGACGTCACCAACACCGGCACCGTGCCGCTGACCAACATCACCATCACCGACCCGATGTTCGGCCTGTCCAACGCTCTGTGCTTCGCGGGGCCCCTGGCCCCCGGTGCGACGACCAACTGCCCGGCCCTGCCGGCGCAGACCCACACGGTCAACGCCACCGACGTGTCCAACCACCACGTCTACAACGAGGCGAGCGTCAGCGGCAACCCGCCGACGGGCGACCCCGTCAAGGACGATGACGACGCGGACATCCACGTCACCGGCGGCCCCGAGGACGTCGATCTCGTGGTCGAGAAGTCCTCGGACGTCCCGGTGGCCTCGCCCGGCGATGTCGTGACCTACACGATCAACGTGCGCAACGCCGGTCCCGGTGACGCTCTCAACGTCGTGGTCACCGACGTCCTGCCGGCGGGCACGCAGTTCGTGTCGGCCAGCTCAACGTGCACTGAGTCGTCCGGGACCGTCACCTGCAACCTGGGCACCATCGTGTCCGGCGACGACGCGACCGTGACGATCAAGGTCAAGGTGACCGCGACCGTCGGCAGTGGCGGGACCACCACCCACCAGCACCAGCTCGACTACACCAAGGTCGAGAGCCACCTGTCGGTCTTCGATGGCGACGAGGTGACCGGGACGACCCAGTGCCCGACCGGCTACCTCGCCACGGACGGCTCGGTGCGTCTCGACCACGTCGACCAGGGTGCCGGCGGGTTCGAGGACATCGATGTCCTGCAATCCGCGGTCACCACCGACGGCAAGGGCTGGACCGGGACGGTGCGCAACAACACCACGGGGCAGGTCCAGGCCAAGGTGATGGTCGTCTGCATGACCAAGGAGACCACCTCGGGTGAGGGCCACACGCACCCGGTGGTGATCAACGGTCCGGACACCGAAACCGTGACGCTGACCAGCCGGAGCAACGTCGAGCTGACCTGTGGGCCCGGGGAGTACCCGGTCCGGCCGAGCTACGTCCTGACCAGCGGCACCGCCGTCGTGGGGACGCGTCGGATCTCGGGAGGGTGGCGCTTCATCGTGGACCCGAACGGGTCCGTGACGGGGACGTTCAGCATCCACTGCCTTTCCGACACGCTCGGCACCACCAACGGCCACAACCACACCCTGGTCTTCCAGGAGCTGTCCGACACGGTGACCGTGCCGGCAGGTGGGACGGTCGAGCGCAAGCTCACCTGCCCCGACGGGTACAAGGGCATCGTGGCGTGGGCCGACACCGACCCCGGTCTGGTCTCCCTGGGCAACGACCCGCAGCCCATCATTCGGGTGTTCAAGTTCTACAACCCGACCGACGGGCCGCTGGACGCCGACTTCGGTCTGCTCTGTGTCGCGATCCGGACCCGCGGTGCGGACGGCCCGGCTGACGTCGTGATCACCAACACGGCGAAGGCGGTGACCAGCAGCAATGAGTCGTCCCTGGGCAACAACTCCGACTCGGCGACGTTCGCGGTGACCTCGACCGGTGTCACGGCAGCACCCAAGGCTGTGGTGGTCTCCGACTCGGGCAAGACCGCGGTGCGGGTGGCCATGGCTTCGTCGGGCAAGCGCTCGGTGACGTTGAAGCTGCTGGCGGCCGGCAGGATCGGCGGCACCAAGCTCAAGGCCGGCAGCCTGCTGGCCCAGAGCAAGGCGCAGCTCAGGGCCGGCACCGGCACGGTCCGCCTGGTCGCCAAGGGCGCCGCCGTCAGGGCGCTGCGCAGCGGCAAGGTGGGCAAGGCCAGGCTGGTCATCATCAGTCACGGCCGCAAGAGCGTGGTGGTGATCAAGCTGCGCTGACGCGCTGAACCGAGGTCGGGCTGGTCCCGGCTGCAGGACCCTGGGAGGTACGACGACCGGCGATGCCGCTGCTCGGTCGTCGTACCTCCCAGGCTGCTTTTCCTGGGCTGGGCGCCGCGCTCAGCGCAGCGAGTACGTCGCGATCGAGACGCCGACGTAGTGCGTGACGAAGGCCAGGATCGTGAACGAGTGGAAGACCTCGTGGAAGCCGAACCACTGGGGTGACGGGTCGGGCCGCTTGAGGCCGTAGACGATCCCACCCAGGGTGTAGAGCCCGCCGCCGACCGCCAGCAGCACCAGGACCGCCGTACCGGTGGTGACGCCGAGGCGCTGGGCGCCGTCGGCGAAGGACGGGATGAAGAAGACCGCAGCCCAGCCGAGGGCGATGTAGATGGGGGTGTAGAGCCAGCGCGGTGCGCCCGCCCAGAACACACGGAACAGCACGCCCAGGATCGCCCCGCTCCACACGACCGTCAGGAGCACGATGCGCTCCGTGCCCTCGAGGAAGAGCAGGCTGAACGGGGTGTAGGAGCCAGCGATCAGCAGGAAGATGTTGGAGTGGTCGAACCGGCGGAGGAACGCCCAGGTGCCCGGCGACCAGGTGCCGCGGTGGTAGATCGCCGAGACGGTGAACAGGAGGACGGCGCTGCCCGTGAACACGGCGGAACCGACCCGGGTCAGGGTGTCGGGGGACAGCGCGATCAGCACGATGCCCGCCGCCAGGGTGAGCGGCGCGGTCCCGAGGTGGAGCCAGCCCCGCAGCTTCGGTTTGACGTCGGCAAGGGTCTCGGCCAGGTGGTCGATGCCGTGGTGGAGGGCGTTGCTCATGGGGCCAACCTACCCAGCCGTCGGTAGGCGGAAACGGCGACGAGGTGAACGTCACCCTCGGCCGGCGGCAGTAGCATCGGGGTCGTGGCTGACTGGAAGAGCGGGATCCGCCGGGTTCTCTACCCCGCGTACGAAGCCCGCATGGTCAAGGCCCTGCCCCCCGATCAGATCCCCCAGCACGTCGGCGTCATGCTCGACGGCAACCGCCGCTGGGCCAAGGCGGTCGGGGCCGACACCGCCCACGGCTACCAGGCTGGGGCCGCCAACATCGAGCCCCTCCTCGACTGGTGCGAGGAGGTCGGCGTCCAGGTGGTCACCCTCTGGCTGCTGTCGACCGACAACCTCAACCGTCCGTCCGATCAGGTCACCGGGCTGCTCTCGGTGATCGAGGGCGCGGTGGCCACGCTCGCCGAGGCCCAGCGCTGGCGGCTCCACCCCGTGGGCGCTCTCGACCTGCTGCCCGCCGGGACGGCCGAGAAGCTCAAGGCGGCCGAGGACGCCACCCGCGACGCGCCCGGGTTGCTGGTCAACATCGCCGTCGGGTACGGCGGCCGGCGGGAGATCGCGGACGCCGTCCGCTCGCTGCTCCACGAGCAGGCCAGCAAGGGGATGACGCTCGAGGAGCTCGCCGAGGTGATCGACGTCGAGCACATCGCGGAGCACCTCTACACCAAGGGACAGCCAGACCCGGACCTGGTGATCCGGACGTCCGGCGAGCAGCGCCTGGGCGGCTTCCTGCTCTGGCAGAGCGCCCACAGCGAGTTCTACTTCTGCGAGGCCTACTGGCCCGACTTCCGCAAGGTGGACTTCCTGCGCGCGCTGCGTGCGTTCGGCGACCGGCACCGGCGCTTCGGCTCCTGACGCGACGGATGCGACGGCACGGCATCCGGTTGACGCTCGGATGCCGTCAGAACGACTCACTCGCACCACTCGTCACACCCGTCCCAGGGCCGCGACGAGCCCGACGAAAATAGGGCCGACACGCGGAGCCTGGCCTGCAAGCCAGCCCTCCGCCGGAGTCGTAGCGTCGAGACCACCGAAGTCCTCACCCCAGGAGCGACCATGGCCTCGAGCACCCGAACCGCAGCGCAGACACGTCCGGGGAAGGAGGGGCGCCGCACGTACGTGCTCGACACCTCGGTCCTCCTCGCAGACCCGCGTGCGATCACCCGGTTCAAGGAGCACGAGGTCGTGCTGCCGGTGGTCGTCGTCACCGAGCTCGAGGCCAAGCGCCACCACCCCGAGCTCGGCTACTTCGCCCGGCAGGCGTTGCGGCTGCTCGACGACCTGCGTATTCAG
>JBKJUE010000055.1:0-8460 GCA_046590395.1 Nocardioides sp.
GCACTGGGTCTTCGACTTCTCCGCCGGCGACCACACCGGCGGCTGGATCGCCAACCGCCTCGGTGCCATCGACTTCGCCGGCGGCATGGCCGTCGAGATCTGCTCGGGCGCCTCCGCCCTCGCGCTGGCGCTGGTGCTCGGCCCGCGTCTCGGTTTCGGCAAGGACCCGATGCGCCCCCACAACCTGACCCTGGTCATGCTCGGCGCCGGGCTGCTGTGGTTCGGCTGGTTCGGCTTCAACGCAGGCTCTGCGCTCGGGGCGAACCAGACCGCGGCCGTGGTCTTCACCACGACCATGATCGCGGCCGCCGCCGGCTCGCTCGGCTGGCTGGTCCTGGAGCGGTTCCGTGACGGCCACGCCACGTCGCTCGGCGCCGCGTCCGGCATGGTCGCCGGCCTCGTCGCGATCACGCCGTCGTGCGCGTCGTTGTCACCGATCGGCGCCATCGTGATGGGCGCGGTCGCCGGCGTCGTCTGTGCGCTCGCGGTCGGCATGAAGTACCGCTTCGGGTACGACGACTCGCTCGACGTGGTGGGGGTCCACCTCGTCGGCGGTGTGGTCGGCACCGTCGGCATCGGCCTGATCGCCACGGCCGCTGCCCCCACGGGGGTCGACGGCCTGCTGTACGGCGGTGGCTTCGACCAGCTCGGCAAGCAGCTCCTCGGTGGGGGCGCCGTCCTCGCGTACGCGTTCGTCGTGTCCGGCATCATCGGACTCGTGGTGGACCGCCTCATGGGGTTCCGCATCGACGAGGAGCACGAGATCACCGGCATCGACCTGGTCATCCACGCCGAGACGGCGTACGACCTGCACGCAACCGCCGGCGCCCGTTCGGCCGGTACCGGAGTCCTGGGCGTCAACGCCCCGAGAGAGGAACGTCCCTGATGAAGCTCGTCACCGCAGTCATCAAGCCGCACAAGTGGGAGGACGCCCGGGCCGCGCTGGAGACGGTCGGCGTCACCGGCATGACCGTCTCGGAGGTCAGCGGCTACGGCCGCCAGAAGGGCCACACCGAGGTCTACCGCGGGGCGGAGTACGACATCGCCCTGGTGCCGAAGATCCGGATCGAGATCGTGGTCGACGACGCCGACGCCGACGCCGTGGTCGAGGCCATCTGCTCGTCGGCCCAGACGGGCCGGATCGGCGACGGCAAGGTCTGGGTCACCCCGGTCGAGTCGGTCGTGCGGGTCCGCACGGGCGATCGTGACGAAGCCGCCATCTGACGTGGTCTGAGATGACCCCAGCAGATCCCGGAGCCGGATGACCGCGGCCGCGCGCGCCAGCCGCACGGCCGACGCCGACGCACTCTGTGCCCGCGCCTACACCGACCACGGCGGACCCGAGGTGGGGGCGGCGCTCGTCGCCGTCGGCGGCTACGGGCGCGGTGAGCTGGCGCCGTACTCCGACCTCGACGTCGTCCTGGTCTCGGACGAGGGTGTCGACATCGGGCCCGTGGCCGGGCAGGTCTGGTACCCGATCTGGGACAGCGGCGCCAAGCTCGACCACTCCGTCCGGACCTTCCCCGAGATGGTGGCGGCGGCTGACGCCGACCTGAAGGTGACCCTGGGGCTGCTCGACCTGCGGCACCTGGCCGGCGACCCCAACCTCACGCTCCGGCTGCGCACCACGATGCTCACCGGCTGGCGGCGCGGAGCCCGCGACCGGCTCCCCGCCCTGCACGAGCTCGTGAGGTCGCGGCACGAGCTGCTCGGCGAGCTCGCCCACCTCTCCGTGCCCGACCTCAAGGAGGCCGCGGGCGGCCTCCGCGACGCGAACGTCCTCAACGCCCTCGTCGCCAGCTGGCTGGTGGACGTCCCGCACGTCGAGCTGGAGCGCTGCCGGCATGCGCTGCTCGACGTCCGGGACGTGCTGCAGGCCGCCGCGGGCCGGGCGTCCGACCGGGTGGCTCCCGAGCTCTGGTCCGAGCTGGCCACCGGTCTCGACCTCGCCGACGAGGGGGCGGCGCAGGTCCACGTCCGCGAGCTCGGCCGACGGATCGCCCACCTCTCCAAGCTGACGTGGCGTCGGGTCGACGCCGTCCTGACCCGCAAGTCCGCGGCCGGTCCCCGACGGCCGGCGCTCACCCCGCTGGCTCCCGGGATCGCGCTCAGCTCCCAGGAAGTCGTGCTGGACGTCGGCGCCCGGCCGACCGAGGACCCGCTGCTCCTCCTGCGCGCCGCGGCGATGGCGGCCGAGCACGACGTCGTCCTCGCACCGGCGACGGCCGCGCGGCTCGTGCGCGAGTGTCCCCCGCTCCCGGACCCCTGGCCGCCGGCAGCCCGGCAGCTGATGGTGCGCCTGCTGGCGTCCGGGCGTGGCCTGCTCGCGGTCTGGGAGACCCTGGAGGAGACCGGCGCAATGTCCGGGATCCTGCCCGAGTGGGAGCGGGTCCGGATGCTGCCGCACGCGTCCGCGATCCACCGGTTCACGGTGGATCGCCACGTCGTCGAGACCTGCATCGAGGCTTCCGCGCTGATCCGCAAGGTCGTGCGCGCCGACGTCCTGATGGTGGCGGCCCTGCTCCACGACATCGGCAAGGGCGGGCTGACCGAGCACAGCGTGGCGGGGGAGCCGCTCGCCCGGACGATCGCCGTCCGGCTGGGGTTCGACGACGAGGCGGTCGACCTGGTCGGCACGCTCGTGCGGTGGCACCTCCTCCTCGCCGAGACCGCCACCACCCGTGATCCCGACGACCCGGCCACCGTGGCCCGTGTCGCCTCGAAGGTGGGCAGCCCCGAGGCGATGTCGCTGCTGATCGCCCTCACCGAGGCCGATGCCCGGGCGACCTCGCCGAAGGCGTGGACCTCCTGGCGGTCCGGCCTGATCCTCGACCTCGGTGCCCGGGTCCTGGCCGAGCTCGAGCCCGGTCCCACCGCACCGGCGGCGCCGGTTGGTGACGTCGTCATCCCGGAGCTCTCCCGCGCCGGTGGTGTCTCGGTCGCGATCACCGAGGGCGAGGACGGGGCCACCGTCACGGTCATCGCCCGCGACCGGGTCGGCCTGCTCGCCGACGCGGCCGCGGTCCTCGCGTTGCAGCGGGCCTCGGTCCGCGCCGCGCGGGCCTGGGCGCAGGACGGCTACGGCATCTCCATCTGGGAGGTCGGCGACGACCAGCTCGACCCGGCCGTCCTCCGGCAACGGTTCGAGGCCATCGCCGAGGGCCGGGTCGACCCCGGCCAGCGGCTGCGACCGGCCGACGGAACCGCGCTGGCGCCCACGGTCGCGGTCCGGCCCGAGGCCTCGACCCAGTCGACGGTCCTCGAGGTTCGTGCCACCGACCGACCCGGCATCGTGTTCCTCGTCTGCTCGGCCCTCGCCGAGCTCGACCTGGCGGTCCGCTCCGCCCACGTGGACACCCTCGGGCCGCAGGCCGTCGACGTCTTCTACGTGCAGGAGGCGTCCGCGGGCGCCCTGTCGGACCACCGTGCCGCCGACGCGGCGCACGCCGTACGCAAGGCACTGACCGGCGGCTGACCCCCGTGCTGCTCGGGGGCCCGGTTAGTCTGGGGGCTCGATCCTGACCCGCACCACCGCTAGGGACCTCCACTTGTTCGCGACACTCTCCGACCGCCTCGCCGACACCTTCAAGAACCTCCGGGGCAAGGGCCGGCTCTCCGAGGCCGACATCGACGCCACCGCCCGCGAGATCCGGATCGCCCTGCTCGAGGCGGACGTCGCGCTGCCGGTCGTCAAGGAGTTCGTGGCTGCGGTCAAGGAGCGTGCCCGCGGCGAGGAGGTCAGCGGTGCGCTGAACCCCGCGCAGCAGGTCATCAAGATCGTCAACGACGAGCTGGTCGCCATCCTCGGCGGCGAGACCCGCCGGCTCCGCTTCGCGAAGTCCGGCCCGACCGTCATCATGCTGGCCGGCCTCCAGGGCGCCGGCAAGACGACCCTGGCGGCGAAGCTCGCGCTCTGGCTCAAGGAGCAGGGCAAGACCCCGATGCTCGTGGCGGCCGACCTGCAGCGCCCCAACGCGGTCAACCAGCTCCAGGTCAACGGTGAGCGGGTCGGCGTACCCGTCTTCGCTCCCGAGCCGGGCAACGGCGTGGGCGACCCCGTCTCCGTCGCGAAGGCCTCGATCGAGGAGGCCAGGCGCAAGCTCCACGACGTGGTCATCGTCGACACCGCCGGTCGCCTCGGCGTCGACGCCGAGCTGATGCAGCAGGCCGCCGACATCCGGGACGCGGTCGACCCCGACGAGGTGCTCTTCGTCGTCGACGCCATGATCGGCCAGGACGCCGTCACCACGGCCCAGGCGTTCCTCGTCGGCGTCGGGTACGACGGCGTCGTGCTCACCAAGCTCGACGGTGACGCGCGCGGCGGTGCGGCGCTCTCCATCGCCGCCGTCACCGGCCGACCGGTCATGTTCGCCTCGGCGGGCGAGAAGATGACCGACTTCGACCTCTTCCACCCTGACCGGATGGCCTCGCGCATCCTCGACATGGGTGACGTGATGACCCTGATCGAGCAGGCCGAGAAGACTTTCGACCAGGACCAGGCCATGAAGGCCGCCGCCAAGCTGAGCGGCCAGGGCGGCGAGTTCACCCTCGACGACTTCCTCGAGCAGATGCAGCAGGTCCGCAAGCTCGGGTCGATGTCGAAGATCATGGGGATGCTCCCCGGGATGGGCCAGTTCCGCGACCAGCTCGAGAACTTCGACGAGCGCGAGATCGACCGGATCCAGGCCGTGATCCAGTCGATGACCCCGGCCGAGCGCGCCAACCCCAAGATGATCGACGGTTCTCGCCGCTCGCGGATCGCCAAGGGCTCCGGGCGCCAGGTGTCCGACGTCAACCAGCTCGTCGACCGGTTCTTCGAGGCCCGCAAGATGATGATGGCGATGGCCAAGGGCGGCGGGATGCCCGGCATGCCGGGCATGCCGGGCATGCCGGGGATGCCCGGGATGCCCGGCCTGGGCGGCGGCAAGCGGTCCAAGGCGAAACCGGCACCCAAGAAGGCCAAGGGCAAGCGGGTGTCCGGCAACCCGGCCAAGGCCGCGCAGCAGGCCAAGTCCGACCAGGACAAGGCGGCAGCCGGGGGCGGCAACCCGTTCGGCACGCCCACCGAGGACATCGACTACGAGAAGGCCGCCGCGGCCCTCGACCTGCCCCAGGACTTCTCCAAGTTCCTCAAGTAGGCAACCCGATGCCCTCCACGCTCGTCGTCGACGCCGCCAACGTGGTGGGCAGTCGGCCCGACGGCTGGTGGAAGGACCGTCCCGGCGCGGCCCGCCGCCTGCACGAGCAGCTGCTGCTGGCGGACCCGGCGTACGACGTGGTGGTGCTGGTGCTCGAGGGCGCCGCGAAGAGCGGGGTCAAACCGGGGCGGGACGGCCACGTCCGCGTCGTCCATGCGAAGGGGAGCGGCGACGAGACCATCGTCGCCGAGGCGCGGACCGCCGCCGAGCGGGGCGACCGGGTGTCGGTCGTCACCGCGGACCGGATGCTCCAGGCCCGGATCCAGGGTGTCGGCGCGATCGCGCTGCGACCGTCGTGGCTCCTCGACCAGCTGGACTGACCCCCGCTAGCGTCGCGGCATGACGCCCCTCAGGTTCCACGGCCCGGTTCTGCCCGACGGTGAGTCCCGCGAGCTCTTCGTCGTCGACGGGCGGGTGACGTACGAGAAGCAGGCGGGTGCCGAGACCGCGGCCGAGGGCTGGATCGTGCCCGGTCTCGTCGACGCCCACTGCCACCTGGGGCTCGACGACGACGGCGCGATCTCCCAGCAGGCGACCGAGGAGCAGGCCCTCGCGGACCGCGACGCGGGCGCGCTGCTGATCCGCGACTGCGGATCCGCCGCCGACACCGCCTGGATCCACGACCGGGAGGACCTGCCGCGCCTGATCCGCGCCGGCCGCCACATCGCGCGCACCAGGCGGTACATCCGCAACTACGCCCACGAGGTGGAGCCGGCCGAGCTGGCCACGACGGTCGCGCAGGAGGCGAAGCGGGGGGACGGCTGGGTCAAGCTCGTCGGCGACTGGATCTCGCGGGACACGGGGGACCTCGCGCCGTCCTTCCCGCCGGAGGCCTTCGCCGAGGCGATCCGGGTCGCCCACGAGCACGGCGCCAAGGTCACGGCCCACTGCTTCGGCGAGGCCGTGCTGCCCGGCCTGATCGAGGCCGGCATCGACTGCATCGAGCACGGTACCGGGCTGTCCCTCGACCTGGTGGCCACCATGGCCGAGCGCGGCGTGGCACTCGTCCCGACCGTGATGCAGCTCGACAAGTTCCCGGAGTACGCCGACGCGGGCGCCGCGAAGTTCCCCGAGTACGCCGACCACATGACTGACCTGCACGCCCGCCGGCGCGCGACGATCATGGCGGCGTACGAGGCGGGCGTGGCGCTCTACGCAGGGTCCGACGGGGGTGGGGTGGCCCGGCACGGCAACCTCGCGGGCGAGGTGGTGGCGATGGCGGGGCTCGGGATGCCGGTCGAGTACGCGCTCGGGGCCGCATCGTGGCGAGCCCGCGAGTGGCTGGGATGGAACTCCGGTCTCGACCAGGGAGCGCCGGCCGACTTCGTGGTCTACGACGCCGACCCGCTCACCGACCTCGCCGTCCTGGCGGCACCGGCCCGGGTCGTCCTCCGGGGCAGGGTGGTGGCCTGATGCCCGACCCCACCATCTCCCTCGGCACCGTGTGCCTCGACTGCCGGGACGCCCACGAGATGGCCCGGTTCTACGGGCACCTCCTCGGGTGGACGCCGACCTTCACGGAGGACGACTGGGTGCTCATGCGCAACCCCGCAGGCGGGGTGTGGCTCTCGTTCCAGGCGGAGCCGGCGTACGTCCCGCCGACCTGGCCGGAGGAGCCGGGCCTCCAGCAGAAGATGATGCACCTCGACGTGCTGGTGGTCCCGGCCGACGGGGGAGACCCGGCCGGACCGGCCGGCCAGGAGGCCCTCGACGAGGCAGCCGAGGTCGCGATCGCCGGTGGCGGACGACTGGCGCCGCACCAACCCCGGGAGGACCTGCGGATCATCCTCGACCCGGCCGGTCATCCGCTCTGCCTGTTCCTGCACTGACGCGGAGCTGAGCGACAGGCCCTATCCGTGGCAGCCCGGGGTCGCCCCGTCGCGGTGGAAGGCGAAGTCCTTGTCGCCACGCACTTCGTGGGAACGCCCCCACACGTCGACGGTCACGGTCGGCCAGCTGCTCGACGTCAGGGTCACTCCGGGGTTGCACCCGCGGGGATGCAGCACGAGCACCACCTCGAAGGTCGCCGGCTCGCCTGCCGCCGGGTCGCGGTCGAGGGGGAAGAGGGCGTCGATCTCGTACGCCGACCCGCGCTCGGCGGGCTCAGCGTTCTCGGCGGTGACCACGGCGCCCGTTCGCGGACCGACCACGGGCGCGACGGCGAGGGCGAGGACGGTGAGCGCGATGACCCAGCGTCGACGGTTCACCGCGTCAGCCTGTGACTTCTCCCGGACGTCGCGCGAGTCGCGCCGACCTCTCCTCAGTCGGTGCCGGGCTGCGTTCGGGGTGCGCCGCTGGCGTAGAGGATCGCGGTGATGATCAGCATCAGGAAGCCCACCAGGCCGAGCACGAGTGGCGCCACGACGCCGATCACGATGCCGGCCACGAACACGCCGGTGGACGGGAGCTGGGCGATCCGAATCTCCACGCCGGTGTCGAGGTCGTCGCACTCGAACGTCACGGCGCCGTCACCGGTGTCGAACCGTGCGACCGCCGTCCACTCGTTGAGGGTGAACTCTCCGGTCACCCCGCGGAGCGGAAGGTCCTCGCCGCTGCCGTCGGTGGCGGTGCAGGCGATGGCGGCTCCGTCGGTGCTGAACACCGCTCGCTCCTCGCCTGCAGGGAGGTCCACCTGCACCGGGGAGTCGCCGGCGGTGAACACCGCGTCCTCCTGGGTCAGCGGCCTCAGGACCGTGAACAGCGCGCCCACGAAGATGATCGGGGCGAGCACGATCAGCGCCCCGCCGATGAAGAACCAGATCTTCCGCGGGCGCTTCCGGCGCGGGGGAGCGGCGTACTGCGGCGACGGACCGCCGTAGGGTGGTTGCGCGCCGTACGGCGGTGGTGGAGGAGTCTGGCTCATGGTCGGAGTCTGCCCGTCCACCACGCCCCTGACGAGCGGGACGCCGATTTTCGACCGGGTCCCGAGGTCTGGCACAATGTCGCGCTGAGTCCTGTGCGTCCGGTCCCTCTCAACCAGACGCGGCAGAGCCCATCGAGGAACCCGACCCGGTCCCCACCTGGTTACCGGTTCCCCACCACACACCACCGTCAAGGAGACACCACCAACGTGGCCGTCAAGATCCGTTTGAAGCGCCTGGGCAAGGTCCGGGTGCCGCAGTACCGCATCGTCGTCGTCGACTCGCGCAAGAAGCGTGACGGTCGCGTCCTCGAGGAGATCGGCAAGTACCACCCCAAGGAGGACCCGTCGTACATCGACGTCACCTCCGACCGGGCGCAGTACTGGCTCGGTGTCGGCGCG
>JBKJUE010000112.1:0-18519 GCA_046590395.1 Nocardioides sp.
GGCGACGCGACGGCTGCTGGCGACGTACTCCCCACAGAAGACGACTGACCCCGCCCGAGACAACCCGGGCGGGGCCAGTCGACGTGTCCCCTTGCCGCAAGCGGCTGCGGGGCTCGCGAGAGTCGCTCAGGCGAGAGCTGCGTCCAGCGTGATCGTCACGGCGGAGAGCGCCTGCGAGACCGGGCAGCCGGCCTTGGCCGCCTCGGCGAGCTC
Source organism: Nocardioides sp. (assembly GCA_046590395.1). Taxonomy (GTDB): domain Bacteria; phylum Actinomycetota; class Actinomycetes; order Propionibacteriales; family Nocardioidaceae; genus Nocardioides. The sequence continues at coordinate 214 of JBKJUE010000112.1, forward strand.
GACGAACGTGTCGTTCTCGATGCCGTCGACGACGCCGCGGACGGTGAGCTTGATGCCGGTGATGCCGGTGCCCGGCGTGAGCTCCACCTCGGCGGTCGTGTCCAGTGAGGTGGCGGGAGTGTCGTTCTTGGCCAAGCCGTTGGAGAACGCCATCGAGAAGCACGACGAGTGCGCCGCCGCGATGAGCTCCTCTGGGCTGGTCTTGCCGTTGGGCTCCTCGGCGCGGGCTGGCCAGGTCACGTCGTAGGTGCCGAGGCCGGAGGACTCGAGGGTGACCTTGCCGGCGCCCTCGAACAGGGTGCCTTCCCAGTGCGTGGTCGCGGTGCGGGTGGTGGGCATGAGTGCTCCTTGCGCGAGTGGGACTGCTGTCGCGGCCGAGTCTTCCACGCCCTCATGACGAGCCGGCCAGGGCGCAGGACACAATGGCGGCCGTGAGCACCTTCTACGACGAGATCGGCGGCGAGTCGACGATTCGGCAGATCGTGCACACCTTCTACGAAGGCGTGGCGGAGGATCCGGTGCTGCGCCCGATCTATCCCGAAGAGGACCTCGGCCCGGCCGAGGACCGCTTCGCGCTGTTCCTCATGCAGTACTGGGGCGGCCCGACGACCTACGGCGACACCCGGGGACACCCGCGGCTGCGCATGCGGCACGGACCCTTCGCTGTCACGCCGCTGGCGGCTGAGCGCTGGCTCGTCCACTTCCGCGAGGGCCTGGACAAGTCCGGCCTGACCCCCGAGCAGGACGCCAAGTTCTGGGACTACGTCACCCACGCCGCGCAGTTCATGGTCAACACACTGCAGTGACCTCTCAGCCCTGGGCCGCCGCGAGCATCGCCTCGCGGTAGGCAGCCGGAGGCTCCACCGAGCGCTGGGTGGCGGAGTCGAAGAACACCAGGACGATGCGGGCTCGGGACAACAGGACGTCGCCGTCCCGGATCTCCGACTCGATCGTGAACGACTTGGTGCCGACGTGGGTGATCCGTGAGTTCACGTCGTAGGGCTCGAGCCGGAAGAGGATCGGCGCCTTGTACTCGACATCGGTCTGGGCGACCACCACGTGCATGCCGTCGGCCCGACCCACCTCGCGACCGAGCCGCTCCATCAGCGGGATGCGCGCCTCCTGGAAGTACTCGAAGTACTTCACGTTGTTCACGTGCCCGTAGACGTCGACGTCGGAGAAGCGCACGTGCACCGGGTAGTGGTTGAGCTTCTCCCGCTGCGGCTCCGAGAACGGCACCCGGGGCACCCGGTCGACGGGCTCGAGGAACGCCTGCAGCGCGGACTTCTCGTCGTCGCTGAGGCGGCGGGGTCGCTCGGTCGAGAAGACGTACGGCGTGAGCACGGTCGTCGCCCGCAGGTAGACCCGGCGGCCCTCCCCGGTCTCGTGGAACACCTCGTAGGCCATCGTGAACGACGCCGCACGGATCTCGGTGACCCAGCACTCGATCAAGACCGGCTTGAAGCGGAACGTCAGCGGCGTGACGTAGTGGACCTCGTGCCGGACCACCACGACGCCCTCGGCCAGCTCACCGGTCTGCACCGCGGGGCCGTGGGTGCGCAGCATGTCGACCCTGGCCTCCTGGAGGTAGTCGACGTACACGACGTTGTTGACGTGCCCCAGCAGGTCCATGTCGGCCCAGCGCATCGGGCACTCGTAGAGGTGGCGCACGGCTCGATGCTGCCAGACGTCCCGGGCGTGATGAACGCCTCGTCCACGCGTGGTCCCCACGGTCTAGGGTGACTGCGGATCCACCGCCCCCTGAGATCGGAGTTGCCCATGCCCGAGGCCGTCATCGTTTCTGCCGCCCGCTCCCCCATCGGACGCGCGAACAAGGGGTCCCTCAAGGACTTCCGCCCCGACGACCTCGCGGCGCTGATCGTGAAGACGGCCCTGGACAAGCTGCCTGGCCTGGACCGGAACACGGTCGACGACCTCTACCTCGGCTGTGGCCTGCCGGGCGGCGAGAGCGGCAACAACATGGGCCGGATCGTCAACGTGATGAACGGCATGGACCAGGTGCCCGGCGCGACGATCACACGCTATTGCGCCTCGTCGGTGCAGACGACGCGGATGGCCTTCCACGCGATCAAGGCCGGCGAGGGCGACATCTTCGTCTCGGCAGGCGTCGAGACGGTGTCCCGCTTCGCCAAGGGCACGTCCGACCACTGGCCCGACACCCAGAACCCGCTGTTCGAGGACGCCAAGGCGCGGACGGCGAAGACCGCCGAGGGCGGCGTCGACTGGCACGACCCGCGCGAGGACGGCGCCCTCCCGGACGCCTACATCGCCATGGGCCAGACCGCCGAGAACGTCGCCCGGCTGCGCGGTCTCAGCCGTGAGGAGCTCGACGAGTTCGGGGTGCGGTCCCAGAACCTCGCCGAGAAGGCGATCGCCGACGGCTTCTGGGCCCGCGAGATCACCCCGGTGACCACGCCGGACGGCACGGTCGTCAACGCCGACGACGGCCCGCGGGCCGGTGTCACCATCGAGGGCGCCCGGGAGCTCAAGCCGGTCTTCCGCCCCGACGGCGTCGTGACCGCCGGCAACTGCTGCGCGCTCAACGACGGTGCAGCCGCCGTCGTGATCATGTCCGACACCAAGGCGGCTGAGCTGGGGCTCACCCCCCTCGCCCGGATCGTCAGCACCGGCGTCAGCGGGCTGTCCCCCGAGATCATGGGCCTCGGCCCGGTCGAGGCGACCAAGAACGCGCTCCGTTACGCCGGCATGAGCATCGGCGACATCGACCTGGTCGAGATCAACGAGGCGTTCGCGGCGCAGGTCGTGCCGTCGTACCAGGACCTCGGCATCGACCTCGACCGGCTGAACATCAACGGCGGAGCGATCGCCGTCGGCCACCCCTTCGGCATGACCGGGGCCCGGCTCCAGAACACGATGCTGAACAGCCTCGACTGGCACGACAAGAGCACCGGCCTGATCACCATGTGCGTGGGTGGCGGCCAGGGCATGGCGCTCATCCTCGAGCGGATCTGACCTGGTCGACGAATCCTGCGACCGCCTGGCCGCGGAAATCGTCGGCTTCAATCCGAGGGTCTCGACACCGGCGGGTACCCGCGTTCGGGTCCCAACGGGGGCCGGGCCCGACATACACTGCCGCCGTGACGGACATGCCCGCGACCCGGTGGCTCGACGACGACCAGCAGCGGTCGTGGCGCGCCCTGATCATGGGCATGACCCTGCTCACGGACCGGCTCGACGACGACCTCCGCCGAAGCTACGGCATTTCCCTCACCGAGTACGAGATCCTGGTCCGGCTGTCCGAGCGTGAGGGGCGGAGCCTGCGGATGGCGCAGCTCGCCGACGCCCTGGCCCACAGCCGGAGCCGGGTCACCCACACGGTCACCCGCCTGGAGAAGGCGGGCCTGGTGCGACGCAGCACCTCCCCCGACGACGGCCGCGGCGTTATCTGCGGCATGACCGAGACCGGCTGGCAGCTCCTGCGCCAGATGGCCCCGGTGCACGTCGAGGGTGTGCGAGACCACCTAGTCGACCTCGTCAGCGCCGAGGACCTCGACGCCGTCGGCCGGGTCATGGACGCGGTCTGCGACAACCTCGTCGCCGCGCACCCCGAGATGGAGATGCGCGAGGTCGGCAGCGACAGCTGAGGCCGCTCAGTCACGGGTGAGGCGGCGGTGCGTGACGCGGTGCGGTCGCGCCGCCTCCACGCCGAGGCGCTCGACCTTGTTCTCCTCGTAGGACGCGAAGTTGCCCTCGAACCAGAACCACTTGCCGGAGTCCTCGTCGTCGCCCTCCCAGGCCAGGATGTGCGTGGCGACACGGTCGAGGAACCACCGGTCGTGGGAGGTGACCACGGCACAGCCGGGGTACTCGAGCAGCGCGTCCTCGAGCGACGACAGGGTCTCGACGTCGAGGTCGTTGGTCGGCTCGTCGAGGAGCAGCATGTTGCCACCCATCTTGAGAGTGAGGGCCAGGTTGAGGCGGTTTCGCTCCCCACCGGAGAGGACGCCGGCCTTCTTCTGCTGGTCGGGCCCCTTGAAGCCGAACGACGCGACGTAGGCGCGTGAGTTCATCTCGAAGTTGGCGACCTTGATGAAGTCCAGGCCGTCGGACACGACCTCCCACACGTTCTTCGTGGGGTCGAGGCCGCCACGGCTCTGGTCGACGTAGGAGATCTTGACCGTCGTGCCCACCTTGAGCTCGCCCTCGTCGGGCTGCTCCTGGCCGGTGATCATCCGGAACAGCGTGGTCTTGCCGACGCCGTTGGGGCCGATCACACCGACGATGCCGGCGCGCGGCAGCGAGAACGAGAGGTCGTGGATCAGGGTGCGGCCGTCGAAGCCCTTGGTCAGGTCATGCGCCTCGAGGACAACGTCGCCGAGCCGGGGGCCGGCCGGGATGTTGATCTCGGACGTGTCGATCTTGCGCATCCGGTCGGCCTCGGCCGCCATCTCCTCGTAGCGCGCGAGACGCGACCGGCTCTTGGTCTGGCGGGCCTTGGCGTTGGAGCGCACCCATTCGAGCTCGCGCTCGAGCATCTTGGCCCGCTTGGCGTCCTTCTGGCCCTCGATCTTGAGCCGGTCCTTCTTGGTCTCGAGGTAGGTCGTGTAGTTGCCCTCGTAGGGGTGGGCCGAGCCGCGGTCGAGCTCGAGGATCCAGGACGCGACGTTGTCGAGGAAGTACCGGTCGTGGGTGACGGCCAGGACCGCACCGGGGTACGTCGCGAGGTGGCCCTCGAGCCACTGGACCGACTCGGCGTCGAGGTGGTTGGTGGGCTCGTCGAGCAGGAGCAGGCTGGGCTGCTGCAGGAGGAGCTTGCACAGTGCCACGCGGCGTCGCTCACCACCGGAGAGGTGGTCGACGAGCTCGTCGGGGGGCGGGCAGCGAAGCGCATCCATGGCCTGGTCGAGGCGGCTGTCGAGGTCCCACGCGTTGGCGTGGTCGAGCTCGGTCTGGAGGTTGCCCGCCTCCTCGTTGAGCTTGTCGAGGTCGGCGTCGGGCTCGCCCATCTCCATGTAGGCGGCGTCGAGGCGGGCCATCTTGGCCTTGATCTCGCTGACCGCCTCCTCGACGTTCTCGAGGACCGTCTTGCCCTCGGTCAGTGGCGGTTCCTGCTGGAGCATGCCGACGGTCGCGCCGGGGTCCAGGATCGCGTCGCCGTTGTTGGCATGGTCGAGCCCGGCCATGATCTTCAGCAGCGTGGACTTGCCCGTGCCGTTCGGGCCGACGACACCGATCTTGGCGCCGTGGAGGAACGAGAGGGTGACGTTGTCGAGGACGACCTTGTCGCCATGGGCCTTGCGCACGTTGCGCAGGGTGAACACATATTCGGCCATGGTCCGGAACCCTACGACGCAACGAGCCCAACAGCCTGATCGGGGGTGACCGCTGTGGCCACCCCCACACCGTCAGGCAGCGGCCGCCTCGGGCTCGGACTCCTCCACCCGGGTGTCGCCCTGGCGCGGGGTCCGGGTGAAGACGCTGGTGCCCCGGGCGAGGTCGTGGCCCACCACGACGGCGTCGACCTCGAAGGTGGTGACCTCGATGCCGGCGGAGTTGCTCCACACCTGGGCGTTGAGCCGCCCGTGGACGAACACCGGGTCACCGCGGTGGAGCGACTGCTCGCAGGTCTCGGCCAGGCCGCGCCAGGCGTTGACGGTGTACCACTGGGTGTCCCCGTCGACCCACTCCTCGGTCTTCTTCTGGTAGCGCCTCGGGGTGCAGGCCACGCGGAAGGTGGCGACCTGCGCGTCGCCTGCCTGGCGCACGGTCACGTCGTTGCCGAGGTTGCCCTGCAGGGTGACCATCGTTTCGTTCATCGTTCCTCCTCGTCGGGATCGGGTGATCACCGACAGCGTCCGCCGGGACACCGACGGGAGAGGACGACGGTGCCGACCGCTGTGGAGGAGCGGCGGGACGCCAGAGCCTGTGGACCCGAGGTGGGCCGGCGGATCAGCGCAGCGCGCTGGCGAGACCCGCACGCACCGCGTCGTACGCCGCGAGCTCGGCCTCGACGGGCCGGACGACCAGCTCCTCGGAGACCTCGCTGATCGCCGCCCGGAGCCGCCGGTCGGCGGACCTCGCCCGTCTCCGGGCGGTGGCCGCGACGAGCAGCCGGCAGACCAGGGCGAGGAGCACCCCGAGCGCGATCCCACCCAGCAGCATGAGGGTCGGGAGCGGGAGCCCCGCGCGGTCGGGCGCCGCGGGCGCCGACATCTGGAGGTAGGAGAGCACGGCCAGGACGCACAGCCAGCCGGCGCCTGCCAGAGCCGTTGCGATCAGCAGCCACTGCAGCACCCGCACCGCGCCCGCCCAGGCGGGGATCCGGGCTGCGCCCAGGTCGGTGGCACCCAGAGCACCGTCGAGCCGGTCGCTGAGATCGGGCAGCCCGGCCACCGACGCGCGACGCACTGCCTCCACCCACGGACGGGCCAGTCCCTGCGTCACGTCGTCTGCCAGCGCGCGCACCTCGGAGTCGACCCGGGCGCGCTGGACCTGGGTCGCCGCGGGGACCGACGTCCGGGAGCGCCCGGTGAGCTGCTTGCCCTCTGCCCCGAGGTCGAGGTGGAGCCGTTTGAGCGGGTCGGGGCGGAGCCGCGACAGCCAGGAGACGACCGGCCATCCGGTGGCCCGGTTGGCGCGCAGCCGCGTGGACTTCTCGACCGCCTCGATGACGGTGGGGACGCCGGCGGCGTCCGCGAAGGCCTCCTCGAGGGCGGCGATCCGCTTCTTCGGCAGCGTGCGCGGCCTGGCCTGCCCGGAGGCAGCGTCGAGCCGGGCGGCGGCGGCCTTCACGTCCGCCTCCATCCGGGCCCGGGCGGCCTTCTTTGCCTTGACCCGGTTGCCGATCTCGGCCTTGAGCTCGACGATCCCGAGCCCCTCCTTGGCGCTGACGGCCAGCACGGGCACCCGGGAGAGCCCCTCCGCGTCGAGCAGGCGGCGTACGTCGGCGACCATCGCGTCGCGCCCCGCCTCGGGCACCCGGTCGATCTGGTTGAGGACGACCATCATCACGTCCTGGTGGCTGGCGTACGGCGCGAGGTAGCGGTCGTGGATGGCGGCGTCGGCGTACTTCTGCGGGTCGAGCACCCAGACCAGCAGGTCGGCGAGCTGGACCAGCCGGTCCACCTCGAGGTGGTGCGAGACCTCGGTGGAGTCGTGGTCGGGCAGGTCGAGCAGGACGACGCCATTGAGCGAGGTGTCCTCGCGCCGGGTGTCGAGCATCGAGTCCCGGGTGACCTGGTGCCGCGGCGGGATGCCGAGCCACTCGAGCAGCTCGGCCGCGCCCTCGGTCCCCCACACGCAGGCGGACGCCCACGACGTCGTGGGTCGGCGTACGCCGACCGCCGACAGGTCGAGGCCCGTGAGCTGGTTGAAGGTGGAGGACTTGCCCGAGCCCGTGGCGCCGGCGATCGCGACGACGGTGTGGTCGGCGGACAGCCGTAGCCGGCCGGACGCGCGGTCGGCGACACCCTGGACCTCGTCGACGAGGTCGTCGTCGAGCCGGCCGCGGGCGGCCTCCGTCGCGGCACCCAGCCCGTCGATGCGGGCGCCGATGTCGGAACTCCGGGTGACCAGGTTCCTGGCCCCCTCGAGCAAGGACGTCATCTTCTCCCTCGACTGCTGTGGTTCGTTGCGGCGCCCACGCTAGGGCACGTGGCCGTCGGAGGGGGACTCCTCGGCCATTCGGGCGGCGAACCGCAGGTCGTCGATGCGCCGCGAGGCGACGCGGAGCTTGTCCGGTGCCCCGGGCTCGATGCCGAGCCCGTCGAGAAGTCCGGTGTAGCGGCGGCGCTCCACTTCGAGCAGGTCACGGACCCGGCGCTCGAGGTCGCGCTTCGCGCGTTCGGCGAGGGAGCGGACGGCCTGGTCGCCGAACACGGCCTCCAAGAGCTTCTGCCCGATCACGGCCGAGCCGCCGGCGATCCCCGCCTCGGCGCCGGTCACCCCGGCCGTGTGCGCGAAGACCACGACCATCAGGGCCACCGAGAGCCCGTTGACGCCGTACGCCAGGAAGCGGGCCGTGCCGCGCTTGTCGGCACCCTCGGTGCGGACCATCGCGAGGACGTCCTGCTGCCAGTCGCGGACGGTGCGCTCGGTCCGGCGCCGGAAGTCGCGGGAGGCGCGGCCGAGGTCTTGGCCGGCGTCGGCGAGCAGTGCCTGCCCCGCGCCCATCGAGCGCCACGAGGCCTCGGCCCGCTCGGCGGCGGCCTCGGCGTGCTCGAGGATCAGGGTCTCCAACCCGGACTCGACGGCGACGGTGACGCGTTCGGCCTGCTGGGGCTTGCCCTTCACGGCGTTGACGATCCGGTCGCGCAGCCAGCCGACCCGCTGCTCGAGGCTACGGAGCAGCTCGCCGGTCCCGACGAACTCCTGCCAGCGGGCGAGGACCTCACCGCGCAGGAGGGTGCCGTCGGCGGACGCGGTCGTGATCGCCTCGATCGCGTCGTCGTAGGCCCGGTCGGCCTCCTCGCGGAGGCGGCGCTCGGCGTCGACCTGCTCCATGGCGGCGTCCGCCACCCCGTGGGTACGACGGGTGAGCGTGCGGATGGCGCCCTCGAGGGTCTGCCGGACCACCATGGTGCGGGCATCGGCGTCCTCTGCGAGCGAGACCAGCCAGCCACGCACGTCGGCGACGGTGCCCGGGGGCAGCAGCCCCTCGTCGTCGACGGTCCCCTCGGTCACGACGAACAGGGGCGAGTCCTTGAGCCCGCGGCTGGCGAGCATCCGGGCCAGGTGGGTGGAGACGGTGCCGACGGCGTCCGGGGCGGTCCGGTCGAGCACGATGGCGACGGCGGCACTGCGCTCCGCGGCCTGACGGAGGAAGTCCCACGGCACCTGGTCGGCGTACCGGGCGGCGGAGGTGACGAAGAGCCACAGGTCGGCGGCCGCGAGCAGCTGGGCGGCGAGGGTGCGGTTGCGCTCCTCGACCGAGTCGATGTCGGGGGCGTCCAGCAGGGCCAGGCCCCGGGGCATGGTGTCGGACGGGACCAGCTGGAGGGCGCTCGGGTCGGTGGTCGCCCGGTCGACGCGCTCGAGGTCGGGCAGCAGCCGGTCCTGACCGAACCAGTGCGCGTCCTCAGGGTGGTGCACCAGCACCGGCGAACGGGTGGTGGGTCGCAGGACGCCGGGCTCGGTCACCCGGCGGCCGACGAGCGAGTTGACCAGTGTCGACTTGCCGGCACCCGTCGAGCCGCCGACGACGGCCAGCAGCGGTGCGTCGATCGTCATCAGCCGCGGGATCACGTAGTCCTCGAGCTGGTCGACCATCTCCTGACGGGCCGTGCGCTGCTCGGCGGAGCCGGGGATGTCGAGGGGCAGGCTGGCCGCCTGGAGCGACCCGCGCAGCTGGATCAGCGAGGTCAGCATCCTGGTGCTGTCGGTCATCGGGGGGGAACCACCTGTCCGGGGAAGGCAACGTAGGGGCGGGCTGCGCCGATCCGCGCGACGTAGTGCTGTCCGCGTTCGACGAAGTCCTTGGGTGCCGTACCCCGTAGGAACCGATGATGCAGGAAACCGAGCTCGATTGCTGCCTGCTGATAGTCCCGCATGGCGGTCTCGCCGCGCTTGCCCCCGAACTGCCGGGCGAACTGACGGCTCCGACGGCGGGCCCGGAGGTCCACGAGCCACCCGATGTCGGTGGCGGGGATCAGGCCCCGCTGGGAGGCGTCGATCAGCGCCGTCGTCAGCATCTTGCGCTCCGAGCGGCGCCGCCAGATCGCGAAGCAGATCAGCCCGATGAACGCGGGCACCATGAGCGCGAAGTAGACACCGACGAACCCCTTGATCCCCCACAGCGTGGAGCCGTTCCAGGCGGCGTGCGCACCCACGGCGAGCAGGTAGCCCACGAGCGGACCCAGGATCCGCAGGGAGGTACGCCGCGTGGTCACCGCCAGACCGACGCCGATGCCGAGGAACGTGGTGAAGAGCGGGTGGGCGAACGGACTGAACAGACAACGGATGACGAAGACCCCCGTGATCGCCTGGGTGCCGCCAGGCCCCATCCCGTCGGTGCCGTTGTACGCCGCGGCCAGGTAGAGGATGTTCTCAATGAAGGCGAACCCGATGCCGACCATCCCCGCGTAGACGATGCCGTCGAGGATCCCGTCGAGCTCCGCGCGCCGCCACCAGAGCAGGAGCAGCAGGAAGAGTCCCTTGCTGGCCTCCTCGGACACCGGCGCCACGATTGCCAGGCTCTGCTCGTCGGTGAACCCGACGACGAAACCACCGAGGCCCTGGACGAGCAGGGCAGCCGCGGTCGCGACGAACCCGCCCCACAGGAGACCGAGCGCGAGAAGGAACTTGGGCTCCGGCTCGTAGCGGTCGAGCCAGAGGTAGCAGGCCACCAGCGGCCCCACCGGCAGCGCGGCCAGGGCCGTGGCGAGCACCATCGAGCCGGGGGCCCCGGAGAGGGCGATGATCAGCAGGATGGGCAGCGCGCCCAGGCAGACGAGGACCGTGACGACCACCGTGAAGGCGACGCTGTCGCGGCGGGCTCCGGGCATGGGCGGAAGCCTAGTGCGTCCTCTCCTGCGCTCCGGGCCGGTCTCCGAAGCTCGGCGTAGAGTGGCCGACGTGAGCGAGCAGAACACTCCCGAGACCGCCCTGCCCAAGACCGAGTCGCACGATCCGAAGGTCCCCGAAGCCTGGAGCGCCTTCATGCGCACCGGCTGGGGCGACCGGGAGCTCGACCTCCCAGCACACCCGATCACCCCCTGGGCCGAGCACCGTCGCGCCGCCCTCGCCGAGGTGTTCCCGGGCGAGCGGCTGGTGCTGCCGTCCGGTACCTACAAGGTGCGGTCCTACGACACCGACTACCGCTTCCGGTCCGACACCGCCCACACCTACTTCTGCGGCAACCAGACGAGCGACGCCGTCCTCGTCATCGAGGACGGGGAATCCGTCCTGTACGCCCGGCCCCGGTCGTCGCGGGACACCGACGAGTTCTTCCGCGACCGCCAGTACGGCGAGCTGTGGGCCGGCCGTCGTCCGTCGCTGCACGAGATCTCCACGTCCCTCGGGCTCGAGGTCCGTCACATCGACGACCTGCCCGCCGCGCTGGCCGGCTCCGGCAAGACCCGCGTCCACCGCGGCCTGTCGGAGGCCGTCGACAAGCTGGTCGCGGGCGACACGTCCCTCGACGAGGACTTCGCCCGGGTGATCTCCGAGATGCGCCTGCTCAAGGACGAGTGGGAGGTCGCGCAGCTCCAGGAGGCGTGCGACATCACCACTCTCGGCTTCGAGGACTCCGTGCGCGACTGGGACCAGGTCCTCAAGTACGGCGAGCGCTGGCTCGAGGGCACGTTCTTCCGCCGTGCTCGGGCCATGGGCAACGACATCGGCTACGACTCGATCGTCGCCGGCGGCAAGCACGCCACCACCCTGCACTGGATCGAGAACTCCGGCCCGATCACGCCGGGCGAGCTGGTGCTGCTGGACATGGGCGTCGAGGGCCACAACCTCTACACCGCCGACGTCACCCGCACGATCCCTGTCGACGGCACCTTCACCCCGCTGCAGCGCGAGCTCTACGACCTCGTCCACGAGGCCCAGGAGGTGGCCATCCAGGCCGTGCGCCCCGGCGTACCTTTCACGGGGCCGCACCTGGCCGCGATGGAGGTGCTCGCCCGGGGCCTCGACGACCGCGGCCTCCTATCGGTGTCCCTCGACGAGGCGCTCTCCCCCGAGAGCAAGGTCTACTCGCGGTGGACGCTGCACGGGGTCAGCCACATGCTCGGCATGGACGTGCACGACTGCGGCCAGGCTGCTCCCGAGACCTACGCCAGGGGCACGCTCGCTGAGGACATGGTGCTCACCGTCGAGCCCGGCCTGTACTTCCAGGAGGACGACCTGCTCGTGCCGGAGGAGCTGCGGGGCATCGGCATCCGGATCGAGGACGACATCCTCGTCACGGCCGACGGCCACCGGAATCTCTCCGACTCGCTCCCCCGCACGTCCGCCGGGGTCGAGGAGTGGATGGCCGCGCAGCAGCGCTGACGGTCAGCGCGCCGGCAGGTCCACCCAGAACACGGAGCCCTCGTCGGACACGGACTCGGCGCCGACGACACCGCCGTCCCGCTCGGCGACCGCTCGTGCCAGCGGGAGGCCGAGCCCGGTGCCCTTGACGCCGTCGCCGGCGAACCTGACGAACGACTCGAAGACCCGGCTGAGCTGGTCGGGCTCCAGGCCGGGACCGGTGTCACGGACCATGATCCGCAGCCGTGGCTCTCCGCCCTCGCCCTTCGACCCGGACGCGGAGATCTCGACGGAGCCTCCCGGACGGTTGTGCACGATCGCGTTGCCGACCAGGTTCGTGAGCACCTGCCGGAGCCCGGAGGGGCGGGCCTGCACCTGCAGGTCGTCGGGGATGGTCGAGGTCACGGTGATCCGTCCGGCCAACGCGGGGGTGCGGTGCCAGTGGATGATGTCCGCGACCGCGGCCGCCACGTTCACCTCGTCGCGCACCTCCTCGGCACCCAGGACGCGACCCGTGGCGAGGAGGTCCTCGACGATCGCGAGCAGCTGGTCCCCGGCGCGCAGGATCACCCCGCTGTCGCGCTCGACCGTCTTCGCGAACCGTTCGTGGGCAGCGGACAGCGTCTCCGGGGCACCTCGGTCGTGCGCCTCGTCCGCCAGCATCTCGGCGAATCCCACGATCGCCGCGATCGGGGTGCGCAGCTCGTGGCCGATCGCCGCGAAGAACTGCTGCTGGCTGGAGTGGGCCTGGTTGCCCAGCGCGATCGCGTCGGCGAGGGACCGCTTCGCCTGCTCGGCTCCCATGCGGGACGTGAGGGCCGCACTCAGCAGCCGCAGGTCCGCGACCAGCGTCTCCGGCCAGGGACCCGACTGGCTGCTCACGACGGACAGGCTGCCGTACATGACGCCGTCGGCGTGCTGGGCGCTGGCCAGCAGCGAGCGGATGCCGCAGGCAGCGAGCTCGAGACGGTCCTGCTCCGCCTCGGCGGGGAGGGTCCCGGCATCGGGGATGGCGACGACCTCACGGCGGGCGTGCTGCGACATCCACGGCATCGTGAAGGCCGCCTCGGGGCCGGGATCCTCGTCCGGAACGAGGTGACAGGGGGAACCCGGTCGCATCCACTCACGGAGCCAGGCACGCTGACCGAGGTGCACCCATCCCTCCGGGTCCTCGGGCGCGAAGGTCGTGAGCGCCGCGGCCACGCCGTCGATCCGGGGCTGCGCCCCGAAGTGCTCCGCCACCTGCTCCAGCGCCCTCGCCACGGTGACCTCGCCGCGCATCACCGCAGCGGCCAGCAGGGCAGCCTCCGGGGAGGCGGGGGTCAGGAGAGACACACTTTGGAGACCTCCTGACCCCGCAGGCGGCGGGGTCGGCACGCTCGACATGTCAGGCTGGTCCATCCTGCTGGGAAGGCACGGGTCCGAGACTGCCACGGGACGCGGGCGAAGGCGGGGTGACCCGCAGGACAGCGGGGCTCGGAAAGATCCCGCGACTCTGGTCGACCTGCACCTGGGCCACGGGGTCCAGCACCCATCCTCGTGCCCAGTCGGCCAGGTGGGTGAGCTGGGCAAGGCCGAGGTTGCGCCCGGGGCAGGCATGCGGGCCGGCACCGAACGGCAGCCAGGCGCCGGGACGGATCCGGTCCTGGTCCCAGCGGAGCGGGTCGAAACGGTCGAGGGCCGACTCGCCTGCGTCGAGCCCCGGGGCCAGGGTCTCGATCCGGCCGAGCAGCAGCGGGCTGACCATGACCACCATGCCCGGAGGGAGGCTGGTGCCGCCCAGGTGTACGTCGGCCGCGGTGATCCGGGCGGTGATCCAGGTCGGGGGGCACAGGCGCACTGTCTCCCACGCGACGGCGCGCGCCAGCGCGGGGCGGAGACGGACCTCGGCGGCCATGTCGTGGTCCTCGGCCAGCTTCACCAGCAGCCACGAGCCGGCCGCGATCGGGACCTGGATCCCGGCGGCCAGCAGCGTGCCCACGGCTGCGGGTGCGTCGCAACCGACGTCGACGAGTGCCGCGTGGAGGGCATCCCTCGCCCGGGTCTCGACCCGACGGATCCGGCGCCACCGGCCGGGGCTGGACGGGCTGGCGATGATCGGGCCGAGAGCGTCGATCCACGCCAGGACCAGGTCGGCGACCCGGTCGCGGTCGCTCTTCGAGAGGTCGGCAAGCACAGCAGCCGTGGTGCTGCGGGCGACGGGTGCGCGCAGGAAGCCCATCGCGTCGAGCTCGGATGCGTGCGCCAGGACGGAGCCGGCCACGTCCAGCTCGGCGCCGAACACGTCCATGCCCCGGAGGACGGCATCCGGCTGCAGAGGTGGTGTCGTGGAGTGGATGCTCCGTCGCGACTCCGCGGCCCGGCTCGGGGACGAGCGGAGGGCACGTCGGCTCACGTCGACGGGGAAGTCGTAGAGGTCCGGCCGGGTGAGGACCTCGCGGGCCTGCTCCAGCGTGGTGGCGAGATGGGGGCCGTGGGGACCGAGGGCGACGGGTCCCGGCTCCCCCAGGGAGCGAAGAACGGCACCGAGTCGCCCGACAGGCGTCACGGTGCCGTTCTCACGATGATGATGTTGTGCGAACCCGGAGACTCCGGGTGGCCGGTTCGGCTCAGCCGAACGGGCCCGGTCGCCACGCGTAACCACGCGAAAGCTGCTGGGCGATACGGCGGCGCTGCTTGAACTTCTTGATCATGTCTGGGCCCCTCCCTTGGTTGAACTTCAGGTGTGGTGATGCCACTGCCCGGCCCTCCACGCTCCGACCAGCAACACACATGCTAGCGGCAAATGCGGCGTTCTAACCGATAGTTGTGATCTCAGTTATCAGATCCGCCAATTGGTGTTGCCGGAAGGGCTTCGGGAGGACCCGGGTGACGCCCAGTTCGTTGAGCACGGGGCGCATGTCACCGGCCCAGGCACTGATCACCACGATCTGCAGGCCCTCGCCGTTCTCGGGGTGGTCGCGCACCCAGCGGACCACCTCTTCGCCCGTCATGTTGGGCATCGAGAGGTCGAGCAGCATGAGGTCGTAGTGGTCGGCCACCAGCGCTTCGACTGCCTTCAGGCCGTCCTCAGCCTCGTCGGCGCTGTGACCCAGCTTCGTCACCATCCGGACCATGAGGACCCGGATGTCCTCGGAGTCGTCGACGACGAGCACGCGCAGCGGCTCCGGGGCTCGGGCTGGGTCAGCCTCCGCGTTCTCGCTCCCCGGGAATGTGTCGCTCACGCTCATGAGCGTATCGGAGTAGCGGGCAGGCGCCCGCGCCGCGCCGACATGGATGAGACGTGCCGTCAGCCGTGGCAGGGTCACCCTTACGGTCTGGTGCCGGTGCGGCATACTGTCCGCGATCCGCAGGCCCCCGTAGCTCAGCTGGATAGAGCAGCGGCCTTCTAATCCGCCGGTCGCAGGTTCGAGTCCTGCCGGGGGCGCCCGGGGCCGCGTACGGCGCGACTAGTTGCCGTCGGATGCGTCGACGACCCGCAGCCGGTCGGGCTCGAACCCGTGCCGCATTCCCCAGGCCACGGCCTGGGCGCGGCGGCTGACGCCGATCTTGCGGTAGGCGGTGCGGATGTAGGTCTTCACCGAGTTGATCGAGAGGTAGCTCCGGTCGGCGATCTCCTGGTTGCTCAGCCCCTGCGTGATCAGCGCGATCACCTCGGCCTCGCGGGCGGTGAGGCCCTGGGCGCGACCCGGCCAGTCACCGGAGGCATCCCCTTCGGGAGCCTCGTGGTTGGCCGGGGTCACGATCTGACCGGAGTGGACGGCCTCGATCGCGGAGATCATCTCGTCGGCGTTCAGCTCCTTGGAGAGGTAGCCGGACGCACCCCGCTCGATCGCGCGCTCCACGAGCTCGGGCTGGATGTTCCAGCTGAAGATCACCACCAGCGCACCGCTCCCGTGGACCAGGTCCTCGAGGTCCACGCCGTCGCCCTGGATCTGACCGAACGTGTCGTAGAGGATCACGTCGACGTCGCTGATGACCGGGAGGCCGGAGTCCAGCTCGACCACCCGCACCCGCTCAGGGTGCTGCTCGAGCATCGCTGCCACGCCAGCCACGACCATCTCGTAGTCGTTGACCACCGCGACGCGAATGGGGGTGCTGCCGTCAGCCATGGACCTGACCCTATTTCACGCTGGGAGGAAGCGTCAGGTTCTCACACATTCCCGCAGGGACCCGCAGCTCGACACGCAGGCCAAATGCCGGGGCGCTCCCGGGGACCGGGATACAAAGGAACAGGCCCCGCAAAGTATGAGTTTGCGGGGCCTTGTACGTCCCTGATCAGGTGGCGTAGGCGTCGATCTCGGCCAGGAGCGTTGCCTTCAACGCGTCGTCCGCGAACGACGACCGGACCCCGGCGCGGGCCAGCTCGGCCACGCCCGCCTCGTCGAGCCCCAGGAGGTCGGCGGCGATCTCGTACTCACGGTTCAAGGTCGTCCCGAACATCGGCGGGTCGTCGGAGTTCACGGTGATCGTCACGCCGGCGTCACGGAAGGCGACGATCGGGTGCTCGGCGAGGGTCGCCACCGCGCGGGTGGCGATGTTCGATGACGGACACACCTCGAGCGGGATGCCCTCCGCGGCGAGGTGGGCCAGCAGCTCCGGGTCCTGCGCCGACGTCGTGCCGTGACCGATGCGCTCGGCGCCGAGCAGCCGAAGCGCGTCCCACACCGTCTCCGGCCCGGTCGTCTCCCCGGCGTGCGGGACCGAACGCAGCCCGGCGGCACGAGCGGCGTCGAAGTGCGGCTGGAACTGCGGGCGGGGTACGCCGATCTCCGGACCGCCGAGGCCGAAACCGACCAGGGCGTCCGGCCGGTGGTTCAGCGCATAGTCGAGGGTGGCGTCGGCGGCGGGCAGCCCGCTCTCGCCCGGGATGTCGAAGATCCAGCGCAGGACCAGGCCGAAGTCGCGCTCGGCGGCGACTCGCGCGTCCTCGATCGCCTCGGTGTACGCCTCGATCGGCATGCCCTTCCCCTCCTCGTGCGGCAGCACGGAGGTGTACGGCGTGCAGGTGAGCTCGGCGTACCGGAGGTTCTGCCCGTGCATCTCGCGGGCTACCTCGTAGGTGAGCAGCCGGACGTCCTCGGGCGTGCGGATCAGGTCGACGACCGCGAGGTACACCTCGATGAAGTGCGCGAAGTCGCGGAACTCGAAGAAGCGGCGCAGCTCCTCGGGGTCGCTCGGGACGACGCCGGGGTGGCGTTCGGCGAGCTCGCCGACGATGCGCGCCGACGCGGAACCGACGTGGTGGACGTGGAGCTCGGCCTTCGGCAGACCGGCGATGAAGGAGGAGATGCTCACCCGTCGAAGTCTGGCAGCGGCCCGGCGCGAACTCCCAAACGGCGACGGCTCGCCGTCCACGAGGACCGTGGGGGTGCCGGACACGCCGTTGCGGGACATCGCGTCCGTGGCGTTCTCGAGCCACTGCGCATACGCGCCGTCGTCGGAGTGCCCCGGGCCACCCTCGGCGGTCTGTTCCGCGAACAACGTGTCGTGCAGGGCCACGAAGACGCCCGCACGGGCCGAGCGTGGGCGGCCCTTCTGGGCGGGCACTCAAAGGCGGCCTGAGAGAACCCGGTGGCGGGCGTAGGGTGACCCCCGTGAACGAACGACTCGTCTGGATCGACTGTGAGATGACCGGCCTCGACCTGGATGCTGACGCCCTGATCGAGGTCGCCGCTCTGGTGACCGACTTCGACCTCAACGTCCTCGGCGACGGCATCGACCTCATCGTGAAGCCGCCGGCCGAGGCCCTCGACCAGATGAACGACTTCGTCCGCACCATGCACGAGAAGTCAGGCCTGCTGACCGAGCTCGACGGCGGGCTCACGATGGCCGAGGCCGAGGAGCGTGTCCTGGCCTACATCAAGGAGCACTGCGGCGAGCACAGCCGTCCGCCGCTCGCCGGCAACACCGTTGCCACCGACCGGGCCTTCCTCGCCCGGGACATGCCCACGCTGGAGGCGTTCCTGCACTACCGGATCGTCGACGTCTCCTCGATCAAGGAGCTGGCCCGCCGCTGGTTCGCCCGCGCCTACTTCCAGGCACCGGACAAGCGGGGCAACCACCGGGCGCTCGCGGACATCCAGGAGAGCA
This sequence comes from Nocardioides sp., assembly GCA_046590395.1. Classification (GTDB taxonomy): domain Bacteria; phylum Actinomycetota; class Actinomycetes; order Propionibacteriales; family Nocardioidaceae; genus Nocardioides. The sequence continues at coordinate 18,262 of JBKJUE010000112.1, forward strand.
TCGAGGAGCTGCGCTACTACCGGGAGGCCATCTTCGTCCCGTCGCCCGGTCCGGACAGCGACACCGCACGTGCGATCGCGGCCCGGCACGGCGGATCCCTGACCGGTCTTTCCGAGGGTGCGCCCGATTCCGACGCTGGCTCCTGACCCCGTATAGTTCTGCCCGACCCCGGCGATCCCGGGGTCTCCTGGTGGGTATAGCTCAGCTGGTAGAGCGCCGCCTTGTGGTGGCGGATGTCGCGGGTTCAAGTCCCGTTAC
>JBKJUE010000018.1:0-17729 GCA_046590395.1 Nocardioides sp.
CCGCCCGACTCCAGCACCTCGAGCGGGTCCTCCTCGTCGGTGACCGGCAGCAGGGCCGGGAAGTAGCGCACGTTCTCCTCGAACAGGTCGAAGACCGAGGTGATCCAACGCTCGCCGAACCACACACGCGGTCGGACGCCCTGGGCCTTGAGCTCCTCGCTGCGGGTGTCGGTGGCCTGCTCGAAGAGCGGGATCCGGGTTTCGCGCCACAGCTCCTTGCCGAGGAGGTACGGCGAGTTCGCGCCGACAGCCAGCTGGATGGCGGCGATGATCTGGGAGGCGTTCCAGTAGGCCGCGAACTGGTCGGGCGAGGTCTGGACGTGGAACTGGGTGCTGGTGCAGGCGGCCTCGGGCACGATCGAGTCGGCCGTCGTGACGAGTCGCTCCGGGCCGGCGATGGAGATCGAGATGTCCTCCCCGCGCGCGGACATGATCTGCTCGCTGAGCAGCCGATAGCGCGGGTTGGCGCTGAGACTGTCGAGGGCCAGGTGCCCCTCGGCGAGGGTCGGCAAGATGCCGATCATCACCATGTGGGCGCCGACCTCTGCCGACTTCTCCTCGGCGGTGTTGAGGCTGGTGCGCAGGGTCTCCTCGAACGTGGAGAGCCCACCTTCGCGCAGCTTGGCCGGCGGCACGTTGATCTCGATGTTGAACTGGCCGAGCTCGGTGACGAAGCCCGGGTCGGCGATCTTCTCCAGCGCCTGGGCGTTCTTCAGGGCGGGGTCGCCGAGGTCGTCGATGAGGTTGAGCTCGACCTCGAGGCCCGTCATCGGGTCGTCGGTGTCGAACCGCTCCTCGCGCAGCATCCGCGCAAAGACGTCGAGGCAGCGACGGACCTTTTCCCGGTGCCGCGTGCGGTCAGCGCGGGAGAACTCCTGTGCATCTACCTCTTCACCCATGCCTTGACCCTAGGCACCGATCGGGGGGAAGGCGAGCGTCCGTCCGCGCAGCAGGCGTCAGGCGGGGTCTGGCAGGGCCCACACACGGTCCCAGTCCGTGGGCGGGCTGGCGGCGGCGAGCAGGTCGCCGACGAGGACCGCCAGCGAGTGCCGGGGATCGAGCGCCACAGCCCGGTCGACCGCGCACCAGGCCAGCGCGCCGTGACCCGCGAGCCACGCCAGCAGCCCGAGGACCGCCGCCGCGTCGGGCACGTGCTCGTCGGGCGCGCGGCGCAGGAGATCGGTCCAGAGCGCGACGTGGCCGGGCGCCTCCGTCCGCGGCAGGCCCACCCAGGCGGCGTCCCGGGCGCGCACGTCGGCCCGGACGGCCCGCAGCAGCCGGGCCGCCTCGGCGTCGGACGGGACGGTGCCGGCGTCGGCGTGGCGGCACACCGTCGCCCGCACCCAGACGGGCCCGGACGCGGACTCGTCACCGGGAGTCTCGGCGACCCGGGCCGCCCGCGCCGCGTCGGTCTCGATCGAGGTGGCCAGGTCGGAGCGCGAGCGGTGGGTCACCCTCCCGTCGAGCACGGCCTGGGCCGCGAACGGGTGGGCGGACACGTCGTAGGGCACCCCGGCAGCGCGGGAGCGGCGACCCCGGAGCATCGGGAACCAGCGACCACCGTCGGCGCGCAGCACGTCGACGACCTCGATGCCGGTGACCCGGAACTCGCGCACGAGGCGGGTGGAGACACGCTCCGCCGGGTGGGGGTCCTCGCTGTAGAGGACGAAGACGACGCGGCGGACGCCGTGCCGCTTCGCGGGCTCCCGGAGTGACTCCACCACCTCAGCCGTCGACTCCCCCGGCGGCGGCAGGTCGACCCGGGCGTGGAAGGTCCGGTCGGCACCGAACGTGAGCATGACGATCGAGTCGGTCGGCACGAAGCCGAGCACGACCGGGACCATGGCGAGGAGGTCCTCGGGACTGCGGGCGGTGAGGGTGGTGGTCATGGATCGGACGCTTCCCGCGGGCGCCGACGGATCCGCGCGCGACGGCACGGGCCTGGGGACAACCGGCTCGGCGCCGCGCCTGTGGACGGTTCGTGGCTCGGACCGGTCGGCGGCGCGCGGTACGTTGCGCGCATGCGTCCGGTCGCGTCGGTGCTCCACATCGACCTGGACGCCTTCTTCGCCTCGGTCGAGCAGCGGGACAAGCCGTCCCTACGTGGGAAGCCGGTGGTCGTCGGCGGAGTGGGTGGTCGCGGCGTGGTCGCGACGGCGTCGTACGAAGCCCGCAAGTACGGCGTCCGCTCGGCGATGTCGACCCGCGAGGCGCGGTCGCGCTGCCCGCACGCCGCGTTCCTGACCGGCCGGTTCCACGCCTACCGAGACACCAGCCAGTCCGTCATGGCCCTGCTCCGCGAGGTCTCGCCGCTCGTCGAGCCGCTGTCCCTCGACGAGGCGTTCGTCGACCTCGCCCGGTCCGACCTGCCCGACCACGAGGTGGCCACCGTGAGCGCCTTCGCCGAGGACCTGCGCCGCCGGGTGACGGAGGTGACCGGCGGACTGACCGCGTCGGTCGGTATCGGCAGCTCCAAGTTCATCGCCAAGGTCGCCAGCGAGCTCGAGAAGCCGGACGGCCTGACGGTGGTGGCACCCGGTACCGAACGCGAGCTGCTGCGGCCGATGCACGTCACCGTGATCCCGGGGGTCGGTCCGGCCACGGCCGAGCGGCTGCGCCGGGCCGGCATCCAGACGGTGGCCGATCTCGAGCGGGTCTCCCTGGACGAGCTGGTCCGGCTGCTCGGCAAGGCCCACGGAGCCGGCCTCTACGCCCTCGCTCGGGCCGACGACGACCGGCCGGTGGTCTCGGAGCGGGAGGCCAAGTCGGTGAGCGTCGAGGGCACCTACGACACCGACCTCACCGACCGGAAGCTGATGGAGGGCCTGCTCACCCGGCAGGCGAAGGGCGTCGCGGAGCGGCTCCGCAAGGCGAGCCTGTCGGGGCGCACGGTGACGATCAAGGTGCGGCTGCACGACTTCACGACCCTGAACCGCTCTTCGACCCTGCCGTCCCCCACCGACAACGCCACCACGATCGGCCGGACCGCCCGCGGGCTGCTGACCGAGCTCGACACATCGGGCGGCGTCCGCCTCCTCGGGGTCGGTGTCTCCGGGCTGGCCGACTGGATCCAGGAGGACCTCTTCGGCGAGGACGAGCCGGAGCCCGAGGAGACCCCCGAGCAGTCGTCGGCACTCCCCGAGCGGCACCGCCAGGCCTGGTCACCGGGCATGGACGTCGTCCACACCGAGATGGGGCGCGGCTGGGTGTGGGGGTCGGGCCGCGGGGTGGTGACGGTCCGGTTCGAGACCGCTGAGACCCCGGCCGGTCCCGTGCGGTCCTACGCGATCGACGACCCCGCGCTCAGCGCCTGGCGTCCGGTCGTCGAGGAGCCGGAGCAAACCTGACCTCGTCACCCGGCCGCAGCTGCGCGCACTGCCACAGGTCCTCGGCCAGAACGACGCCGACGACCGGGTAGCCGCCGGTCGGCGGGTGGTCCGCGAGGAACACCACCGGCTGACCGCTCGGCGGCACCTGGATCGCCCCCAGCACCATGCCCTCGCTGGGCAGCTCGTCGTCGACCCGTCGCTCGAGGGCCTCACCGCGCACGCGCAGTCCCACCCGGTTGGAGTCGGGCTCCACGACGTACGGCGCAGCGCAGAGCCGCGCCAGCGTGCCGTCGGCGAACCAGTCGGCCCTCGGACCCGGCGCCACCCGGAGCGGGCCCGTGACGCGCGGCCGCGGGGTGTCGTGGGGCTGCGGCTCCCCCGCCGGGAACCCGACCGGGAGCCGGGTGCCGTCGACCACCTTCGGCGGGCCCACCCACGCGAGGGTGTCGGTGGCACGTGAGCCGAGCACCGGGTCGACCTCGATCCCCCCGGCGACCGCGACGTAGGAACGTACGCCGATCGCCGGTGCCCCCAGGCCCAGCACGGCACCCTCGGGGACCCACACCGGCTGCTCGTGGGCGACCGGGCGCCCGTCGACGGTGACCGGGCAGCGGGCTCCGGTGACGGCGACCCATCGACCGTCGTCGGCCCTGGCCTCGAACCTGCCGAGCGTCACCTCCAGCACCGCGGCGGCGGTCGGGTTGCCGACGAGGCGGTTGGCCAGATCGGCCGCCCCCCGGTCGAGCGCGCCGGCCCGGGGAACCCCGAGGTGGGCCAGCCCGGGGCGACCGCGGTCCTGGACCGTGGTGAGCGATCCGGCGGCGAGGACGGTGATCACCGCGCCACGAACCTGACGCGCGTCCCGGGCGGCAGCAGCGCCGGGTCTGGCCGGTCGGCGTCCCACAGCACGACGTCGGTCTGTCCCAGGATCCGCCAGCCACCGGGTGACTCGGTCGGGTAGACGCCGCACCAGGAGCCGGCCAGGGCGACGGCTCCCACCGGCACCCGGGCCCGCGGCGAGTCGAGGCGTGGCACGGCACGCTCGTCGGGCAGACCGGCGAGGTAGGAGAAGCCGGGCGCGAACCCGCAGAAGGACGAGACGAACTCGGTCTCTCCGTGGAGCGCGACCACGTCGTCCTCGGACATGCCCCAGTGCTCGGCGACGAACGCCAGGTCCGGGCCGTCGTACCGGACCGGGACCTCCACCAGGCCACCGTCGGCGGGCTCCGGCCGGTCCGCGTCCCAGCCGGTCAGCGCAGCACGCGCGGCGGCGAGGTCCGGCAGGCCGTCGAGGAGCACCGTCCGCGCCGCCGGGACGACCTCGGCGACGTCGAGGGGCTGCGTGCGGACCCAGGCCGCGAGCGAGCGGGCGGCGCCGGCGTCGTCGACCTCGACGAGCAGGGCCCGCGGCCCGACGGGAAGGAAGTGCACGTCGCCAGTCTTGCCCATGAAAAGGGTGAGGGGTTCGGCGATGGTATGAGCATCACCGAACCCCTCGGCTTTGACCGGTGTGTGACGCCCGGTCCACCGAACCAGACCTCCGACCCCACCGACCCCGCCACCGGGCCGACGCGGCGAGTTGCCTCGCCGTGAAGGATCTTTGCTCCGATCCGATCCCCAGCTCTCCGCAAGCGGTGAACTGGTAGGGAGAGTTCTACGTGGCGTGGATCACGTTGCGCAAGGCTTTTCGCAAACATTCTCCTGGTCCCACAGGGTCCTCCACAGAAGTGGTCGCGGAGTCCACAGATTCGCGAAGATCTCCACAGATTTCGGGCTGCCCTGTGGAGATTCAGGGGGCCACGATCCGCCAGCCCGCGGCCTCCAGCGCCACGCGGACTGCGGTTGCGTGGTCCACGGCTCCCGGGGTGTCGCCGTGGACGCACAGCGAGTCCAGGGACGGCGCGAGCTCGACCGCGCGGGCCGCGATCTCGCCGGCGTCGGTCAGCACCGCGCCGGGCCGGTCGCGCGGCAGCAGGCCGCCGTCCGGCGCGTAACCCCGGTCCGGGAAACCCTCGTGCAGGACCACCCTGCCGTCCTTCCTGGCCAGCGACAGCACCAGCGCCCCCGGCATCCCCAGGACCGGGAGCGTGCCCGAGCCCGCGAGGACGGCCCGCGCCTGCTCCTCGTCGCGGGCGACCCGGTGATAGAGCGCCCCGTGCGGCTTGAGGTAGCGCACCGACGTCCCCTCCGAGGAGGCGATCGCCGAGAGCGAGCCGACCTGGTCGGCGACCTGCTCCCGCAGCACCTCGGGCGCCACGTCGAGGTCGCGGCGGCCGAAGTTCTCGCGGTCGTCGTACGACACCTGGGCTCCGACCACGACGCCGAGCCGGGCCGCCTCGGCGCAGACCTCGCGCATGATCGCGGCGTTGCCGGCGTGGTAGCCGCAGGCGACGTTGGCGCTGGTCACCACCGCCAGCAGGCCGACGTCGTCGGTGATCTCCTCGCCCAGGTCGGCGTTGAGGTCGACCCGGAGACGCGGGTCGAGGAGGGCGGCCACGGATCGACGGTAGCGCCGCGGCTATCGTCGGCCGACATGGAACCCCCCGTCGCCGCTCGGCGTCCCGTCACGACCACGCACCACGGCCGGACCCGGGTCGACGAGTACGACTGGCTGCGGGCCAAGGGCGAGCCCGACGTGACGGCGTACCTCGAGGCCGAGAACGCCTGGACGCAGGAGCAGACCGCCCACCTCGCCGACCTGCGCCAAGCGATCTTCGACGAGGTCAGGGCTCGCACCCAGGAGACCGACCTCTCGGTCCCGACCCGCAACCGCGGCTACTGGTACTACGGCCGCTCCTTCGAGGGGCGTGAGTACGGCGCCTCCTGCCGCGTGCCGGTCCTCGACGAGGACGACTGGACTCCCCCGCAGCCCGCCGAGGCGTGCGCGCCCGACCAGCCCGCCCTGCCCGGCGAGCAGCTCCTGCTCGACTCCAACGAGCTGGCGGAGGGCCACGAGTTCTTCTCGCTCGGCGGCTCCGCTGTCAGCCCCGACGGGCAGCTGTTGGCCTACTCGACGGACACCACCGGCGACGAGCGCTACACCGTGCGGGTCAAGGACCTCGACACCGGAGACCTGCTGTCCGACGTGATCACCGGGGTCCTGGGCGGGGTCACCTGGACCCGCGATGGCCGGGACGTCTACTACACGACCGTCGATGACTCCTGGCGCGCCGACAAGATCTGGCGGCACCGGCTCGGGACCGCCCAGGTCGACGACGAGCTGGTCCACCACGAGCTCGACGGCCGGTTCTGGGTCGGGGTCGGACGCAGCCGCACCGACCGGTTCCTCGTCATCGCGGCCGGCTCCAAGACCACCACCGAGTACCGCTTCCTCGACGCCGACGCCCCGGACACCGGCTGGCAGGTGTTCGCGGAGCGCCGTGAGGGGCTCGAGTACGGCCTCGAGCACGCCGTCCTGGCCGGCGAGGACGTCTTCCTCGTGCTCCACAACGACACCGGCGCCGACTTCGAGATCGGTGTCGCGCCCGTGCGACCGACCGAACCCGCAGACTGGCGCCCGCTGGTCCCGCACGACCCGGCCGTGCGCCTCGAGGAGGTCGACGCGTTCGCGGGCCACCTCGTGGTGCACCAGCGCAGCGACGGGTTGACCCAGCTTCGGATCCTCGAGCTCGGCGACGACGGCATCACCGACGACCACCTCGTGGAGTTCGACGAGCCCGTCTACACCGTCGGCTCGGGCGGCAACCCGTCCTTCCACCAGCCCGTGGTCCGGCTCGGCTACACCACCCTGGCCATCCCGCCCTCGGTCTACAACTACGACGTCCGGACCCGCGACCTGACGCCGCTGCGGCGTACGCCCGTCCTCGGCGGCTACGACCCCGCCGACTACGAGGAGCACCGGCTCTGGGCCGCCGCCGACGACGGGGAGCGGGTGCCGATCTCGATCGTCGCGAAGCGTGGGTCTCGCGAAGGCGTCGGCGGCGGCACCGCCCCCATCCCGGTGCTGCTCTACGGGTACGGCGCCTACGAAATGTCGTACGACCCCTACTTCTCGATCGCGCGGCTCTCCCTGCTCGACCGGGGGGCAGCGTTCGCGATCGCCCACGTGCGCGGCGGCGGGGAGATGGGCCGGCGCTGGTACGACGACGGAAAGCTGTTCGCCAAGCAGAACAGCTTCGGCGACTTCGTGGCCTGTGCTCGCCACCTCACCGAGACCGGCTGGACCACGCCCGAGCTGACCGTCGCCGAGGGCGCGAGCGCGGGCGGACTGCTCATGGGTGCGGTCGCCAACCAGGCACCGCAGGCCTTCGGCGGGATCGTGGCCGGTGTCGCCTTCGTCGACAACCTGACCACGATGCTCGACGCGACGCTGCCGCTCACCGTCACGGAGTACGACGAGTGGGGCAACCCCGAGGGTGACGCCGAGGTCTACGACTACATCGCGGACTACGCGCCGTACGACAACGTCGCCGCGGTCGACTACCCGCCGATCCTGGCGGAGACGTCCCTCAACGACACCCGGGTGCTCTACGTGGAGCCGGCCAAGTGGGTCGCCCGCCTCCGCGCCACCGCGACCGGCCGCCGCGACTTCCTGCTCAAGACGGAGATGTCGGCCGGCCACGGGGGTGTCTCCGGACGCTACAAGTCGTGGCACGACCGGGCCTTCTCCGTCGCCTGGATCCTCGACCGGATGGGTCTGGCGAGCGTCCGGCCCTGAGAAGTCCCTGAGAGTTCGGCCAGTTGGCAACTCACGGGGCGTCCCACCCGTCGTTTCTGGTGAGGGCTCCGAATGACTGGCGGGAATCTCCCGGGGTACGGAGTCGTTGACACATTGTGAGGTCGCCGACGGCACCCCACGACGAAGGAGGGGCGTCTCAATGGCTACACGCACCGCACCGACCCGGACCCGCGAGATCGAGGGCCGTGACAGCGTCGGTCTCTACCTGGACGAGATCGCCCGCAACCCGCTGCTCGACGCGGCCACCGAGGTCGAGCTTTCCAAGACCATCGAGGCCGGACTGATGGCCGAGCACCTGCTCGCCACCGGCCGCGTGGGACGCCGCAAGGGCGGCGCCCCGATGTCAGCCAACCAGGAAGAGCTGGAGTGGCTGGCCGAGGAGGGCCGCAAGGCCGTCAACACGTTCATCACCGCCAACCTGCGGCTGGTCGTCTCCATCGCGCGCAAGTACGGCCGGGCGCAGATGCCGATGCTCGACCTCATCCAGGAGGGCAACACCGGCCTGATCCGGGCGGTCGAGAAGTTCGACTACACCAAGGGCTACAAATTCTCGACGTACGCCACCTGGTGGGTACGCCAGGCGATCACCCGCGGCATCGCCCAGCAGGCCCGCGTGGTCCGGCTCCCCGTCCACGTGGTCGAGGAGCTCAACCAGGTCGGTGGCGCCCGCCGCACGCTCGAGCGTCAGCTCGGCCGTGACCCGGAGCCGCACGAGATCGCCCACGAGCTCGGCATGGACGTCGACCGGGTCCTGGACCTGATGGCCTGGGGCCGCGAGCACGTCAGCCTGGACACCCCCGTCGACGAGGACGGCGGTACGTCGCTCGGTGACCTGATGGCGCAGGAGACCGCGCCGGGTCCCGACTTCACGGTCCTCGACGTCGAGGCCCGCGAGCGCCTCAACAGCCTGGTCGGCCTGCTCGACGACCGCGCCGCCGACATCATCCGGTCCCGCTACGGGCTGGTCGACGGCCGCCAGCACAAGCTGGCTGACATCGGCGTCAAGCACGGCATCTCGGCCGAGCGGGTCCGTCAGCTCGAGCGGGAGGCGCTGCAGAAGCTGCGCCGCCTGGGCGACCCCGACCTGGCTGCCTGAGGTCAGCCGTAGGCCGCGGCGTACAACGCCGCGGAAGCTGCTGCCGCACGGTCCGTCACGTCCGCCGGGACCGGCACCTGTCTGCTGACACGCTGCTGCCACAGCTGCAGGGCCACCACGCGGGCCGCGGCCTCCTCGGCGCGCTCCCGGCTGACCTCGCCGGACTCGATCGCGTTGGTGACGGCGACGTGGGTGGCCCGCGGGTCGGCCGGCATCAGGAGCAGGTCGGCTCCGGCGTCGAGCGCCGCGACGGCCGGCTTGTCGAGGCCGGCGACCGCGCCCATGCCGAGCGAGTCGGTGACCGCGACGCCCTCGAAGCCGAGCTCGTCGCGCAACAGGTCGTAGGTCTCCGGGGCGAGGCTCGAGGGGACGCCCGGCGCCAGGGCGCGGACGTCGAGGTGGCCGACCATCACGGCGGGTGCGCCGGCGGCGATCCCGGCCTCGAACGGCACCAGGTCGCGCTCGCGCAGCTCGTCCATCGTCGACCAGAGCTGTGGCAAGGTCTCGTGGCTGTCCGCTGTCACCCCTCCGTGGCCGGGGAAGTGCTTGGTCGTCGAGACGATCCCGCCTCCGTCGTACCCGGTCACGGCCGCCTCGATCGCGGCCGAGGCTGTTGCGGGGTCGCTCGAAGACGAGCGGGACCCGATCGTCGGGTCGGCCTCGCCGATCGTCACGTCGGCGACGGGGGCGAACACCCAGGTGAAGCCGAGGTCGCGCAGCTCCAGGCCCGTCGTGTACGCCGCCCGTCGTACGGCGACGCGCCCGGCGCGGCCCCGAGCGGTGATGGCAGCCCCGGCGGTGGCGAAGGACGGGAACTCGGTCGCGACGCCGGTCAGGTGAGCGACCACACCACCCTCCTGGTCGACGCCGATGAGCGGGGGAAAGCTGCGGCCGTCCGAGGCGAACGCCTTGGACACCGCCGCGGTCGTCGCCCGGACCTGCGCCTCGTCGACGACGTTCTCGCTGGTCACGGAGACGCCGGCCAGGTGCAGGTCGCGGACCAGGCTGGCCGCCTCGGCGGGGTCGGTGCCGTGGTAGCGGCCGACGATGACCTGGCCGGCGAGCTGCTCGCTGCTCCAGCCGGCGACCAGCGCCTCGGCCTCGGCGAGCTCGGCCTCGGTGGGTCCCCAGCTGAGCGGCTCGGTTGCCGTCGATGCCTCAGCGGACGCCGGGCCGGACGTTCCACCGTCGGGCCGGGGGCTGCCCGGGTCGGCACCCTGAGTCGCACAGGCAGCGCTCGTCAGGACGGCGCTCGTCAGGAGCGCGGCGAGGCGGTACCGGTTCACGTGCACCCCGGGACGTTACCTCCGGAGCCGGCCCACGACCTCATCCACCCTGAGCCTGAGGTCCTCCAGGCTGCCCGTGTTCTCGATCACGTGCGTGGCGGTCGCCAGCCGGTCCTCGCGGATCGCCTGCGCGGCGATCCGCGACTCGGCCTCCTCGCGGCTCATCCCACGCAGCGTCATCATCCGCTCGACCTGCACCTCGGTCGGGACGTCGACCACGATCACCGCGTCGAAGGCCTCCGCCTGGCCGGTCTCCGCGAGCAGGGGGATGTCGTGGACGACCAGCGCACCCGCCGGCGCCGCGGCTTCGATCTCGGCGCCGCGGGCCCGCACGCGCGGGTGGATGATGCCCTCCAGGACCTTGCGCCGGTCCGGGTCGGCGAAGACCAGGGCACCCATCGCCGGCCGGTCGAGCTCGCCGTCCCCGGTCAGCACCTCGGGCCCGAACGCCTCGACGATCTCGGCGAGCCCCGGCGTACCTCTCGCCACGACCTCCCGGGCCAGCAGGTCCGCGTCGATGACCACCGCACCGAGCTCCGTCAGGATCGCCGACACCGTGCTCTTGCCCGAGGCCACCCCACCGGTCAGTCCGACTCGCATGGGGCGAGCCTAGGGGTTGCCAGGTCACCCGCTCAGGACGCCGGTGAGCTTCCGAGCTCCCACTCACGCAAGGCGTCGATCCGCCGCGCCACGCGACACGTTCGCAGTCGCCTTCCCGGCGGTCGGACCAGGGCTGTCGGCGGCCACACCTACAATCGAACACATGATCGAAACGATGGAGATCCGGGCGTCCGGCAGGGTGGGGCACTCCCCTGCTGTGCAGGTCGATGCCGCCGTCGTCCGGGAGTGGACCGCCAGCCTCACCACCGCCGACCCGGATCTCAGCGACGCGGAGCGGATCGAGCTCATCCGCGCCCTCGAGGAGCTGGCGTGTGCCGCCGCGGCGAAGCAGTCGGCCACCACCGCCGAGTTCGACGAGTCGCAGCGCGCGGAGCAGGCCGCTCGCGGGGTGCCGGCCGCCCGTCAGGGACGCGGTGTCGCGGCGCAGGTCGCGCTCGCGCGCCGCGAGTCCCCGCACCGAGGCCAGCAGCACGTCGAGCTGGCCAGGATCCTCCGCCGCGGCGAGCTGCCACACGCGCGGATCGCCTTCAGGGCCGGCCGGATCACCGAGTGGAAGGTCATGCTGCTCGCGCGGGAGACCGCCTGCCTGAGCCTCGCCGACCGGCACGCCGTCGATGCCGAGCTCGCCGCCAATCCCGACCGGATCGAGGCCATGGGCGACGGCGAGCTGGTGGCCGAGGCGCGCAAGCTGGCCTACCGCCTCGACCCCCACTCCTACGTCGAGCGGCGTCGCCGGGCCGAGTCCCAGCGCCGGGTGACCCTCAGGCCGGCGCCCGATGTGATGAGCCAGCTGTCAGCGTTGCTCCCTGTCAAGGACGGCGTGGCCATCTACGCCGTCCTGACGCGCGAGGCCGACCGGTTGCGCGCTGCCGGTGACGAACGATCCCGTGGCCAGATCATGGCCGACACGCTCGTCGAGCGGGTGCTGTCCGACCCGTCGCCGCAGCGCGGTCGTCGGTCGGGTCTCATGATCAACCTGGTCGTCTCCGACCAGGTGCTGCTCGGGACCAGCGACGAGCCCGGCCACGTGGACGGCTACGGTCCGGTCCCGGCCGACCTCATCCGCGAGTGGGTGACCAGCAGCGCCGTCGACGCGCGGACCAAGGTGTGGTTGCGTCGCCTCTACGTCGCACCGGAGACCGGCTCCCTCGTGGCCATGGACTCACGGGCACGATTCTTTCCCTCCGGCCTGGCCGACCTCATCCGCCTGCGCGACCGCACCTGCCGGACGCCGTGGTGCGACGCGCCGATCCGGCACTCCGACCACGTCGAGTCCGCCTCCGACGGCGGCCCCACGTCCGGCGTCAACGGCGACGGACTGTGCGTGGCCTGCAACCTCGCCAAGGAGGCGGTCGGCTGGCAGGCACGACCGCGACCCGGACCTCGCCACACGGTCGAGACGCGGACGCCGACCGGTCACACCTACCGGTCGACGGCACCGCCGCTGACCACACCGAGGTACGTCGAAGTCGCCAAGGGCCGCTGGACGCTGGTGGCGTAGACCGACGCTAGGGTCGCCGCGTGGCACACGTCGACCTGAGGCCCGGCGACCGCGTCGTCCTGCTCCGACCGGGCTCCGCGGCGTACGTCGACCTGGTCGCGAGCCTGCTGGCCGCCGGCATCTTCCCGGTGCCGCTGGATCCGCGACTGACCCCGGTCGAGCGCGACCGGATCCTCCAGGACGTGGAGCCGCACCTCGTCGTGGACTCGCCGCAGCTGCTGGCGGCCATGGTCGAGAACACACCGGACGAGTACCGATGGGGGCTCCCCCTCGGCCGGCCGATGCACGTCACCAGCGGCACGACCGGTCGGCCGAAGGCCGTGTGGTCGGGCGAGCTGTCCGAGGACGACGCCGCGGCCCTGCTCGCCGAGGAGCGGGCGATGTGGGGCTTCTGCGACTCCGACGTCAACCTGGTCCTCAGCCCGCTCTACCACTCGGCTCCGCTGCGGTTCGCGATGGGAACGATGCTCGCGGGCGGCCGGATCGTGGTGCCGGGACCGTTCGACCCGGCGGCGATCACGGCGGCGATCGAGACCGAGCGCCCGACCACGATGTTCTGCGTCCCCACGCACCTGCAGCGCCTGTTCGCACATTGGGAGAGGGTCGGTGTTCCCGACCTCTCCAGCTTCCGGATGGTCGCCCACGCCGGAGCTCCCTGCCCACCGGCGGTCAAGCGCCGGCTGATCGAGCTGTTCCCGCCGGGCTCGACCTGGGAGTTCTACGGCGCCACCGAGGGACAGGTCACCGCCTGCCGCAGCGAGGAGTGGCTCGAGCGCCCCGGCACGGTGGGCCGGGCCCGACCCGGGCGGACCGTGACCCTGGACGACGACGGCACCATCTGGTGCGCGGTGCCCGGGCACGCCCGGTTCAGCTACTACGGCGACCCCGACAAGACCGCCGCCGCCTGGCGTGACCTTCCGGACGGGCAGAGCGCGTTCACGGTGGGCGACCTGGGTCGCCTCGATGACGACGGCTACCTCTACCTCGACGGCCGCCGCCAGGACCTGATCATCAGCGGCGGGGTCAACGTCTACCCACTGGAGGTCGAGAACGCCCTGCGCGAGCATCCCGGCGTCGAGGACGTCGCGGTCCACGCCGCCGCGGACGACGAGTGGGGCCAGCGGGTCTGCGCCGCGGTCGTCGGCACGGCCACCGAGGCCGAGCTCACGGCGTACGCCAAGGAGCGGCTCTCCCCGCCCAAGAGGCCGAAGACCTGGCAGTTCCTCGACGAGCTCCCGCGGACCCTGACCGGCAAGGTGCTGCGCGACCGGCTCTGACCGGTCAGGACGCGACGCCGCTGAAGGTGCGCCGGTACTGCTGCGGGCTGACGCCCCGGGCGCGGGAGAAGTGGTGCCGCAGGGCGGCGGCGTTGCCGAACCCCACCTCGCTCGCGATCCAGTCGACCGCGTGGTCGGTGAGCTCGAGCAGCTCTTCGGCGGCCTGCACCCGCTGGGCGGTGACCCAGCTGTGCGGGGTGGTCCCGGTCTCGTCCCGGAACCGGCGGGCGAAGGTCCGCGGTGACATGTGGCTGCGGCGGGCCAGTTCGTCGATCGAGAGGTCGTCGCCGAGGTGCTCCAGGATCCAGGCCAGCAGGGGCCCGAGGGTCTCGGCGTCGCAGTCGGGGACCGGGCGCGCGATGTACTGGGCCTGTCCACCGGAGCGGTGCGGCGGGATCACCATCCGGCGCGCGGCCGCGGCGGCGACCCGGGACCCGAACTGCTGCCGGAGCAGGTGGAGCGCGGCGTCGAGCCCGGCCGCCGAGCCGGCGCCGGTGACGATCGTCCCGTCCTGGACGTAGAGGACGTTCTCGTCGACCAGGGCGCGGGGGAACTGCTCGGCCAGTACGTCGACGTGGCGCCAGTGGGTCGTGCATCGGCGGCCGTCGAGCAGGCCGGCCTCCCCCAGCACGAAGGCGGCGGTGCAGTGGGCGAACACGAACGCACCCCGCTCGTGGGCGGCGGCCACGGCGGCCGCGACCTCGGGTGAGGGGGCGAGGTAGTCCCGCTTGGGGGCCACGCACACGAGGTCGGCGTCAGCGGCGGCGTCGAGCCCGTGCTCGACGTGGAGGTCGAATCCCGAGGGGCCGCGGACCCGGCCGGGCCGCGGCGTGGCGACGACGAAGTCGAAGACCGGGTTGTCGTCCTCGGGGTGGTAGGTCTCGGCCCACACCTCGCACATCGCCCCGAGCCCGAAGGGCTCCACACCGTCCTGCACGAGGACCACCACTTTGCGCATGGCACGAGCATGCACCCGATCTGGCAGGAAATCAACGGAGGGTGGCTTTTCTGCCACTCGTGGCGGGATCCCGACGGGTGCAGGATTACTGCCATGACCTTCCTGATGATTCTCCTCGTGGTCGCGGCCCTGATGGCCGTCGAGACCGTCCGCGTCGTTGTTCACGACGGCCGTGGCCCGCAGCGGCCCCCGTCGTCCCACTTCGAGGACCCCCGCTTCCGCTCCCCCGCCGCCGGCTGAGACCTAGGGTGGCCGCATGCAGCGGCACTCCCGGACCCTCGCCTCCCTGGCGCTCGCGCTGGTGGCGCCGCTCCTGACAGGGCTGCCGGCCTCCGGCGCCGCTGCCGCCGCTCCCAGCCGAGACGTCTCGATCGCCGGTGACGGGGTCGGGATCTATCCGGCGTACGACGCCTCGATCGAGCGGTTCGCGGTCGGCACCACCGGCAGCACCGACGGCCGGCTCACCGTGACCGCCTCCACGTCCGATCCGGGCGGAACCATTCGGATCGACGGCCGCCCGGCCGGCAACGGTGTCGAGACCGTCGTCGACGGGCTGTCCCCCGGCGACGAGGTGAACGTCCAGATCACCGACGATGGCGGGTCCACGAACCAGTCCTTCCTCTACCTCCCCGCAGGCTTCCCCCGCATCGAGTCCGACCGTCAGGGCGCCGGGCCCGACGAGGGCCTCGTGTTCCTCGGCCTGGCCAGCTACCTCTCGGAGACGGCGTACGAGACCGCGGTCGACGCCCACGGCGTCCCGGTCCGGGTCTCCGGCGCGCCCAAGGCGCACGACTTCAAGCCGTCCGGGCTCGGCGACAACCACTACACGGTGGCCCGGTTGCAGCCCGGCAGCACCAACGAGGACGCGGGCTACCAGATCGACGAGCTGGGTCCGCGGTTCGGCGTCGTCGAGAGCCACACGCTGGTGCGGGTGAAGGGGTCCGGGATCCGTCCCGACGACACCGACTTCCACGACGTCGAGCTGCTCCCCGACGGCCGGGTCATCCTCGTGGGCTACCAGCGCCACCAGCGCACGAACGGCAAGACCTGGCTCGACGCCGTCATCCAGGTCCTGGGCCGGCGCGGCAAGCCGCAGTTCACCTGGACCAGCCGAGGTCACGTCAAGCCGAACGAGGCCTACGTCCTCGGCTCCCGCGGCCAGGACTACGCCCACCTGAACTCCGTCCAGATGCAGGGCAACGGCGACATCGTCGCGTCGTTCCGCAACACCGGCCAGGTCCTGCGGATCGCCACCCGGAAGCACCACGGGCACCGGCCGGGGGACGTGGTCTGGCGGCTCGGCGGGGAGCGCAACGAGTTCACCTTCGTCGACGACCTGCTCGGCGGGTTCTGCGCCCAGCACGACGCCCGGATCCTGCCCAACGGCCACCTGCTCCTCTTCGACAACGGCGCCCGGAAGGCCGACGACGGACCGCTCAGCCCGCAGACCGCCGACATGTGCCCGGACCCGGCCGACCCCGGCGGCGACCGCGTGGCGCGCCCCCAGAGCAGGGTCGTCGAGTACGACCTCGACGTCGCCAGCCGCACCGCCACGCTGGTCTGGAGCCACCAGGTGCCGGGCAGGTACGCCGCGTTCGCCGGCAGCGCCCAGCGCCTGACGAGCGGGCACACTCTCGTGGGCTGGTGGAACTCCCAGGACCTGACCGCGCCCGAGTCACCGGTGCCGTTCGTGACCGAGGTCGACCAGGCCGGCACCTCCGTCTGGTCGCTGACTGCCCAGGGCTGGTTCAGCTACCGGGCCCACAAGGGCGCGGCGCCCGACCTGGTCCGGCCGCAGGTGCAGCTCCAGGTCCCCGCCGACGGAGCGGTGTACGCCGCCGGCTCCGAGGTGCTGGCGTCGTACTCCTGCAGCGACAGGGGTGGCAGCAACCTGGACGTCTGCGGCGGCGACGTCGGCAGTGGACAGCCCCTCGACACCACGCCGGGCCAGCACACGTTCCGGGTGGACGCGCTGGACCGCAAGGGCAACCAGCGGTCCGTCACCGTCGGCTACCGCGTGGAGTGAATGACGCTGGCCCGCCCGAGAGTCTCGGGCGGGCCAGCGTCGTCAGCTGTTCAGGCGGTCAGTTGCTGCCGCCGGTGAGCTTCTCGCGCAGCGCCTGGAGCGCCTCGTCGGAAGCCAGCGAACCGCCGGTCTCCTCCGCGCCACCCTCGGGAACGTCGGTGCCTTCCTCGACACCCGCGCCGGAGGAGTAGGACGTGGCCTCGCCGGCCTCGGCCTCGGCCTTGACGGCCTCCTCCTGCTGCTTGACGTGCGCCTCCCAGCGAGCGTGCGCCTTGGCGTACTGCTCTTCCCAGACCGCGCGCTGGTCGTCGAAGCCCTCGAGCCACTCGCCCGTCTCCGGGTCGAAGCCGTCGGGGTAGACGTAGTTGCCCTGCTCGTCGTACGTCGCGGTCATGCCGTACATCGTCGGGTCGAAGTCGTCGACGTCGCTTGCGGTCGCGGTCTCGTTGGCCTGCTTGAGGGACAGCGAGATCCGGCGACGCTCGAGGTCGATGTCGATGATCTTGACCATGACGTCGTCGTTGACCTGGACGACCTGCTCCGGGATCTCGACGTGACGCTCGGCGAGCTCGGAGATGTGCACCAGGCCCTCGATGCCCTCCTCGACGCGGACGAACGACCCGAACGGCACCAGCTTGGTGACCTTGCCGGGCACGATCTGGCCGATCTGGTGGGTCCGGGCGAAGTGCTGCCACGGGTCCTCCTGCGTCGCCTTCAGCGACAGGGAGACACGCTCGCGGTCCATGTCCACGTCGAGCACCTCGACGGTGACCTCGTCACCGACGGCGACGACCTCCGACGGGTGGTCGATGTGCTTCCAGGACAGCTCGGAGACGTGGACGAGACCGTCGACGCCGCCGAGGTCCACGAACGCACCGAAGTTGACGATCGAGGAGACGACACCCTTGCGGATCTGACCCTTCTGGAGCTGGGTCA
>JBKJUE010000116.1:0-56326 GCA_046590395.1 Nocardioides sp.
CGTGTGATCCACCCGGGCCACCTCCTGCTCGATGATCGGCCCCTCGTCGAGCTCGGCGGTGACGTAGTGCGCCGTCGCACCGATCAGCTTGACCCCTCGCTCGTGCGCCTGGTGGTAGGGCCGGGCGCCCTTGAAGCTCGGCAGGAACGAGTGGTGGATGTTGATCGCCCGGCCCGACAGCCTCCGGCACAGGTCGTCCGAGAGCACCTGCATGTAGCGGGCCAGGACGACGAGGTGGATGTCGAGCTCGTCGACCAGCTCCATCAGCGCCGCCTCGGCCGCAGGCTTCGTGTCCGGGGTGACCGGGATGTGCCGGAAGTCGAGCCCGTAGGACCGCACCAGTGGCTCGGCGTCCGCGTGGTTGGAGACCACGACCGGGATGTCGATCTGCAGCGACCGGGTGCTCGCGCGGAAGAGCAGGTCGTTGAGGCAGTGCAGGTGCTTGGACACCATGATCAGCGTCCGGTACGGCGCGTGCCCGTCCCAGAGCTCGAACTCCATCGCGAACTCGCGGGCGATCGGCGCGAAGTCGTCGCGCAGGGCGTCGGCCCCCACCGTGCCCCGCGAGCCGTCCAGGGCGAAGTCGATGCGCATGAAGAACCGCCCGACCAGCTGGTCGCCGAACTGCTGGCTCTCGAGGATGTTGCCACCGTGCCTGACCAGGAAGCCCGTCACGGCGTGGACGATGCCGGGCCGGTCCGGGCAGGCGAGGATGAGCACGAAGTCGCCTGCCGGCGCCGTGGCGCTGTTCGACTGGGCGGACGTGGGAAGCACCATGACGACCTCTGGTTGGTGTGGAACGCTGGCTCTGACGACGGTCCGCCGTGTTGCGGTGAACGAAACGCAGTCTGCGATACGCAACACGTCCTGCGCTAGTGTCGCTCCATGCGCAACAGCACGCAGGGGTCCTCGGCCGACTCCGGCGCGGCCACCGGCGTCCAGTCCGTCGACCGGGCGCTGACCATCCTCGAGCTGCTCGCCCGGGGTGGCGAGGCCGGCGTCACCGAGATCGCGGCCGCGCTCGACGTCCACAAGAGCACGGCTTTCCGGCTGGTCGCCACCCTGGAGTCGCACCGGCTGGTCGAGCAGACCGAGGACCGCGGCAAGTACCGGCTCGGCGTCGGCGTGCTCCGCCTGGCCGGGGCCACGAGCGCCCGCCTCGACGTCGTCCAGGAGGCGCGCTCGGTCTGCCGGCAGCTCGCGGCCGACACCGGGGAGACCGTGAACATCGCGGTTCTGTCCGAGAGCTCGGCCCTCTACCTCGACCAGGTCGCGGGCTCCTCTGCGCTCCAGCCCCACAACTGGGTGGGCCAGCACATCCCGCTCCACGCCACCAGCAACGGCAAGGTGCTGCTCAGCGGACTGGACCAACCCGCTCTCGACGCCCTGCTCGGCAAGCTGTCGGCGTACACCCCGCTGACCATCACCAAGAAGGGCAAGCTCCGCGACGAGCTGGCCAAGGTCCGCGAGCAGGGATTTGCCCTCGCCGTCGACGAGCTCGAGGTGGGCCTGACCGCCGCGGCCGCGCCGATCCGCAACGCGCACGGCGACGTGGTCGCGTCGATGAGCGTCTCGGGGCCGACGTTCCGGTTGTCGGACGACCGCGTGCACGAGGTTGTCGACAAGCTCGTCGGGGCTGCACTGGAGGTCTCGCACCGCCTCGGGTGGGGTCAACGTCAGGTCACGGAGTAGCCGGATCGCTTGACGCGGCGGCTCGGTCGCAGCATTCTCAAACACACAAGCAGTTGCGGTGGAAGCAGAGGGTTGCACCATACGCAACACTCACGCGGAGAGTGGGAGGATCGTGGCGGAGCTCTACGTCGACGGGCAGTGGGTCGCTGCCCGCGCCGGAGGACGCCGTGAGATCCGCTGCCCGGCCGACGGCACCCTGGTCGCCGAGGTCGACGAGGCCGGGGCGGAGGACACCGAGGCGGCCATCACCGCGGCCCACCGGGCCTTCCACGACGGCCCGTGGCCGCACGCCTCCGCCCGCGAGCGCGGCGACCTGCTGCTGAGGGTCGCCGGGCTCATGGAGCGGGACAAGGACACCCTCGCCCGCCTCGAGTCACTCGACACCGGCAAGCGCCTGGTCGAGTCGGAGTACGACATCGACGACATCGTGTCGGTCTTCCGCCACTACGGCCGGGTGGCCGCCGAGGAGGCGGGGAGGGTCGTCGACACCGGCAACCCCGACGTCGTCAGCCGGATCGTCCACGAGCCGATCGGCGTCTGCGGCCTGATCACCCCGTGGAACTACCCGCTGCTCCAGGTCTCGTGGAAGGTCGCGCCGTGCCTGGCCGCAGGCAACACCTTCGTGCTCAAGCCGAGCGAGCTCACGCCGCACACAGCGATCCACCTGATGAAGCTGCTCGAGGAGGCCGGGCTGCCGGCCGGGGTCGGCAACCTGGTGCTGGGCGCCGGGGCGGACGCCGGTGCCCCGCTCTCCGAGGACCCGCGCGTCGACCTGGTCTCCTTCACCGGCGGTCTGGCCACCGGCAAGGCGATCATGGCCGCGGCGGCCGGCACCGTGAAGAAGGTCGCCCTCGAGCTGGGCGGCAAGAACCCCAACATCGTGTTCGCCGACGCCGACCTCGAGGTCGCGCTGGACTACGCACTGACCGCGGTCTTCCTCCACTCCGGCCAGGTCTGCTCGGCCGGCGCCCGGCTCGTCGTCGAGGAGTCGATCCACGACGAGTTCGTCGACGCCCTCGTCGAGCGAGCGGAGAAGATCCGGCTCGGCGGTCCGTTCGACGACAAGGCCGAGACCGGGCCGCTGACCAGTGCCGCCCACCGCGAGAAGGTCGAGAAGTACGTCGCTGCCGGGGTCGCCGAGGGCGCCGTCCTCCGCTGTGGTGGCAAGCGCCCGGACCTCGCCGACCTCGCCGACGGGTTCTACTACCTGCCCACCGTCCTCGACGGCTGTCGCAGCGACATGAGCGTCACCCAGGACGAGTCGTTCGGCCCGGTGCTGACCGTCGAGACGTTCGGCAGCGAGGACGAGGCGGTCACGATCGCCAACGACAGCATCTACGGGCTCGCCGGCGCGGTGTGGACGCAGGACGCGGGCAAGGGTGAGCGGGTGGCTGCCCGCCTGCGCATGGGCACCGTCTGGATCAACGACTACCACCCGTACGTGCCCCAGGCGGAGTGGGGCGGCTACAAGCAGTCCGGCATCGGCCGCGAGCTCGGCAGCGCCGGCCTCGACGAGTACCGCGAGACCAAGCACGTCTGGCACAACATCCGCCCTGCTGCCCAACACTGGTTCGGGGGGTAGGGCGGTGGGCGCGGACCGGTACGACGTCGTCATCGTGGGAGGCGGCTCGGCCGGCTGCGCCCTTGCGAACCGGTTGTCCGCGGACCCCGGCACCAGCGTCCTGGTCCTCGAGGCCGGCCACTCCGACTACCGGTTCGACCCGCTGGTGCACATGCCGGCGGCGCTGCCGATCCCGATCGGGAACCGGCTCTACGACTGGAAGTACCAGACGGACCCCGAGCCGCACATGAATGGCCGGCGGGTCGTGCACGCCCGCGGCAAGGTACTCGGCGGCTCCAGCAGCATCAACGGGATGATCTTCCAGCGCGGCAACCCGCTCGACTACGAGCGCTGGGCCCAAGAGGACGGCATGAAGGAGTGGGGCTACGCCCACTGCCTGCCGTACTTCAAGAAGATGGAGAACTGCCTCGCGGGTGCCGACGACTGGCGCGGTGGCGACGGGCCGCTGAAGCTCGAGCGGGGGCCCGCGACCAACCCGCTCTTCGACGCGTTCTTCCGGGCCACGGTCGAGGCCGGCTATCCGGCGACCGACGACGTCAACGGCTACCGTCAGGAGGGCTTCGCGAGGTTCGACCGCAACGTCTACCGCGGCCGCCGCCTCTCCGCCGCCCGCGCCTACCTGCACCCGGTCAGGCACCGGAAGAACCTGCGCGTCGAGACCCTGGCCCTCGTCACCGGCGTCCGGTTCCAGGGCAAACGGGCGACCGGGGTCGACTACCTCCGCGGCGGCCGGCTGCAGCGGCGGGCCGAGGCCGGCGAGGTCATCCTCTGCGGCGGCGCGATCAACACCCCGCAGCTGCTGCAGCTCTCCGGTGTCGGCGACGAAGGGCTGCTGAAGCAGCACGGCATCGACGTCGTGCACCACTCGCCGGGCGTCGGCGAGAACCTCCAGGACCACCTCGAGGTCTACATCCAGTACGCCTCGAAGCAGCCCGTCTCCATCGCCCCCGGGCTGCGCTGGCGGATGCGCCCGAAGATCGCCTACGACTGGCTCTTCCACCGCCGCGGGCTCGGCGCGACCAACCACTTCGAGGGCGGGGGCTTCGCGCGCAGCAACGAGGACGTCGACTACCCGAACCTGATGTTCCACTTCCTCCCGGTCGCGATCCGGTACGACGGGTCGTCACCGACCAAGGGGCACGGCTACCAGGTGCACATCGGTCCCATGTACGCCGACACGAGGGGCTCGGTGAAGATCCGGTCGCGGGACCCCCGGCAGCACCCGTCGATGGTGTTCAACTACCTCTCCACGGCCACCGACCGCCGGGAGTGGGTCGAGGCGGTCCGGGTGGCCCGCGACATCCTCAACCAGCCGGCGTTCGCGCCGTACAACGACGGCGAGCTCTCGCCGGGTCCCGGCGTCGAGACCGACCAGGAGATCCTGGACTGGGTGGCCGCGGACGCCGAGACCGCGCTCCACCCGTCCTGCACGGCCAAGATGGGCGTCGACGAGGCGGCGGTCGTGGACCCGGCCTCGATGAGGGTGCACGGGACCGAGGGCCTGCGGGTCGTGGACGCGTCGGTGTTCCCGTTCGTCACGAACGGCAACATCTACGCACCTGTGATGATGGTGGCCGAGAAGGCTGCCGACCTGATTGCCGGGAACACTCCCCTGCCCGCAGTGGATGTGCCCTACTACCGCTATCGGGACGGCATGCCCTTGTATCCCCCCGGGGATTCGCGCAACGTTGTCATCAACGACGAAGGTGAGGCACGGCCATGACGGCAGCCCTGGCGGTTGACTCGCTCTGGAAGATCTTCGGCCCGCGGGCGGACAAGATCATCGGCACCCCGGACGCCGACCTGCCACGCGCGGAGCTGAAGAAGAAGACCGGCTGCGTGGCCGGGGTCAAGGACGTCTCCTTCGAGGTGGATCCCGGCGAGGTCTTCGTCGTGATGGGTCTGTCCGGCTCCGGGAAGTCGACCCTGGTCCGGTGCCTGACGCGGCTGATCGAGCCCACCGCGGGCACCATCGAGATCGACGGCGTCGATGTCACCAACGCCTCGGTCAGCCAGCTGCGCGACCTGCGCCGCAACCAGGTGTCCATGGTCTTCCAGCACTTCGGCCTGCTGCCGCACCGCCAGGTCATCGACAACGTCGCCTACGGCCTCGAGATCCGCGGCATGAAGAAGAAGGAGCGCCGGGCCAAGGCCGAGGAGATCGTGTCCCTGGTCGGGCTCGACGGTTACGAGCACTCCTACCCCGACCAGCTCTCCGGCGGTATGCAGCAGCGCGTGGGTCTGGCCCGTGCGCTCGCCGGCGACCCCAAGATCCTGCTCTTCGACGAGCCGTTCTCCGCGCTCGACCCGCTCATTCGCCGTGACATGCAGAACGAGGTCATCCGGCTGCACCGCGAGCTCGGCAAGACGATGGTGTTCATCACCCACGACCTCCAGGAGGCGCTCAAGCTGGGCGACCGGATCCTGATCATGCGGGACGGCGAGGTCGTCCAGATCGGCGCACCCGACGAGGTCGTCGGCGCTCCCGCCGACGAGTACGTCCGCGACTTCACCTCCGAGGTGCCGCGGTCCCACGTGCTCACCCTCAAGTGGGTGATGCGCGAGCCGCGGGACGGCGATTCGATGGAGGGCCCGGTCATGGAGTCCACGACGATCGTGCGCCAGGCCGCCAAGGCTGCGCTCGCCTCCGAGCACCCGGTGCGGGTGATGGACGGTGACCAGCTCGTGGGCATCGTCGACGACGACGCGATCCTGCGGGTGGTCGTCGCCGAGGAGAGCGCGTCGTGACCGCCGTCGTCGAACGACCTCCGGAGGCGCCGCCGGACGAGCCGAAGAATGCCGTCAGCGTCGCCGCCGGGCTGCCCCGGTGGGTGCCGGCGCTGCTCGTCATCGCCATCTGGATCGTGGTCTGGCAGTTCACGAAGGGCACCGACACGCTCGTGCTGCCCGGACGCGAGCACACCGACCTGCACGACTCCCTGACGGAGTGGCAGAACGGGATCATCGCCAGCCGCGACACGAACCCCGTCATGCAGTTCACCACGTCGGTCGCGGAGCAGATCCGCTCGATGATCGACTTCATCCAGCGCATGGTCTCCCAGCCCAACCTGCCGCGGCCGGTGCCCGAGATCGGCTGGCTGGGCGTCACCGCCTTCATGGCCTGGGTGGCCTGGATGACCGCCAACGTGCGGATCGCGGCGCTCGTCGCGGCGACCTTCGTCTCCTTCGGTGTCCTCGGCTTCTGGGAGGAGGGCGTCGACCTGCTGATCGTGACCGGCCTGGCCGTGCTGTTCGCGGTGATCATCGGATTGCCGCTCGCGGTCGTGGTCGGCACCACCAAGTGGGTCAGCGTCGTGCTGAACACGATCCTCGACCTGATGCAGACCATGCCCACGTTCGTCTACCTGCTGCCGGTCGTGCTCTTCTTCGGCATCGGGACGTCGGGGGCGCTGGTCTGCACACTGATCTATGCCCTGCCCCCGATCATCAGGATCGCAGGGTTCGGGATCCGGAGCGTTTCGACCACGACCATCGAGGCGACGGACTCCGCGGGTCAGACCAGCTGGCAGCGGCTGCTGAAGGTGCAGCTGCCGATGGCCCGCAAGACGATCATCGTCGGGCTCAACCAGACCACGATGGCTGCGCTGTCCATGGCAACCATCGCGTCTTTCGTCGACGGCCCCGGCCTCGGCCAGCCGGTCCTCGACGCGCTCAAGATCAACAGCGTCGGCCGGGCGGTCGTCCCCGGCCTGCTGATCGTCCTCTGCGCGGTGATGCTGGACCGCTGGACGACTGCGGCCAGCGAGCGCTCGGAGAAGCTGGCCCGCGCCGGCGGCGGCGACGTCAGACAGCGCCGCCTGGTCATGGCCGGCACCGGTGTGGGCGTGATCGTGGCGATCTGGATGTCGCGCTACTACCCCTGGGCGGCGGAGTTCCCGGAGAACACCTTCGCGACGACCGTGGCGGAGAAGGCCGAGTCGACCACCGACTGGGTCACCAGCACGTTCAACGACGCCAGCAGCTGGCTCAAGGACACCGTCAGCCACCTGTTGCTCAACCCGCTCCAGGAGCTGCTGGCCGAGTCGCCGTGGTGGCTGGCCGGTGCCGCGATCGTCGCGCTCGCCACGGTGCTCGGAGGCTGGCGCGCCTTCCTGGCGGCGACCGTCTGCCTCTCCGGGATCCTCTACCTCGACCTCTGGCACGACGCGATGATCACCCTGTCCATGACCCTGGTCGCCACCGCGATCGTGATGGTGCTCGCCGTGGTGTTCGGGGTGCTGATGGCGCGGCGACGCTCCGTCGACATCGGGCTGCGGCCCCTGCTCGACATGGGCCAGACCATCCCGCCGTTCGTCTACCTGCTGCCTTGCATCGCCCTGTTCGGCCCCAGCAGGTTCTCCGCCATCACCGCCGGCGTCATCTACGCCGCACCCGTCGCCATCAAGCTGGTGGCCGACGGGGTCAAGGCCGTCGCACCCCAGACGATCGAGGCGTCCCGCTCGACCGGCGCCACGGCCTGGCAGGAGATCACCCGGGTCCAGCTGCCGATGGCGCGCGGCTCCCTGGTGCTGGCCACCAACCAGGGGCTCCTCTATGTCCTCTCGATGGCCGTCATCGGCGGCCTGGTCGGCGCCGGCGCGCTCGGCTACGACGTCGTCCTCGGCTTCTCCCGAAGCGAGGAGTGGGGCAAGGGCATGGCAGCCGGGCTCACCATCGTGCTCCTCGGGATCATGCTCGACCGGATCGCGCGGGCCTCTGCCCGCGAGGACACCGTGATGAAGGACCCCACCAAGCGCCCGTGGTGGCGCATGGGTCCCACCTGATTCCGACGTACGTACAGCACCACCACGCAACACCAACCAAGGAGACAAAGTGCGACACACAAGGAAACGGGCAGCAGGCCTGGCCTCGGTGGCGGCGTGCGTGGCGATCACGCTCGCCGGCTGCGGGGGCAGCTCGATCGACGACGAGACCGAGGCCAACGAGGAGCGCGCAGCCGAGACCGGCGACTGCGGTGAGCTGAACATGGCGATCAACCCGTGGGTGGGCTTCGAGGCCGACGCCTACGTCGTCGGGCACATCGCCGAGGACCAGCTCGGCTGCACGGTCAACTACAAGGACCTGAAGGAGGACGTCTCCTGGCAGGGCTTCGGCACCGGCGAGGTCGACGTCGTGATCGAGGACTGGGGACACCCGGACCTCGAGAAGAAGTTCTTCGCCGACTCCGGTGACGGCAGCGCGATGGACCTGGGACCGACCGGCAACGTCGGCATCATCGGCTGGTACGTCCCGCCGTGGCTCGCCGAGGAGCACCCGGACATCGTGGAGTGGGAGAACCTCAACAAGTACGCCGAGGACTTCGCCACCTCCGAGTCCGGTGGCCAGGGCCAGTTCCTGGGCGCCGACCCGTCGTACGTCCAGTTCGACGAGGCGATCATCAGCAACCTGGACCTCGACTTCAAGGTCGTCTTCTCCGGCTCGGAGGCCGCCAGCATCGAGGCCTTCCAGCAGGCGGAGGAGAACAAGGAGTTCCTGATCGGCTATTTCTACGAGCCGCAGTGGCTCTTCGCCGAGGTCCCGCTGGTGAAGGTCTCGCTGCCTCCGTACGAGGAGGGCTGCCAGGACGACCCGGCCACGGTCGCGTGTGACTACCCGGAGACGGAGCTGAAGAAGATCGCCTCCACGGAGTGGGTCGAGGAGGACTCGCCGGCCGTCGGTCTGGTGGAGAACTTCCAGTGGACCAACGACGACCAGAACCAGGTCGCGAAGTACATCTCGCAGGACGGCATGTCGCCCGAGGACGCCGCGGCCCAGTGGGTCGAGGACAACCAGGACGTCGTCGACGGCTGGCTCAGCTGACCACCAGCTGATCCGGACGGATCACACACCACGCGCCCGGCCGGGAGGTTGACACCCGGCCGGGCGCGGGTGATTCTAGAGTTGTCTCGCATCACGCATCATGTTGCGCATGACGCAACCGCCGGTCCGCCGGTCCGAACTCTCCTGGAGCACCCATGGCCACCGTCCCCACCTCGGCCCAGGTCGTCGTCATCGGCGCCGGCATCGTCGGCAACAGCCTCGTCCACCACCTGGCCCGGCTCGGGTGGCGCGACATCGTCCAGATCGACAAGGGAGCGCTGCCCAACCCTGGCGGCTCGACCGGGCACGCCTCCAACTTCATCTTCACCGTCGACCACTCCCGCGAGATCACGGACCTCACGCTCGACTCGGTGCGGCAGTACCAGGAGATGGGCGTCTTCACCCAGTCCGGCGGCTTCGAGATCGCCCGGACCGAGGAGCGGATGGAGGAGCTGCGTCGGCGGATGTCGAGCGCGAGGGCCTGGGGCATCGAGGCGGAGCTCGTCTCGCCGGAGTTCGTGAAGGAGAAGGTCCCGTTCATCGAGACCGACCAGTTCATCGGTGCCTTCTGGACGCCGGGCGTCGGGGTCGTGGACTCGCTGCGGGCCGGCACGATCATGCGCGAGAGCGCGATGGAGACAGGCTCGCTCACCGTCGTACCGACCGTCGAGGTCACCGGCATGGACCTGGGAGTGGGAGCGGACGGCCGGCAGAGGGTCCAGCGGGTGCGCACGACCAGTGGTGACATCGAGACCGAGTACGTCGTGATCGCGGCCGGTGTCTGGAGCCCCAAGCTCGGCGACATGGCCGGCGTGAACATCCCGCTGACCCCGGCGGTGCACCAGATGATCAGCGTCGGGCCCTGCCCGCAGCTGGCGGAGCGGGAGGGCGAGATCTCGTTCCCGATCGTCCGCGACATGGACACGTTCTGCTACGAGCGCCAGCACGGCGCCGACATGGAGGTCGGGTCCTACGCGCACCGCGCGATCCTGCACGAGCCGGAGGACATCCCCTCGATCGAGCAGTCCAAGCTGTCGCCGACCGAGCTGCCGTTCACCTCCGACGACTTCGACCCGCAGCTCGAGCAGGCCTACGAGCTGATGCCCGAGCTGCTCGGGGCCGAGGGCGCCGAGATGCGCTACGCGATCAACGGCCTGCTGTCGCTGACCTGCGACGGCAACCCGATCCTCGGCGAGAGCCACGTGAAGGGCCTCTGGACCGCCGCCGCGGTCTGGATCAAGGAAGGGCCGGGCGTCGGCCGCGCGGTCGCCGAGTGGATGACCCACGGCCACTCGGAGATCGACATCCACCACAGCGACATCGCCCGGTTCCACCCGCACCAGATGCGGCGCGAGCACACCCGGCTGCGCACGACCGAGGCGTTCATCAAGACCTACGGGATCATCCACCCCGCCGAGCAGTACGAGTCCGACCGCGACCAGCGACTGGCGCCCATGCACGAGTCCCAGAAGAAGCTCGGCGCGATGTTCTTCGAGACCGCCGGCTGGGAGCGTCCGCACTGGTACGAGTCCAACGCCGGGCTGCTCGAGGAGTACTGCGACGCCGTGATGCCGCGTGAGCACGAGTGGGACGCGCGCTGGTGGAGCCCGATCATCAACGCCGAGCACCTGCGGATGCGTGAGGCGGCCGGCGTCATCGACCTGAGCGCCTTCTCGATCTTCGACGTCGTCGGCCCCGGAGCCCTCGACACCGTGCAGCGCACCTGCGTCGCCCAGTGCGACGTCGCCGTCGGCAAGGTCATCTACACCCCGGTGCTCGACGCGAAGGGCGGCTTCCTCTCCGACCTGACCGTCATGCGGCTCGGCGACGACCACTTCCGGGTCGTCACCGGTGGTGCCCACGGCATGGCGGACCGGAAGACGTTCACCGACCAGCTGCCGGCCGACGGCGGGACGACGCTGACCGACGTCACCGACGCCGTGTCCACCATCGGGCTCTGGGGTCCGAAGGCCCGCGACATCCTGGCCTCGCTCACGTCCGACGACGTCTCCGACGAGGGCTTCGGGTTCCTCAGCTGCCGCGAGATCTCGGTCTCCGGGACGACCGTGCTCGCCTCCCGGATCTCGTACGTCGGAGAGCTGGGCTGGGAGCTCTACGTCCCGATGGGTGACGCGGCCGAGGTCTGGGACACCCTGCTCGACGCGGGTGCGCCGCATGCTGCGGTCCCGGTGGGCATCGGCGTCTACGGCACCACGGGCCGGATCGAGAAGGGCTACCGCGCCTACGGCTACGAGCTCGACGGCGAGCGGAGCATCGTCGAGGCCGGCATGCAGCGACCGAAGGTCAAGGCGGCCGACTTCGTCGGCCGGGGGGCCTACCTGGCCCAGCGGGAGGAGGCTCCGAAGGCGGTGCTCTGCACGCTGACCGTCGACGACCACACGTCCGCGTCGGGCACGAAGCGTTACATGCTCGGCGGTGAGCCGATCCTCACCCGGGACGGCGGCATGCTCACCGATGGCCACGGCCACCACCCCTACGTCACCTCGGCGGGGTCGGCGCCGACGCTGGGCAAGCACGTGCTGCTGGCCTACCTCCCGCCCGAGCAGGCCCGCATCGGCACCGAGCTGGCCGTGTCCTACATGGAGGAGCTCTACCCCGTGACCGTCGGCTCCGTCGACGCCACGCCTCTCCTCGACCCCGCCAACGAGCGGATCCGCTGACATGGCCGAGGTGCTGGTGTGCGTGAAGCGGGTCGTCGACTCGTCGGGAGAGGTCGTGCTCACCGAGGACGGCCAGTCCGTCGACGGTCGTTTCGCCGGCTTCACGGTCAGCAACCACGAGGAGTGCGCCGTCGAGCTGGCGGTCCAGGTCGCGGCCGCGACCGGCGGCAGCGCGGGCGTGATGACGCTGGGCGACGCCGACGCGGTCGAGCAGCTGAGGTCCGCGCTGGCCGTCGGCTGCACCGCCGCCACCCACGTCGAGGCCGACTCGTCCGCCTTCGGGCCGGCCGACGTCGCCCGCGAGATCGCCGCCGTCGTCCGTGACCACGAGGCAGCGGGTCAGCCCCACGACCTGGTCCTGCTCGGAAGCGACGCCGCCGACAGCGGCGACTTCCAGGTCGGCATCCGGCTGGCCTACGAGCTCGGCCGCCCGGTCGTCAACGGTGCCGCGTCCATCACCGTGGAGGACGGACACGTCACTGCCCACGTCGCCGGGCCCGACGGCCACGAGACCTACCGCGTCCCGCTGCCGGCGGTCGTCACGGTGCTGGAGGGTGGCGTCGAGCCGCGCTACCCGACGGTGCCGGGCCGGATGAAGGCCAAGAAGGTGGAGATCGAGCAGCGCAGCACGTCCGCGGAGCCCGCCGGCCCGAAGCGGGTCCGGCTGATGCTCCCGCCACCGCAACCGAGCGACGTACAGATCCTGGGCAAGGGCGCCGAGGCGGCCCCGGCCGTCGTCGACCTGCTCGAGCGGTTGGGGGTGCTGTCCCGATGATCCTGGTGCTGGTGGAGACCGAGGCGACCGGCGCGGTCGAGGTGTCACGCGAGACGATCACGTTGGCCCGCACCCTGTCGGCAGCGGGTGGCGGCGTGCCCGTCGACGCGGTCGTGGTGGGCGAGCATGCCTGTGACCTGCCGACGCTGGTCGGGCAGCTCGCTGCGTACGGCGTCCGCGAGGTGCACCACGCGACCGGGGAGGCCTTCGCTGCGTACGGCGGTGCGGCCTGGGCGAGTGCGGTGCAGTCGGTCCGGGAGGCGACCAAGGCGGTGGTCGTGACCGCAGCCGGGACGCCGCGCGGCATGGAGGTGCTGGCCCACCTGGCTGCGCGCACCGGAGTCGCGATGGCCGCCAACGTGGTGTCGTTCGACGGCCTGT
This sequence comes from Nocardioides sp., assembly GCA_046590395.1. Lineage (GTDB taxonomy): Bacteria > Actinomycetota > Actinomycetes > Propionibacteriales > Nocardioidaceae > Nocardioides. The sequence goes on from JBKJUE010000116.1 coordinate 12,932, forward strand.
CGCCGTTCACGATGACCCGCCAGGTCGTCGGCGGCGCCGTGCTCGAGGAGATGGTGCTCGACCAGCGCCCGGCGGTGTTCACCGTCGCCGGCCACGCCGTGGAGGCCGCCCCGTCGGAGACGCCCGGTGCCGGCACGCTCGTGGAGTCCGCTCCCGAGGTGGCCGCGGCCGACCTCGTCGCCCGCGTGGTCTCGGCCGAGCCGCCCGCCGCCGACCTGTCCGGCAGCCTCAAGTCCGCGCGCGTCGTCGTCGGCGCGGGCCGGGGGGCCGGCAGCTCCGAGGGCTTCGCCGACCTGCTGGAGCTCACGGAGCTCGTGGGCGGGTCGCTCGGCGTCTCACGCGTCGTCACCAGCCTCGGCTGGCGCCCGCACCACGAGCAGGTCGGGCAGACCGGCAGCCGGATCTCGCCGGACCTCTACATCCCGTGCGGCATCAGTGGCGCCATCCAGCACTGGGCCGGCTGCTCGTCGGCCAAGGAGATCCTCGCGATCAACACCGACGCGGACGCGCCGATGGTCACCAAGGCGTCGTACGCCGTGATCGGTGACCTGCACGAGGTGGTCCCGGCGATCAACGCGGAGATCCGGCGTCGCCATGGCTGATCCCGGCTCCGCAACGATTGCTGGACAACCACCCCGGGCTTGGCGCCCGCGCCTACCCTGACCACGTGGGAGGGACTCGTCGGCTGCGCATGCTCGCGGCCGTCCTGCTGGTCGTGGTCGCGACCGGTTGTGGCGACAAGCAGGCCGATCCCGAAGCCGCGCCCTCGACCAAGTCGGCCAACGCCACGCCGACCGACTCGCCCTCCTCGACCCCCAGCGGCGACGAGCACGCAGTTGACCCACCGGGTCCGCGCAAGGGCCCGCTCGGGCTGGCCGACGTCCTCGTCTACACGCGGGAGGCTCTGAGCGAGGCCACGATCGAACAGATCCGCCAGATCAAGGGCGTCCAGGACGTCGAGACCCTGGCGATGGCCCAGGTCAGCATCGAGAACGAGCTGATCACGGTCGCGGCCGTGGACCCGTCGACCTACCGCAACTACACGCCGTACTCCAGTGCCGAGACGCAGGAGGTCTGGGACCGGGTCGCCGGCGGCGAGCTCGCGATCAACCCCGACCTCAAGAAGAAGATCCCGGCCGACAAGGAGGGCTACCTCCGGCTGGGCAGCAGCAAGGACGCGGAGCAGATCCACATCGGCGCGTTCGCCGCGCAGGTCGAGGGCGCCATCGACGCCGTCGTCAACGAGACCTGGATCGAGACGCTCGAGATGAAGCCGGGCAACGCCCTGCTGATCACGACCGGCAAGACCGCCCCGCTCTCCGTCCGCAAGCCCATCGAGAAGCTGGCCGGCGAGGGCGCGTCGGTGCAGATGCTCGACGTCGTCGCCCGAGCCGGCCTCGACACCGACGTCCAGCAGACCGCGTTCCTCGTCGGGTCGGTCGGCGACGCCGTGGGCTCGTTCAACTACACGGTCATCGGCGGCGGTCGGATCGCACCGGACCCGTCGTGGGTGTCCGCCAACATCCGCACGCAGGCGATCCCGATCCTCGGCGGCGTCACCTGCCACCGGCTGATCTTCCCTCAGCTGATCGCCGCGATGAACGAGATCGTCTCCCGCGGGCTGGGGGACGAGATCCACCCCGGTGAGTACGCCGGCTGCTACTACCCCCGCTTCATCGCCGGCACCACGTCGCTGTCCAACCACTCCTTCGGGCTGGCCCTCGACTTCAACGTGCCGGGCAATCTGCGCGGCACCGTCGGTGAGATGGACCGGTCCGTGGTGTCGATCTTCAAGAAGTGGGGGTTCGCCTGGGGCGGCGACTGGAGCTACACCGACCCGATGCACTTCGAGATGAACGCGATCGTCGAGCCCCGCTGACGAGTCGTGTGCCCCAGCGCGTCACCGGCGACGCCCTCAGGCACACGACTCCGCGATCCGGCCGGCCACCATCGCCATGGTGACCCGGGCGCGACCGAGGTCGGCCGACAGGAAGTAGTGGTCGGCCCGCGGGGTGAGGTCGTGGATGACCGGCACCCCCGCCTCGCGCAGCCGGGCGGCGTACAGGTCACCCTCGGCGCGCAGCACGTCGCGCTCCGCGGTCAGCACGACCGCCGGCGGTAGCCCGGTCAGGTCCTCGGCCAGGACGGGGGAGGCGTACGCCTCGCGCCGGGTCTCGGGGTTGGGGAAGTAGACGCGACGCACCAGAGCCCGCAGTGCCGGCGAGATCATCCCCGAGTCGCCGGGCCTGGGATCGGCGGACAGGTCGAGCGCGGGCACGCCGAGCACCTGCAGCCGAGCCCGGAACGAGCCGGTGTCCCGCGCCTGGAGGCACACCGACGCCGCCAACCCGCCGCCGGAGCTGAAGCCGCCCACGACGAGCCGCTGCGGGTCCACGTCGATCTCGGCTCCGTGGCCGGCGACCCAGGCGGCCACGTCGTGGCACTGGTGCTGGGCCACGGGATAGGCGACCTGGGGACCCACCGCGAAGTCCACGTTGAGCACGACCACCCCGGCCTCGGCGGCGACGTACCGGCACCAGAAATCGTCCATCTGCGGGTAGCGCATCAGGAAGGCGCCACCGTGGAAGTGGACGTACGCCGGAAGCTTCTGGCCGGGCTCGGCCGCTGGGCGGTAGACATGCACCGGCACCGGACCGTGCCGGGTCGGCACCGAGATCCGTTTCGGCCGGGGCAGATCGGCGCCGGCGAACTGGAGCTCGCGTCCGTAGTGCACCGTCAACGGGGCAGTGCGCTGCATCAGCAGGGCCCGCGCCCGGTCGGTGACTCTCACCGGGGTGGTTCGGCGCGAACGGGTCGCCGGATGGTCGTTAGGGTCGTCGCATGCGCGCCGTCCAGGTCACCACGCCCACCGGCCCCGCCGACCTCCAGGTCCGCGACGTCGACGAGCCCACGCCCCGCGAGGACGAGGTGCTGATCGAGGTCCACCGGGTCGGCATCTCCTTCCCCGACCTGCTGCTCAGCCGGGGCGAGTACCAGCTCAAGCCCGAGCCGCCGTTCACCCTCGGCGTCGACTTCGCCGGCACCGTCGTCAGCGGTCCCGAGGGCTACCGGCCCGGAGAGCGGGTCGCCGGCGTGCTGCCGTACGGCGGAGCCGCGGAGCTGGTCGCCGCGCCCCCGATGTCCGTGTTCGCGCTCCCCGATGAGCTCTCGTTCGACGAGGGCGCCGCGCTCCCGATGAACTACCTCACCGCCCACTTCGCCCTCGTCGAACGCGGCGGGCTCCGCGAGGGCGAGAGCGTCCTCGTGCACGGCGCCGCCGGCGGTGTGGGGACGGCGACCATCCAGGTGGCGAAGGCGTACGGCGCCCGCACGATCGCGGTGGTCAGCACCGACGGGAAGGCCGAGATGGCCCGTCGTGCCGGCGCGGACGAGACGATTCTCGTCGACGGGTTCAAGGACGCCGCGCTCGCGCTCACCGACGGTGAGGGCGTCGACATCGTCCTCGACGTGGTCGGCGGGTCGGTGTTCACCGACTCGCTGCGGTCGCTCGCGCCGCAGGGGCGTCTGCTGGTCGTCGGGTTCGCCTCCGGCCAGGGCATCCCCGAGGTCAAGGTCAACCGCCTGCTGCTGAACAACGTGGACGTCCGCGGGGTCGGGTGGGGCGCCTACGCGATGGTCCGGCCGGGCTACATGCACGAGCAGTGGGACGCCCTGCTGCCGTTCATGGAGTCCGGGGCGATCAAGCCGCCGATCGGCACGACGTACGAGCTCGAGGAGTTCGGGAAGGCGCTGACCGACATGGATGAGCGACGCACCCTCGGCAAGTCGATCGTGAAGGTCCGCGACTGACCTCCCGCGACCTCCCACCACCACGTGACGAAAAGGGAGAAGAAGGGCCGCACGAAGGGCGAGCTCACCCCGTCCTGCACGGCGGACCGACGACGCTGTGCGACGTCGCCTCGACGGCAGCGGCCGCGGGGCTCGCCGAAGCCGTCGCCCAGGTCCCGGGGGTCGAAGGATCCGCGGCGGTGCTGACGATCACCGAAGGCGGCTGACGGTGCGGCTGACCCGCGACCTGTGGAGCCTGGAGCCGGAGCACGTCGACGTGTCCGTCGCCCGCGAGCACCTCGAGGCCCGGGTCGCGGCCGCGCTCGCTGCCGGTGGCCGGATCGTCCACGAGTCGAAGGACCCGCCGCACTGGATCCTGGCCGACACCGCCGGCAACCGCGTCTGCGTCTGGCCCGACGGGGCCTAGAGCCCGGCGAGGTCGAGGACCACCCGGGCCGCGTCGGACCCCGCGAGGCCCGTGGTGTCGACGACGACCTCGTCCGCCGACACCGGCCGCGACTCCTGTGCCCGGGCGGCGTCGTCCACGACCTGCTGCAGGAGCTCGTCGCCAGACCCCACGAGGTCGTCGCCGGCCAGCAGGGCCATCTCCCCACGGGACCGGGCGAGCGCACGCGCTCCCAGCTCCGACCTGCCAGCCGTGAGCCGCACGGTGGTCAGGGGAGTGTCGCCGAGCTGGTCGGCGTACAGGTCGATCTGTGCCCGGTCGTCGGTCGTGCCGTTGAGCAGCAGGAGATCGTTGCCGCGCGCCCGGAAGACCTGCCACAGGGCACCGGTCGCGGTGGCCTGGAGCGCGTGGTCGATCGGCCCGCCGGCGGATCCGTGGAAGCCCAGCTGGCGCAGGTCGACGAAGGCAGTCGGAATCCTCCGCTCGCGCGCCGCCATGAACGCCAGCCAGCCGACCGTCGACTTGCCCACGACGCGGCACCCCGTGATCAGCACGGCCCGGCCGGAGCCCGCACCGATGGAGGAAGTGGGCTCCTCGGCCCGGCCGGACGAGGAGACGGGCAGCGTCGTCGCCACCTCGAGCACCCGACGCGCCACCTCAGACGGGTCGCCGTCATCCGTCGGGACGACCGGGAGTTGGTGCCCCGCTGCCTCGTGCCGCCGCGCATCGGCGAGCACCCCGGCCCAGTCCTCGGCGTACTGCCCGCGGCTGTCCATCCGTCGCCGCAGCTCTGTCTCGTCCGCCGTCAGCCGCACGAGGGCGAGGTCGACGTCGGCCAGGACGCCGCGGTAGAACTCCACCTGGTCGGGATCGAGGACCCCCGACACGACCAGGGTCGTGGCACCACGGTCCGCGTGCACCCGGGCCACGGCGGCCAGTGCCCACGCCTTCTGCCGGTGCGTCTCGGCCTCGTCGTCGGAGTCCGGCGCGGCCATCCCCAGCTGGTCGATGTCGACGTACGCCGTGGGCTCGTTGCGGCCGGACAGGACGGAGAGCAGCTCCCAGGCAGTCACTGACTTGCCGACGCCGGGAGGGCCGAACAGCCACAGGATCCTCACCGCGGGAGTCTCCTCGTCGCTGTCCGGAGCAGCAACACGATTTCGGCCGGCCGCGTCTCGTGGCCGCCGGTTAGGGTGTCGACGTGACGATCCTCGACGACGCCCGCGCGGGCATGAACCCCGGCATCCGGCCCCAGGACGACCTGTTCGGCCACGTCAACGGACGCTGGCTGGACGAGACGGAGATCCCGGCCGACCGGTCGAGCTGGGGCCCGTTCGTGGAGCTGGCCGACAACGCAGTGGAGCAGGTACGCCAGATCATCGAGGACCTGGCGCAGGCCGACGGTGACGACCTCGATGAGGACGCCCGCAAGATCGGTGACCTCTACGCCTCCTTCATGGACGAGGAGGGCATCAACAAGCGCGGGCTCCGCCCGGTGCGGCCGCTGATCGACGCGGTCGCGGCGCTCCGCGACATCCGCGACCTGGCGGCGTTCCTCGGCGAGTTCGAGCGGGTCGGCGGGCACGGGATCTTCGGCTCCTACGTCAACACCGACGACCGCAACTCCGAGCGCTACCTCTTCCAGATCGTCCAGGGAGGGCTCGGGCTCCCCGACGAGTCCTACTACAGCGACGACAAGTTCGCCGAGGTCCGCGACAAGTACGTCGCCTACCTCACGGACCTCTTCACCCTCGCCGAGCACGACGACGCCGCCGGGGCGGCCTCGACGGTGCTGCGGATCGACACGCGACTGGCTGAGGGCCACTGGGAGCGTGCCGAGACCCGCGACGTCCAGAAGACCTACAACCTGACGACCTCCGACGAGCTGAAGACGCTGTGCCCGGCGTTCGACTGGGACGCCTACGTCACCAACCTCGGCGGCTCCGCCGAGACGATCGCGGAGACCTGCGTCGGCCAGCCGTCCTACCTCGAGCACCTCTCGACCGTCCTCGAGGAGGTCCCGATCGAGGACTGGAAGGCGTGGATGCTGTTCCACGTCCTGCGGTCCGCTGCGCCGTACCTCACCGACGAGTTCGTGGCGACCAACTTCGACTTCTACGGTCGCACCCTCAACGGCACACCGGAGCTCCGGCCCCGGTGGAAGCGCGGCGTCGGCCTGGTCGAGGGCGCGATCGGCGAGGCCGTCGGCAAGCAGTACGTCGAGCGCCACTTCCCGCCCGAGGCGAAGGCCGAGATGGATGCTCTGGTCGCCAACCTGCTCGAGGCCTACCGGCGCTCGATCGCGGACCTCGACTGGATGACCGAGGAGACCAAGAAGCGGGCCTACGAGAAGCTCGACACCTTCCGCCCGAAGATCGCCTACCCGGAGAAGTTCCGCGACTACTCCGCCCTCCGCGTGACTCCCGGCGACCTGCTCGGCAACGTGGCCGCCTCCTCGGCGTTCGAGACCGACCGCGAGCTCCGCAAGATCGGCTCGCCGGTCGACAAGGACGAGTGGTTCATGTTGCCGCAGACCGTCAACGCCTACTACAACCCCGGCACCAACGAGATCTGCTTCCCGGCCGGGATCCTGCAGCGGCCGTTCTTCAGCATCGACGCCGACCCGGCCGAGAACTACGGCGGTATCGGGTCCGTCATCGGCCACGAGATCGGGCACGGCTTCGACGACCAGGGCGCCCAGTACGACGGCGCCGGCAACCTCAACGACTGGTGGACCGTCGACGACAAGGCGGCGTTCGAGGTGAAGTCGAAGGCGCTCATCGCGCAGTACGACGACTTCGAGCCGCGGGCGCTGCCCGGTGAGCGCGTCAACGGCTCGCTCACCGTCGGGGAGAACATCGGCGACCTCGGCGGCCTCACCATCGGGCACAGGGCCTTCGTGATCTCGCAGGGCGGCCAGGCCGACGAGGAGTCGCGCCGGCGGCTGTTCCTGAACTGGGCCTACTGCTGGCGGACCAAGCGCCGCAAGGAGCAGGAGCAGCAGTACCTCACCGTCGACCCCCACAGCCCGCCGGAGTTCCGCGCCAACATCGTGCGCAACCTCGACGAGTTCCACGAGGTCTTCGGGACCGCCGAGGGCGACGGCCTGTGGCTCGACCCGGAGCAGCGCGTCCGGATCTGGTGAGCGGGCGCCGGCCGCGTGAGCCCCGACGACCTCGACGCGAAGGTCAGACACGAAAGGCCCCCGGGGTCACCGGGGGCCTTCCTGTGGTGAAACGTGTCAGACGGTGGTCACGGGATCGGCACGCCGCCGCCGTCGCCGCCGTCGACGACCTTGAGCACGCCACAGGACACGACGTCAGTGGCCTCGGCCGGCAGTGCCCTGTCCAGCTCGCTGCGACCCGACGAGAAGTCGTACTTGCCGTTGTTGTTGTAGTCGATGCCGTGGATCACGACTGCGGCCTCGCCGTTGCGGATGCCGCGCGCTGTCTTCGACCCGGTCTTCATCGACCGGTCGTAGTGGATCTGGCGGTCCCTGGCCTTCGGGAACCGGTTGACAGCGAGAATGCTCTTGGGGCTGGTGTCGCCACGCGTGGTCAGCGAGACCTTGACGGGACCGTAGGCCGGCGTGCCCTCGGTGGCGGTCAGCCGGTGGTCGGCGTTGTCGTCGTCACGCACGGTCGGGCACTCGTTGCGTGCCTGCTCACCGAAGTGGATGTGCTGGGCGTGCGGCACCCTCTTGAGCAGGCGCGTGGCGTCGACCGAGACCTGGAGGCGGCGGCCGTCGACAGTGACCTTGGCCGTGCCGGTGACCGGCGAGTTGTTCAGCGGCTTCAGGTTGGCCTTGGTGACCGCCGTGGGGGCCGCGGCCGAAGCCGAGCCGAGGGCGCTCGCCGAGGTGGTGGTGGTGCCGGCCAGCAAACCTGCTGATAGTGCCAGCGTCGCACCGGAAACAAGCAGCTTCATACCTGTGGATCCCCGCATGAGGGGCCTCCGATCTCACTCATGAACATGAGCGATGGGGTAGATGGACATAGGGGGTTCGGCGCCATCGCCCCCCCGGATGGGTCTTCGAGAAAAGGAATTGGGTCGGCTCCGGCTGGTAGACAGTCCGGGTGACCGAGACCCAGACCGACCGGACCGTCGTACGCCGCGAGGCGGAGGCCCACCTCCGCGCGCTCGTCGGCCCCAGGGACGGGCAGGGCGACGTCGCGCTCCGGGGGGACCAGTGGACCGCGATCGAGGCGCTGGCCGTCGACCGCCGCCGGTCCCTCGTCGTGCAGCGCACGGGCTGGGGCAAGTCGGCCGTCTACTTCGTCGCCACCGCGCTCCTGCGCGCAGGTGGCTCTGGCCCGACGGTGATCGTGTCGCCGCTCCTCGCGTTGATGCGCAACCAGATCGCGGCTGCCGAGCGCGCCGGAATCCGTGCGGTCACCATCAACTCCACCAACATCGAGCAGTGGGAGCAGACCAACGACGCCATCCGGGCGGGCGAGGTCGACGTCCTCCTGGTCAGTCCCGAGCGTCTCAACAACCCGGGCTTCCGCGACGAGGTGCTGCCCCGGCTGGCCGCGACCTGCGGGCTGCTGGTGGTCGACGAGGCCCACTGCATCTCCGACTGGGGCCACGACTTCCGGCCCGACTACCGCCGCATCCGCACCCTCCTCGACGAGCTCCCCGACGGCATCCCCGTCCTGGCCACGACGGCCACCGCCAACGCCCGGGTCACCCAGGACGTCGCCGAGCAGCTGGGCAAGGACGTCCTCGTCCTGCGCGGCTCGCTCGACCGGGAGTCGCTGCGGCTGGGCGTTGTCCGCCTCAAGACCGCCGAGCAGCGGATGGCCTGGCTCGCCGACCACCTCGCCGAGCAGCCCGGCTCCGGCATCGTCTACTGCCTGACCGTGGCCGCCACCCAGGAGATCGCCGGCTACCTGCGCAGCCGTGGCCACGAGGTCGCGGCCTACTCCGGCCAGACCGAGCCCACCGAGCGGCTCGCCCTCGAGGAGGACCTGCTCGCCGGGCGGGTCAAGGCGCTGGTCGCGACCAGCGCCCTCGGCATGGGCTTCGACGCGACCCTCGGCTTCGTGGTCAACATGGGGGCCCCGGCGTCCCCGGTTGCCTACTACCAGCAGGTCGGCCGTGCCGGCCGCGGCACCGACGAGGCCAGCGTGGTGCTGCTGCCCGCGATCGAGGACCGCGACATCTGGGCCTACTTCGGCTCGCTCGCGTTTCCCCGGGAGGAGCTGGTGCGCCAGACGCTGTCCGCCCTCACCGACGCCGGTCAGCCGCTCAGCACCGCCACCCTCGAGACCCACGTCGAGCTCAACCGCACCCGGCTCGAGACGATGCTCAAGGTGCTCGACGTCGACGGCGCCGTTCGCCGGGTGCGGGGCGGCTGGGAGGCGACCGGCCGGGAGTGGAGCTACGACGAGGAGCGCTACCGCCGGGTGACCGAGGCCCGCGAGCGCGAGCAGCGGGCGATGCTCGACTACCTCCAGACCGACCAGTGCCGGATGCGTTTCCTGCGCGACCAGCTCGACGACCCCGAGGCCGCCGACTGCGGTCGCTGCGACAACTGCGGTGGCATGAGCCTCTCCGACGAGATCTCCGGTGCCGCCCTCGACGAGGCGTCGGCCCGCTTGGCCAGGCCCGGCGTGGTGATCGAGCCGCGCAAGATGTGGCCGACTGCGCTCGCCAACCTCGGGGTCGAGCTCAAGGGCAAGATCGCCGAGCCGCCGTCACCCGGCCGTGCGGTCGCCCGGCTCACCGACCTCGGGCACGGCCAGGCGCTGCGGGCGCTCTTCGCCCCCGCCACCCCCGACGGCCCGGTCCCGGTCCCGCTCGCCCAGGCCGTCGTCGCCGTGCTCGGGGACTGGCGGCCGTCCGTCGACGCGATCGTGGTCGTCGAGTCCGCCACCCGGCCGACGCTCACCGCCGACCTGGCCGACGGCCTGTCCCGCTACCTCAAGGTCCCGGTCGCCGGCCGCTACGCCATCACCGACCCCGACGTCCCCCCGGGCAAGGGCGCCATGAACTCTGCCCAGCGGGTCTCGGCCGTCGGTCGGCGCTACCGGCTCGAAGCCGACGACCTCGCGGGTCGCTCGGTGCTGCTGGTCGACGACCTGGTCGTCACCGGCTGGACGCTCACCCTCGCCGCCCGGGCGATCCGGGCGGCCGGTGCGGCCGACGTGCTCCCGCTGACGTTGGCCGTGGAGTCCTGACCGGCGGTCAGCCGAGCTGGGCCTCGATCGCCTCGACCACGCGGGGGTCGTGCGGCTCGACGCCGGGGCGGAAGCGGGAGACGACCCGGCCGTCGGCGGCGATCAGGAACTTCTCGAAGTTCCACTCGACGTCGCCGGCGGTGCCCTTGTCGTTGGGCGCGGTCACCAGCTCCTGGAAGAGCGGGTGCCGGTCGTCGCCGTTGACGTCGACCTTCTCGGTCATGGGGAAGGTGACGCCGTACGTCGCGGAGCAGAACTCGGCGATCTCGCCGGACGTCCCGGGCTCCTGGCCGCCGAACTGGTTGCACGGGACCCCGACGACGGCGAAGCCGCGGTCGGCGTACTGGTCGTGGAGCTGCTCGAGCCCGGCGTACTGAGGGGTCAGGCCGCACCGGCTGGCGACGTTGACGAGGAGGGTCGTGCGCCCGCCCGCGAGCTCACCCACCGTGGTGGGTGTTCCGTCGAGGCGGGCGATCGGAGTGTCGAGAAGGCTCATGCCCAGAGGTTAGCCAAGCCCTCCAGGAACCTCCTGTCGGTCTCACGCGTTAGCGTCGAGGGACCCGGGGCAGGGGCCCCGGGTGGTGACCGGAGGTGACAGGGCAGTGAGCTTCGTCCCCGTCACCGGGCCGGCCACGTTCCGGGCGGGCGAACCTCCCCGCGAGGGCGTCGTCGAGTTCACCGACGAGCGGCGCACCGTCACGCTCCCGATCCGGGCCGCGCTTCCTGTGCTGACCAAGGCCCACGCCCGCGACGACGTCCACCCCAGCGTGGGCCTGCTGTCGGGGGCGGCGCTCCTCGCGCTGCGGCTGGTGGCGGCTGGCAAGTTCGAGCCCGCCGGCGACGCACCGAGCTGGCGGGTCGCTCCGCTGGATGCCGGCGACACCGACCGGGTGCGGATGCTCGCCCGGTCCCGGGCCGAGGCCGCCGACGGCGAGGTGACCGCCGAGCGCCTGGTCCGGCTGGTCCTCGACGCGGTGGTCGACGCGATGCCGCGCAGTGCCCCCGTCGCCGGGTCCGCACTGACGCGTCGAGCCCCGGCGCGCTACCCCGAGCGGCTGCAGGCACGGTTGGCACAGCGCATCGCCGCGGCCACCGACGAACGGCCCCAGCTGGTCCGGATCTCGCTGCGGGTCGAGGCCGACGAGGAGGAGCTGGTCGCGGGCGCGGTCCGGGTGGTGCTGCAGGTGCACGACGAGCAGAACCCGCTGCACCTGTGCGACGCGGCGGTCCTCTGGGCCGAGTCGGGCCCGGGAGCGAGCCACGGGTTCGGCGACCGGGCCCGCACCCACGCGACGATCGCGCTGCGCGCGGCGGCCGAGGCGTGGCCGGTGCTCGACCGGCTGCTCGAGCTCTCCGTCCCCGACCAGCTCACCCTCGACTCCGACGACCTGGTCAGCCTGCTCGACCATGGGGTCGCGGCGCTCCAGCAGCGCGGCGTCGACGTGCTGTGGCCACGCAGCCTCGGACGCGACCTCACCGTCACGACGGTCCTCGACCGGGCTCCCGGCACGCGCGAGCAGCCGCTGACCAAGGGGATGTTCGGCCCGGACACGCTGTTCGCGTTCCACTGGCAGGTCGCGCTGCACGGCGACCCGCTCACCGAGGCGGAGATGGACCTCCTCGCGGGCGCCGCCGCGCCGATCCTCAAGCTCCGCGGCAGCTGGACGGTCATCGACCCCTCGGTCGCGCGCAAGGCCCGCAAGCGCCTGGTCCGCACCGTCAAGCCCGGCCCCGCCCTGGCCGCGACGCTCACCGGCGTCGTCCAGACCGACCCCGCCGACGAGGACACCACCGAGCAGGTGGTCGTCGGAGCCAGCCTGCTCCGGGTCCGCGAGCAGCTCCGGTCGGCCGCCACCCGCGACCCGATCGACCCGTCCCCACGGCTGCTCGCGACGCTGCGGCCCTACCAGCTCCAGGGCCTGACCTGGCTCGCGCAGATGACAGACCTCGATCTCGGCGCCTGCCTCGCCGACGACATGGGGCTCGGCAAGACGGTGACCCTGATCGCGCTCCACCTCCACCGCCACGACGCCGAGCCGACGGCCGGTCCGACGCTCGTCGTCTGCCCGGCGAGCCTGCTCGGCAACTGGGAGCAGGAGATCGAGCGGTTCGCCCCCGGTGTCCCGGTCCGCCGGTTCCACGGTGGCCGCAGGTCCCTGACCGACTTCGCGGGCGCGGACCCGGGCTTCGTGCTCACCACCTACGGCACCCTCCGACGGGATCACGCCGCGTTGGCCGAGGTCAGCTGGGACGTCGTGGTCGCCGACGAGGCGCAGCACGTCAAGAACCCGCGATCCTCCACCGCCCGCGCGCTACGGGACGTCCCGAGCCGGGCCCGGGTCGCCCTCACCGGCACCCCCGTCGAGAACAACCTGACCGAGCTCTGGGCGATCCTCGACTGGGCCACGCCCGGCCTGCTCGGCAGCCGCAACGCCTTCCGCAAGGTGTGGGCGGCCCCGATCGAGTCCGGGCTGGTCCCGAGCAAGGCGGTGCAGCTCAAGGAGCTGATCGATCCGTTCCTGCTTCGTCGGCGCAAGTCCGACCCCGGCATCGCGCCCGAGCTGCCCGCCAAGACCGAGACCGACCACCGGATCGGGCTGACCCGCGAGCAGGTCGTCCTCTACGAAGCCTTCGTCCGCGACACCATGGACCGGATCGAGCGTGCCGACGAGGAAGCGCGCCGGGGTCTCGTGCTCGCGCTCCTCACCGGCCTCAAGCAGATCTGCAACCACCCGGCCCACTTCCTGAAGCAGTCGGGCGGCCGGCTCAGCGGGCGGTCCCAGAAGCTCGACCTGATCGACGAGCTGATCGGCACAGTCCTGGCGGAGGACGGCGCGGTCCTGGTCTTCACCCAGTACGTCGCCATGGCACGGCTGCTGGAGGCCCACCTGGCCCGGTCGGGCGCTCCCCACCAGTTCCTCCACGGCGGCACCCCCGTCCGTGACCGGGAGGCGATGGTGACCCGCTTCCAGGCGGGGGACGTCCCCGTCTTCCTGCTGTCGCTCAAGGCCGGCGGCACCGGCCTCAACCTCACCCGCGCCGACCACGTGATCCACGTCGACCGCTGGTGGAACCCCGCTGTCGAGGAGCAGGCCACCGACCGTGCCTACCGGATCGGTCAGACCAAGCCGGTGCAGGTGCACCGCCTGGTCACGACCGGCACCATCGAGGAACGGATCGCTGAGCTCCTCGCGCGCAAGCGGGCCCTCGCCGATTCGGTGCTCGCGTCCGGGGAGACCGCGCTGACCGAGCTCAGCAACGACGACCTGCGCGACCTGGTCACGCTCCGTCGTACGCCGGAGGAGCTGGAGTGAGCCGGGTCCTCCACCCGCGGGTCCCGCCCCGCCGCCAGGCGGCCCGGGCCACGGCGTGGTGGGCCAAGGCCTGGGTGCGGGCGGTCGAGGAGGCTGCCTACGCCGAGGCCGACCTGCGCAAGGCCAGGACTCTCGCCCGGTCCGGCCGGATCGGCCAGATCGCCGTGGACGACGGTCGGCTCTTCGCCGCGGTGGTCGACGGTGACGACGTGTGGACGGTGACCGCGTCGGTGCCGGTGCTCGACGACGGCGCGGTCGACGCGCTGGTCGAGACGGTCGCGGCCGAGGCCGGACGGATCGCCGCACTGCTCGCGGGCGAGCTGCCGTTCGCCCTCGTCGAGCACGCGGAGGAGGCCGGCGTCGAGCTGCTGCCCTACGGCGGTGAGCTCGAGACCGGCTGCAGCTGTTCGTCCTGGGCCGACCCGTGTGCCCACGCCCTGGCCGTTCTCTACCAGGTGGCGTGGCTGCTCGACAGCGACCCGCTCGTGCTCCTGCAGCTGCGTGGCCTCGACCGCGACTCGCTCCTCGCGCGCCTGCACGCGCGCGCACCGGCCGTCACCGACGACGAGGACCTCGACGAGGGTCTCGACGCCGCGGCCCGGGCGGCCCGGGTCCTGGAGCTGCTCGAGGAGCCCGATCGTCCGGTCGACCACCTCTTCTGAGACGCGCACGCCCGGGTGGCGCTAGGTTCCGACGTACCACGTCCCAGGAGGAGCCATGAAGACCGACGAGCTCGCAGACCACCTCTTCGCATCCGTGCTGGGCATGCTCGACGTGCTCACCGTGCACATCGGCGACCAGTTCGGCATCTACGGCCTGCTGCACCGGCGCGGCCCGCTCACCGTCGCCGAGGTCGCCGATGGCTCCGGCATGCACGAGCGGTACGCCCGCGAGTGGCTGGAGCAGCAGACCGTGGCCCGCCTGCTCGACGTGGACGACGCCGCGGCGGCCGCGGACGCGCGCCGCTACTCGTTGCCGGACGAACACGTTCCGGTTCTCGTCGACCCCGACAGCGTCTCCTTCCTCACCCCGTTCGCGCGGATGACGGCTGCCGCCGCGGTCCAGCTGCCGGCGCTGATGGATGCCTACCGCCATGGCGGTGGCGTGGGCTGGAGCGCGTACGGCGAGCAGATGCGCACCGCGCAGGCCGACGCCAACCGTCCGCTGTTCCTGCACGTGCTCGGGTCCGACTGGTTCCCGTCGGTGCCGGACGTGCACGAGGCGCTCACCGCGGGGGCACGGGTCGCCGACATCGGTTGCGGCGACGGCTGGTCCTCCATCGGCATCGCGCTGTCCTACCCCGAGGCCCGGATCGACGGGTTCGACGTCGACCAGGCCTCCGTGGACGTCGCCCGCGGGCTCGCGGAGGAGTACGCCGTCGCCGACCGGGTCGCGTTCCACGTGGTCGACGGAGCCCGGGCTCCGGGTGAGGGCGAGTTCCAGCTGGTCACGGCCTTCGAGTGTGTCCACGACCTGCCGGACCCGGTCTCGGTCCTTTCCGGCGCCCGCCGTCTGCTGGCCGAGGGCGGCAGCATGATCGTGATGGACGAGCGGGTGCCTGAGGAGTTCACCGGCCCCGGCGACCCGGTGGAGCAGCTGATGTACGGCATCTCGATGCTGGTCTGCCTGCCCGACGGCATGTCCCACCAGCCGTCGGTCGGCACCGGCACGGTCATGCGGCCTGACGTGCTGCGCGGCTACGCGCTCGACGCCGGCTTCACCTCGGTCGAGGTGCTACCCATCGAGCACGAGATGTTCCGGTTCTACCGGCTGGTGCCGTAGGGCCGCCGACGGATCCGGTCAGTAGTCGTAGGACGCGCACGCGCGGCGGCGGATCAGGTCCCAGGTCGGGGCGTCGACGATCGCGTCCGGGATCTCCACCGCCGCGGTCTGGACCCCGCGGACGGCGGCCTGGGTGCGGGCGTCGTAGCGCCCGGTCTCGTCGACGTCCTCGCGCAGACGACCCAGGTCGACGAGCATTCCCTGCAGCTGGTTGATCCACATCCCCTCGAGGGTGTCTGCCTCCATGTCGGGGGTGAGCACCGGCCAGGTGTCCGTCGCGAGCTCGCACGGACACTTCACGTAGGTCTGGTTGCCGGTGCGCAGCCCGGTCACGAAGTCACCCTTGTGCTCTGCCGTCATCCGGATCTGGCAGGCCTGACCCGGGGTCGTGTACGGCCCGAGGTAGACGACGTACCTCGGCACCGCTGTGTCGAGCGGGGCGTAGAGCGTCGGGCAGGACGCGTCGGTGTCGAGGTAGCGCGCCCCGCTGTTCTCCACGACCGCGGCCCGCAGTGTCGGGCGGGTCTCCCCGCGGCCGACGACGATGATGGCGCTGCCGTTGCAGCCCTGGTTGACGAGGTCGGCGCCCAGGTTGAGCGGGTCCTGCGCGGCACCCTCGCTGGTGAGCTCGTCGACGACGTGCGAGACCGCCAGGCCACTGGACAGGCCCAGCACCACCGCGAGGACGAGGGCGGCGCCCCGGAGCCAGCCGATCCGCATGTCGCGAGGATAGCGATCGGGTGTGCTCAGCCCTCCGGGCGAGGCTCGACGCCCAGCGACCGCACGGCCATCTCCGAGAGCAGGCGCCGCATCGCGCTGTCGGGCAGCAGCCCGCTGTGGGGCGTGGAGTTGATCAGGCCGAACGCCGCGTGGGACATGGCGCGCGCCCGGTCGCCCGTCAGGTCGTCGTGGATGAGGCGCAGCTGGGCCGCCCACAGGTCGACGTACTCGCGCTGCAGGGTGCGCACCCGCTCGCGAGCGTCGTCAGGCAGCGACTCCCAGTCGCGGTCCTGCACCACGATCAGCGCGCGGTGCCGCAGGGCGAAGTCGACGTGCCAGGCGACGAGGCCGTGGATCGCCGCGGGCGGGTCGTCGGCCGCGGCCACCCGCTCGCCGCCCACCCGGAGCAGTTCCTCGCTGATGGAGACCAGCATCTCGGCGAGGACGGCGTCCTTGGAGACGAAGTGCTTGTAGAGCGCCGGACCGGAGATGCCGCACGCGGCGCCCAGGTCGGCGACGGAGACGCCGTGGAAGCCGCGCGCCGCGAACAGCTCGGCCGCGGTCGCGAGGATCTGGTCCCGCCGGCTGGTCGCCTCCACGCTCATGCGGCAAGGTTAGCGTTCGTTAACGGGCGCGACGAGTCAGGCGAGGGAGAGGAACAGCTTCTCCAGCTTCTTCACGTCGACGTCATCGAGGCCGTCCCCGCGGGTCAGGCACTCCTGGAGGCCGCTGGCGACGATGGCGAAGCCGGCACGGTCGAGCGCCCTGGAGACCGCAGCGAGCTGGGTCACGACGTCCTCGCACTCGCGGCCCTCCTCCAGCATCCTGAGGACACCGGCCAGCTGGCCCTGGGCGCGCTTGATCCGGTTGATGACCGGTCCCATGGTCGGCGGGTCCAGCTCCATCAGCGATCACCCCCGAGGGCGTCCAGGGCAGCGTCCAGACGCTGACGGGCATCGGCCGCCACGTCGCAGAATGCGTCGCCGGCCAGCCCGGTCATGGCGTCGGGGTCGAATGCCTCCACCACGGTGGTCCGCTCGTCGACCGACCGGACCACGACGTTGCAGGGCAGCACGGCCGCGATCGACGGGTCGATCCCCAACGCCTGGTGGGCCAGCTGCGGACGGCAGGCGCCGAGGATGACCTGCGCTGCGACGTCGACGTCGAGCTTCTCCTTCAGCGTGGCCTTGAGGTCGATCTCGGTCAGGATGCCGAAGCCCTGCTCAGTCAGCGCCGCCCGGGTGGCGGCGACGGTCGCGTCGTACGTCCCGGTGACGGTCGTGCTCATCGTGTACTTCATGCCTGCTCCTTGTTCTCGGTGGCGCGGGCCGCGTCGATGTCGAGCTCGCGGACAGCGGTGATCAGCTGCTCCAACGCGGGTGCGGGCATCGCGCCGGGCTGGGAGAAGACCAGCGACCCGCCCTTGAACGCCATCAGCGTCGGGATCGAGGTGATGGAGGCCGCGGCCGCCAGCGACTGCTCGGTCTCGGTGTCGATGGACCCGAACACGACGTCCGGGTGCTGCTCGGAGGCGGCTTCGTAGACGGGGGCGAACTGGCGGCACGGCCCGCACCAGGCAGCCCAGAAGTCGACGAGCACGATGTCGTTGCTCGCGATGGTCTGCTCGAAGTTCTCAGCGGTCAAGGTCATGGCAGCCATGTGCATCCTTTCGTTCCCGGCGGCTTGCAGGATACCCCGGGGGGTGTGTTAGATTCCAGCATGGCATACCCCCCGGGGTATCTCAACATGAAGGAGATCGACCTGATGCAGAAGATCGACGCCGCACAGCTCGAGCGGGCGCTGCACAACGGCGCCCAGCTCGTGGACGTCCGCGAGCCAGGCGAGTACGCCGAGGCGCACGTGCCCGGGGCCGTACTCGTCCCCATGGGTCAGCTCCCCGGTCGGCTCCATGAGCTCGACCGCGCGACACCCGTGCACGTCATCTGTGCCTCGGGAGGCCGGAGCAGCGCGATGGGCGACGTCCTGGCTGCGGCCGGGTTCGACGTCGTGAACGTCGCCGGGGGGACCCAGGGCTGGATCAGCTCGGGCCGTCCCGTGGACAGCGGGCTGCGATGACCGGCCTCACCGTCCGGGTGATCGAGACGCCCACGCTCGGTGACCGCACCTACCTCGTGCACGACGGCGAGGTGGCGTTGGTCGTCGATCCGCAGCGCGACATCGACCGCGTGCTCGACCTGCTCGAGCACGAGGGGGTCCGGCTGACCCACGTGTTCGAGACCCACATCCACAACGACTACCTGACCGGCGGCCTGGCTCTGGCCGAGCGCACTGGCGCCGCCTATCTGGTCAACGCAGACGACGAGGTGTCCTTCGCTCGTACGCCGGCCCGTGGGGGCGAGGTCGTGGAGGTCGGGGAGCGGATGCGGGTGACTCCGCTGGCCACCCCCGGTCACACCTTCACCCACCTCAGCTACGAGCTGACCGACGCCCGCACCGGTGAACCCGTGGCGGTCTTCTCCGGCGGATCGCTGCTGTTCGGCGCGACCGGGCGTCCCGACCTGCTGGGTGAGGACCACACCGACGAGCTGGTCCGGCACCAGTACGCCTCGGTCCAGATGCTGGCCGAGCGGCTGCCCGATGACACCGAGGTCTACCCGACGCACGGATTCGGATCGTTCTGCTCGGCGGGCTCCTCCGAGGCGACCGAGTCGACCATCGGGCAGGAGAAGCGGTCCAACCCCGCCCTCACTCAGGACGAGGAGGCTTACGTCGAGGAGCTGCTGTCCGGCCTCGCTGCGTGGCCGGCGTACTACGCCCACATGGGCCCGGGCAACGCCGCAGGCCCCTCGGAGCCGGACCTGAGCCGGCCCGAGCGCGCCGACGCCGACCAGCTGCGTCGTCGGATCGAGGCTGGGGAGTGGGTCGTGGACCTGCGCAACCGCACCGCCTTCGCGGCCGGCCATGCGCCGGGCACCCTCAACTTCGGGATCGACGGCGCGTTCGCCACCTACCTCGGCTGGATGATCCGCTGGGGCACTCCCGTGACCCTGCTCGGCGAGACCGAGGACCAGGTCGCCGAGGCCCAGCGCGAACTCGTCCGGATCGGCATCGACCGGCCGGCCGCGCACTCGACGGGTGGTCCCGAGGACTGGTCAACGAGCGAGCTGGCGAGCTTCCCGACCGTCACTTTCGCCGACCTCGCGCAGGCGCGGCACCACCGCCCGGTCGTCGTCCTCGACGTCCGTCGGGCCGACGAGTACGCCGCGGCCCGGATCGAGGGCGCGTTGAACATCCCCATCCACGAACTGCCCGAGCGGGTCGCCGAAGTGCCGACCGGCGAGGTCTGGGTGCACTGCGCAGGCGGCTACCGGGCGGCCGTCGCGGCCTCGCTGATCGACGCCGCCGGCGGCGCCCCGATCGCGATCGACGACTCGTTCGACAACGCTGCCTCGGTCGGGCTGCACCTGGTGGGGCCTGACACCGAGAGGGTGTCTGCGTGACCCTGGTCCTGCTTGCCCTGGTTGCCGGGGCCGTGATCGGGGTGAGCCTCGGCGCACTCGGTGGCGGCGGCTCCATCCTGGCCGTGCCGGTGCTGGTGTTCCTGCTCGGCCAGAGCCCGGCCCAGGCGACCACCGGGTCGCTGGTCGTCGTCGGGGTCTCGGCTCTCATCGGTGCCGTGGCGGCTCGCCGCCAGGGCACCGTGCTGCTCGGCCGCGGTCTGGGCTTCGGCCTGGCCGCGGTGGGCGGGGCGGTCATCGGCGCCAAGGGCTCCGCATTGGTCGCCGAGCCGGTGCTGCTCACCGCTTTCGCTGGCCTGATGCTCGCGGTCGGGGTGGTGATGGTGGTCCGTCAACTCGGTGACCGGCGGATGCCGGGCGCCGAGGACCGCCCACGGCGGTCACTGGACGACCCGATCCTCACCTTCAGCCCCACGTTCGCCTGCCAGTGCCCCCGCGCCCTGAAGCTCCTGGTGACCGCGACCGCGGTCGGTCTGCTGACCGGCTTCCTCGGGGTCGGGGGCGGCTTCCTGGTCGTCCCCGCGCTGGTGCTCGTCTTCGCCTTCCCCATGGAGGTGGCGGCCGGCACGTCACTGGTCGTCATCGCCGTGACCAGCGCCGCCGCGCTGACCGTGCGGTCCGGGGTCGGCGTCCAGCCCGACTGGGGCCTGGTCGCACTGCTCACCCTCGCCGCCTCGGTCGGCGGAGTCGCCGGCTCCTGGCTCTCCGGCCGGGTCGGACGCGACCGGCTGACCTGGGCCTTCGCCCTGCTGGTCCTCGGCGTCGCCGCCTACACCGCCGCCCGCGCCGTTCCTCAACTCTTCTGATCCCCGTCCCTCACCTCCGACCCGAATCGAGTCGACATGACGTCCACCATGACACCGCAACACGTAGCCCCGCCCACGCCTGCCTCAGACTTCCCCGACGGCTTCCGACCCGGTCCGCTGGGTCGGCTCGGGATCGCGGTCACCAACCACCGCAAGCTGACCGCGATCGTGTGGCTGCTGCTGATCGTCGGCCTGGGCGCGTTCGCGCCCAAGGTCGAGGCCAACCTCTCCGGAGCCGGCTGGCAGGCCGACGGCTCGGAGTCGGTCGCCGTTCGTGAGCTCGCGCAGGACAGCTTCGGCGGCAACGCCAGCTCGGCCATCCAGGTGGTGGTGCACAGCGCCGACGGTCCAGTGACCGAGGGTGATGGCAAGAGGGTGCTGGCCGAGGCGACCGCCATCCTCGAGGGCGAGAGCCGGATCGCCGACGTGGTCCCTCCCCAACCGGGGATCAGCATCAGCGAGGACGGTTCGACCGCGGTCATCCTGGCCGGCGCCGGTGCCGACACCAACGAGATGGTCCGGGTGGCCGACGAGTTGAAGGGTGAGCTCGAGGGACTCTCCGGAGGTGGCATCGAGGTGAACCCGACCGGGGCGTCGCTGCTGTGGTCGGACTTCAACGAGGCCAACCTCGACGCGATGCTCAAGTCCGAGATGTTCTCCTGGCCGGTGACCCTGGCCATCTTGGTCCTGGCCTTCGGCGCCCTCGTCGCCGCCGGGCTGCCGCTGATCCTGACCCTCTCCGGGCTGGTCGCCTCCGCAGGTTCGCTGGTACTGATCAACGAGCTCGTGCCGGTCTCCATCTGGGCCATGAACTTCGCCATGATGTTCGCTCTGGCACTGGGCATCGACTATGCCCTGTTCCTCGTGGTCCGCTTCCGGGCCGCACGGATGGGCCACCACGAGTCACCACGGCAGGCGATCGCCGAGATGATGGACACCGCCGGAAAGGCGGTGCTGCTCTCGGGCATCACCGTGCTGGTGTCGCTCACTGCGGTGATGGTCGTCCCGTCTCCGGCGTTCCGGTCGATGGCCGGGGGGATCATGCTCGCCGTCGTGTTCGTGCTCGCCGCGACCCTCACCCTGCTTCCGCTGGTGCTCTTCAAGCTGGACCACCGGATCAACAAGTTCTCCCTGAAGTGGGTTCACTCCGGCGAGCACCGCTCGCCGAAGTTCGCCGCGTGGGGTGAGCTCCTCTGGAGGCGCCCGGTCGCCTTCGGCCTGGCCGCGCTGGTGGTGCTGCTGGTCCTGGCCGCACCCGTCTTCGGGCTGAAGACCGCCATGCCCTCCATCCAGGTGCTCCCTGAGGAGGCCAGTGCCCGGATCGGCTACGACCAGGTCCAGGAGGCCTTCGGTGACGGCGCGCCCGGCACCCTCCAGATCATCGTCGACAAGGCCGACGCCAAGACCGCCACGTCGGTGCTGAACCAGGACTCCGGGATCGCCGGAGTCGTGCCCGGCCAGCCCTCCAACGACGGCACCGACAGCGTGCTGATCCAGGCCGTGCCGACGGTGGACCCCTCCGACTCCGAGCTGGGTGAGACCGTGGACCGGCTGCGCGCCGACCTGCCCGACTCTGCCCTGGTCGGCGGAGCCGCGGTCGAGAACCTCGACCTCAAGACCCAGCTCGACGAGTCGACACCGTTGGTGATCGGCATCGT
This sequence comes from Nocardioides sp., assembly GCA_046590395.1. Classification (GTDB taxonomy): domain Bacteria; phylum Actinomycetota; class Actinomycetes; order Propionibacteriales; family Nocardioidaceae; genus Nocardioides. The sequence goes on from JBKJUE010000116.1 coordinate 35,068, forward strand.
CTTGGCCCTCGGCTTCCTGCTCCTGCTGATCGCCCTGCAGGCTCCGTTGATCGCGCTGCTCGGGACCCTGGCCAGCCTGCTCTCGACCGCGGCCGCGTTCGGCGTCGCCCGGCTGGTCTTCCAGGAGGGCTACGGGGCGGACCTTCTCGGCTTCGAGTCCCAGGGTTTCCTCGACGCCTGGGCCCCGGTGTTCTTCTTCGCCATGATCTTCGCGATCGCGATGGACTACACCGTCTTCCTGCTGGCCTCGGCCAAGGAGCACTACGAGCACTCGGGAGACCCGAAGGAGGCCATGGTCGGCTCGGTCGCCCACTCCGGCCGGGTGATCTTCGCCGCCGGCGCCGTCATGGTCGCGGTCTTCTTCACCTTCGCCCTGTCCGGCCCGCTGCCGCCCAAGGAGATGGGCATCGTCCTCGGTGCCGCCGTTCTCCTCGACGCCTTCCTGGTTCGCCTCGTGCTGCTGCCCGTGATGCTGCGGCTGACCGGCAACGCCGCGTGGTGGAGCCCGCGCTGGCTGACCCGGGTCCTTCCGAACATCCGTTTCTCGCACGGCTGACGAACCGCACCACCCACCACCACCGAACGGAGATCCACCATGTGTCGAGCAGTGCGCTGCCGCAAGTGCGGCAAGACCACCTGGTCCGGTTGCGGCCAGCACGTCAATCAGGTGATGGCCGGCGTAGCCCGAGCCGACCGTTGCCCCGGCCACCCGAAGGAGCCGCGCACCGGTGGCTTTCTCGGCAGGCTCCTCGGTCGCAACTGACCCACCCGCGCACGAACCTGATCGGAGAACCATGAACCTCGACCGCGCCGTCCTCTCCCTGGCCGGCACCATGATCCTGCTGAGCCTGCTGCTCGGCGTCCTGGTCTCGACGTGGTGGCTGCTGCTCACCGCCTTCGTCGGCGTCAATCTGCTCCAGTCGAGCATCACCGGTTTCTGCCCCGCCGCGCTGGTCTTGCGCCGGTTCGGAGTCGCCAGTGGTTGCGCGTTCCGCTCCAGTTCCTGAGCGACTGGTGGACGCGGAGGGTTAACGATCGCTAACCTTGGTGATCGTGAGCCAGGAGATGAAGGACCTCGTCGACGAGCTCCGGCGACGGCTGGCCGTCGCCCGCCAGGGCGGGAGCGAGTCGGCCCGGGCGAAGCACGTCGGCCGCGGCAAGCTGCTGGTGCGGGACCGGGTCGACCGGCTGCTCGACGCGGGCAGCCCGTTCCTCGAGCTCAGCCCCCTCGCCGCCACCGGGATGTACGGAGACGGCGAGACCGTCCCCAGCGCGGGCGTCGTCACCGGGATCGGTCGGATCAGCGGCCGGGAGTGTGTGGTTGTCGCGAACGACGCGACGGTCAAGGGCGGCACCTACTACCCGATGACAGTCAAGAAGCACCTGCGTGCCCAGACCGTGGCCGCGGAGAACCACCTGCCCTGCGTCTACCTCGTGGACTCCGGCGGTGCGTTCCTGCCGATGCAGGACGACGTCTTCCCGGACCGGGAGCACTTCGGCCGGATCTTCTTCAACCAGGCCAACCTGTCGGCCCAGGGCATCCCGCAGATCGCCTCGGTGATGGGTTCCTGCACCGCCGGTGGCGCCTACGTGCCGGCGATGTCCGACGAGACCGTCATCGTGAAGAACCAGGGCACGATCTTCCTCGGCGGGCCGCCGCTCGTGAAGGCAGCGACCGGTGAGGTCGTGACCGCCGAGGACCTCGGCGGTGGTGACGTCCACGCCCGCACCTCCGGCGTCGTCGACCACCTCGCCGAGGACGACGCGCACGCGCTCGCCATCGTGCGGTCCATCGTCGACACGTTCGAGCGGCCGACGGAGAAGTCGATCCGGGTGCACGAGGTCGAGGAGCCCCACGAGGACCCGTCCACCCTCTACGACATCGTGCCCGCCGACACCCGCACGCCGTACGACGTGCGCGAGGTGATCCGCCGGGTCGTCGACGGCAGCCGCTTCCACGAGTTCAAGAAGCTGTACGCCGAGACCCTGGTCTGCGGGTTCGCCCGGATCTGGGGCCACCCGGTCGGCATCGTCGCCAACAACGGCATCCTCTTCAGCGAGTCGGCGCTCAAGGGCGCGCACTTCATCGAGTTGTGCAACCAGCGCGGCATCCCGCTGGTCTTCCTGCAGAACATCACCGGCTTCATGGTCGGCCGCGAGTACGAGAACAAGGGCATCGCCCGCGACGGCGCCAAGCTCGTGACCGCCGTCGCCTGCTCGGTCGTCCCGAAGTTCACGGTCGTGATCGGGGGCTCGTTCGGAGCCGGCAACTACGGCATGTGCGGCCGGGCCTACGACCCGCGCTTCCTCTGGATGTGGCCGAACGCAAGGATCTCCGTCATGGGTGGTGAGCAGGCGGCATCGGTGCTGGCGACCGTGAAGCGCGACGGCATCGAGGGGAAGGGCGGTGACTGGTCGGCCGACGAGGAGGAGCAGTTCAAGGCTCCGATCCGGGACCAGTACGAGCGCCAGGGGTCGCCCTACTACTCCACCGCGCGGCTCTGGGACGACGGCATCATCGACCCGGCCGACACCCGCCGCGTCCTCGGCATGGGCCTCGCCGCCGCCGCGAACGCCCCGATCCCGACGCCCTCCTACGGCGTCTTCCGGATGTGACTCACATGGATTCCGTGCTGATCGCCAATCGCGGCGAGATCGCGCGCCGCGTGATCCGCGGCTGCCGGGCGCGCGACCTGCGCAGCATCGCCATCTACACCGACCTCGACCGGAACGCCGCCCACGTGCGCGAGGCCGACGAGGCCGTCCACGTGTCCAGCTATCTCGACATCGAGGCGGTGGTGGCCGCCGCGCGCGACATCGGGGCGGACGCGATCCACCCCGGCTACGGCTTCCTGTCCGAGCGGGCCGAGTTCGCGCGCGCCGTCGAGCAGGCCGGCCTCAAGCTGGTCGGCCCGTCGTCCGACGTGATGGACCGGATGGGCCGCAAGGACGCCGCCCGCGACATCGCGGTCACCGCGGGCGTGCCCGTCGTGCCGTCGTACGCCGTGGGCACCCCGACCACCGACATGGCGTTCCCGGTGATGGTGAAGGCCGCGGCCGGCGGCGGTGGCAAGGGCATGCGCATCGTCCGTGCGGCGGCAGACTTCGACGCCGCCGTCGCGGCCGCCAAGCGCGAGGCCGCGTCCGCGTTCGGCGACGACACCATCCTCGTCGAGAAGTACGTCGAGCACGGACGCCACATCGAGGTGCAGGTCCTCGCCGACGCCCACGGCAACGTGGTGCACCTGTTCGAGCGGGACTGCTCCACCCAGCGCCGGCACCAGAAGGTCCTCGAGGAGGCCCCGGCCCCGACCCTGTCGGGTGACGCCCGCCGGCTCGTGCTCGAGTCGGCCGTCGCGCTGACCGCGCACGTCGGCTACGAGAACGCCGGCACCGTCGAGTTCCTGCTCGATGCCGACTCCGACGAGGCCTACTTCCTGGAGATGAACACCCGCCTGCAGGTCGAGCACCCCGTGACCGAGTCGGTCGTGATCTGGTCGACGATGCAGCAGCGCGCCACCGGCACCCCCGGTGAGCACGTCGACCTGGTCGCCCTGCAGCTGCTGGTCGCCGCGGGCGAGCCGCTCCCCTTCACCCAGGACGACCTGACCGTGAGCGGGCACGCCATCGAGGCGCGGGTCTATGCCGAGGACCCGTTCAACGGGTTCCTGCCGCAGGCCGGTCGGGCCGACATCGTGCGCTGGCCGGAGGGCGCGCGGGTCGACGCCGCGCTCGAGAGCGGCCAGGTCGTCAGCTCGTCGTACGACCCGATGCTGGGCAAGATCATCGTCCGCGGCCCGGACCGGGAGTCGGCCCGCCGGGCACTGGTGCGGGCCCTCGACGAGACCGCCATCCTGGGCCTCACGACCAACGTCGGCTTCCTGCGCGCGCTGGCCGACTCCGACGAGTTCCGGGACGCGACCATCGACACCGCGTGGCTGGACACCGCCGAGCTCGAGGAGCCGTCGCGTGACCTCGCCCGGGTGTTCGTCGCGTGGATCAGCGCACTGCTCGTCGCCGTGCAGAACTCCGGCCACCCGTTCCAGTCCGACGGCTGGCGCGCGGGCTCGGCTCCCGCCCCGACGATCGTGGAGCTGGACCGGCCGGTCGTCGTCGACCGCGCCCGGGGCCTGGTCGACGCGACGCCGGTGCACGAGTTCTCGGCCGAGAACCACGTGCTGGTCCTCTCCGTCGACGGCCGTCGGCACAAGGCCGTGGTCAACGTCCAGCCGCACATCGTGGAGGTCGCCTACCGCGGCCAGCGGTTCGTGTTCGAGCGGCCCGATGTCTTCGCCGACCACGGACCCGCGGCCAGCGACGGGACGCTGCTCGCGCCCATGCCCGGCACCGTCCTCGAGGTGAAGGTCGCCGAGGGTGACAGCGTGACCGAGGGCGAAGTGCTCGGCATGATGGAGGCGATGAAGATGGAGCTCAGCCTCACGGCGCCCTTTGCCGGCACCGTCACCGCGGTCGACGCCGTCGCCGGCGAGCAGGTCGCGCTCGGCGCCCGGCTGTTCGTGGTCGAGGCGGGGGAGACCGACGAGTCGGCGGAGCCCGAGGCGGACGCCTGATGCGCACCCCGGCCGTCGTGCCGCAGCCCGGGCTGCCGGAGCGGGTCACGATCTACGAGGTCGGTCCCCGCGACGGCCTGCAGAACGAGAAGGCGCTCGTCCCGACCGAGACCAAGGCGGCGTTCATCCGCCGGCTGGTCGCAGCCGGGCTGCCCATCGTCGAGGCGACCAGCTTCGTCCACCCCCGATGGGTGCCGCAGCTCGCGGACGCCGGCCAGCTGCTGCGGCTGCTGGAGGACGAGGGCCACGAGCTGCCCGTGCTGGTGCCCAACGAACGCGGCCTCGACCGCGCCCTCGAGCTCGGCTGCCGGCACATCGCCATCTTCGGATCCGCCACCGAGACCTTCGCGCAGAAGAACCTCAACCGCAGCCTGGACGAGCAGTTCGAGATGTTCGAGCCGACGGTCGCCCGCGCCCGCGCTGCCGGGCTCGACGTCCGGGCCTACGTCTCGATGTGTTTCGGGGACCCGTGGGAGGGCTCGGTTCCGGTCGAGCAGGTGGTCGGTGTCGGCAAGCGGCTCTTCGACCTCGGGGCCAGCGAGCTCAGCCTCGGCGACACGATCGGGGTCGGCACGGCCGGTCACGTGAAGCAGCTGCTGCGCGGGTTCACCGACGCCGGCATGAGCACCGACCAGCTCGCGATGCACTTCCACGACACCTACGGCCAGGCCCTGGCCAACGCCTACTCGGCCCTCGAGGAGGGCATCACCACGTTCGACGCGAGCGCCGGTGGCCTCGGCGGCTGCCCCTACGCGGAGAGCGCCACCGGCAACCTGGCCACCGAGGACCTGGTGTGGATGCTGCACGGCCTCGGGATCGAGACCGGGGTCGACCTGGAGCAGGTCGTCGCGACCAGCGTCTGGATGGCCGGCGAGCTGGGTCGGCCCAGCCCCTCTGCGGTGGTCCGGGCACTGGCACAATCGCCCGCATGAGCCGAGCCGTCTACCTGCACATCGGTGCACCGAAGACCGGCACGACCTACCTGCAGGACCGGCTCACCCGCAACGCCACCACCCTCGCCGACCACGGCGTCCACTTCCCGACCCGGTCGCCCCTTGTCAGCCCCGGCCTCTTCCACTTCCGGGCCGCGCTCGACCTGCTCGACCAGGACTGGGGCGGCGCACCCGGGCACGGCCACGGCAACTGGGACGCCCTCGTCAAGCGGGTACGCCGGCTCTCGGGCACGGTGATCGTCAGCCACGAGATCCTGGCGCCGGCGAAGCCCGACAAGGTGGCCCGGGCGATGGCCGACCTCGCGGGCAGCGAGCTCCACGTCGTCTACTCCGCCCGCGACCTGGGTCGCGCGCTCCCGGCGGCCTGGCAGGAGAGCATCAAGCAGGGGCGCAAGTGGAGCTACCGCAAGTTCCTGCGCCGCACCCGGCGCGGCAAGCCCTGGTTCTTCCGGGCGTTCGACATCCCCTCGGTGCTCGAGACGTGGGGAGCCGGCCTGCCGCCCGAGCGGATCCACGTCGTCACGGTGCCGCAGCGGGGCGCCTCGACGGATGGTGCCCCGGCACCGGGCGGCGACCCGCTGTGGCTGCGCTTCTGCGAGTCCTTCGGCATCGACCCGGCGTGGGCCCCCCACGACAGCGACGCCAGCAACCGGTCGCTCGGGGTGGCAGAGACCCAGCTGCTGCGCCAGCTCAACAAGCGCCTCGACCGGGCCACCCGTCGCGAGGCGGCGTACGACTCGCTCATCCGCGAGATGCTCGCCCAGAACGAGCTGGTCAAGCGGGAGTCGGCGCCGGTGCGGCTGCCGCCGCAGGCCTACGAGTGGGTCGGCGAGCTGACCGAGCGCTGGATCGAGTACCTGCAGCAGAGCGGTGTGCACGTGGTGGGCGACCTCGACGACCTGCGCCCGGTGCCGCCCGAGGAGGGTGCGAAGTGGCACAACCCCGACAAGGTGCCGCCCCGGCAGCGGCTCCAGGCCTCGCTCGACGCGCTGGCCGCGATGACCCGTGAGGCCGCGTCGCGCCCGGACCCCGACCAACAGCTCGTCGCCCGGATGCGCAAGAACGCCGGCCGGCTCCGGAACCGGTGACGATGACGTCGGCCACCACGGGTGAGCCCCGAGCCTGGGGGTGGGTGGACCACCTCCGCGCCGGTGGCACGACCCCGTGGTCCGCGTGGACCGGCACCGCCGAGCCGTCCGGACGGGCGGTCCCGGGCGCCCAGCAGCTCGAGCTGCTGCGCCGCCTGAACGAGGTCGGCACCCCCAGCGCCGTCCTGGTCGAGCGGGTGCTGGCGACCTCCGCCCCCGGCCGCGGTCAGCCCGACCTGGAGCTGGTCGGGGCGGCACACGACTCCCGGTTCGGTCCGCCCCCGGTCGACCCGGCCGCCGTGCCGGTCCGCGAGCTGCTCCGGGTCGCCACCGCCCTGATCGCAGAGGACCTGGTCGCGGCCGGCGTCCCTGACCCGCCCCGTCCCGGCACGGTTCGGCCGTGGCGGACCCGCTACCGGCTGGTGGGTGACCCCGAGCTCGCCGACCCGGTCCGGACCGCCCTGGTGGCGCGCGGCCGACCCCCCGGCGGCCGGATGCCCAAGGTGCTCGTCCTGGGAGCATCCGTCGACCGGATGCTGGCCGATGCGTGGACCCGGCGAGCCTTCGACTTCGGCGCCCCCGGCTGGCGGACCTGGCTCGAACAGGTCACCCGGCACGACCGGCTGCCCGGTCGGATCGACGTCCTCGCCCAGGCCCGTTCCTGGTCGGCCCGGGCCGGCCGGTCCCGGGTGCACGTCGTCCTGGACCCCGCGGAACTGCCCGCCCTCCTCGGCGTACGCCGTGTTCCGGACGCGCCGGCACCGGCCGCGGAGGTGCCCGACCTCGCCCGTCGGGTGGCAACCGTCCTCGGCCTGCATGTGCCGGCCGGCCAGCGCGCTGCGCTCCTCCGGCACCGGCTCCGGCCGCTGCTCGCGGGCTCCGCCGGGGAGCCGTTGGTGCTGCCCGAGGAGCACCACGACTGGGCCCGCGCCCAGGCCCAGCGCGTCGCCGACGGACTGCGTCGCGCTGGCTACGCTGTGCACGGCGACCCGCACTCGCTGCTGCCGGCCGACCGGAGCGGTTCCCGGGCGCCGGACGGGGCCGAGACCCTGAGGCTGGCGATGCGGCTGGTCCTGGCCGGGGTCGCCGGTCACACCGACGAGGAGGGACTGCGATGAGCCGGCGGATCCTTCTGCACGTCGGCACCCCGAAGACCGGGACGTCGTACCTCCAGGACGTCCTCTTCCGCAACCGCCGCACCCTCGCCCGGCAGGGCATCCTCTACCCCGGCGACCGGTTCGACGCCCACTTCCTGGCCGCCCTCGACCTGATGCGGCTGCCGTGGGGTGGCCTCGAGACCGAGGCGCTCGGGGCCTGGGACCGGCTCGCGGAGCAGGTCCGCGAGTGGGGTGGCACCGCCGTGATCAGCCACGAGATCTTCGCGACCGCGTCGCGTGCCCAGATCGCGCGGGCGCTGGAGTCGCTGGGACACCCGGACGTCGAGATCCACGTCGTCCTGTCCGTCCGCGACCTGGTCCGGCAGATCCCGGCCGAGTGGCAGGAGAACATCAAGCACCGCCGCGAGCTGAGCTACGCGCGCTTCCTCCAGCAGATCCGGGACCCGGCTCGCGAGGGCCGGATCGCGACCTGGTTCTGGGGGGTCCAGGAGATCCCCGACATCCTCAACCGGTGGGCGGAGGACCTCCCCCCGGAGCGGATCCACCTCGTCACCGTGCCGGCGCCGGGCGGGCCGCCCGACCTGCTGTGGGAGCGGTTCGTCCAGGCGTTCGGCCTCGACGACCTCGACCTCGACCTGGACGGCGAGCGCGCCAACCCGTCCCTGGGCGTGCCAGAGACAGCGCTGGTGCGTCGGATCAACCTCAAGGCCAACCGGGCGATCGAGCCGCCGAGCTACCGGCCGCTGGTCCGTGAGCTGCTCGCGCACCAGACGCTGTCGCGCCGCGCCGACTCGCCGCGGCTGACCCTCCCGCCCGACGTCCACCCGTGGGCGCAGGAGCTGGCGACGTCGTGGGTCGAGGAGATCAAGGCCCGCGGGTACGACGTGGTCGGCGACCTCGGCGACCTGGTGGGCCCGCCTGTGACTCACCCGTTCGCCGACCCCGACGAGCCCGACGAGAGCCAGGTGGCCGACGCCGCCGTCGACGCGATCCGGGCGCTGCTGCTGGAGAACGCCCGGTTGCTCAACGTCGAGGCAGACCTCGCCGAGCGGCTCGGCCACGCCGAGCGGGAGCTCGAGCGCGCCCACCTCCGGCCGACGTACCGCTTCCGGGAGAAGACCGTCCGGCGGCTGCAGGGCAGCCGGGTCGGGCGCGGGCTGTTGAAGGGCTACCGGCGGGTGCGGGGCAGCAGCTCGCGGTCTGCGTAGCGGCCGATCCGCCAGGTCGCGTACCCGTCGGCGCCGGCACCGACGACGCCACCCACCACCGGCACCCGGCGGGCCACGGTGATCGCGAGGCGCTTGCCGGCGACCTTGGAGATCAGGTCGGAGGCGACCTCCTGGGAGATCAGCCGGTCGAGGTCGGGGTCGTGGGCGGGCGCCGTCGCCAGGGCCATCGGCGGCGCCGGGAGCTTCTTCTTCTTCACGAGGGACCGGACGGTGTCCTCGCCGAGCATGCAGACCAGGATCGCGTTGCGCACGCGCGGGTCCTCCAGGTCGTAGCCGCGCAGGTGGGCGATCCCCGCCACCATCCGGCACTCGATCAGGGCGAGGCCGGTGACGTTGGTGGGGATCGTCAGGGCTGCGGTGACCAGGCCGCCGATGTTGGTGATGAAGCCCTGCGCGCCGGCGTACCGGACGTGGTTCTCGATCACCTCGTGGATGGCCCGCTCGACGTTTCCGTCCTGCTCGGCGAGCTGCTTGTCGGCGGCGCTGGCGGCGGGCGGCAGCGGTCCGATCCCGCGGATCGCGCGGGACAGCGCCTCGCGCACGAAGCTCTGGGTCAGCTCGGGAGCCGCACCGGTGATCCGGGGGGCGAGGTGTCGGCCGATGTTTCCCTTGACGCTCATGTCCCGAATTCTACGGACGGTCGGGTGACGCCCCGGGAGCGACCACGGACCACTACCGTCGTCCCGTGCCCGTCGAGCCCCCTCCCACGCCGTGGTCGTTCCCCGACCCGGACCGGCTGGAGGATCTCGACGACCTCGTCGCCGTGGGTGCCGACCTCGAGCCCGGCACCCTGCTCGCGGCGTACCGCCGCGGCTTGTTCCCGATGCCGTCGGGCACTCCCGGTGACCCGATGTACTGGTGGAGCCCGGTCGAGCGAGGTGTCCTGCCCCTCGCCGGCCTGCGGGTCTCGCGGTCGCTCCGCCGATCGGCGCGCGACTACGACATCCGGGTCGACACCGCGTTCGAGGAGGTCATCGACGCTTGTGCCGATCCCGATCGCGACAGCGGCTGGATCAGCGGCGACATCCGGGCGGCGTACCTGCGTCTCCACGAGCTCGGCTGGGTGCACTCCGTCGAGGCGTGGCGGGACGGCCGGCTCTGCGGCGGCCTCTACGGCGTCGCGGTCGGTGGCCTGTTCGCCGGGGAGTCGATGTTCCACCGCGAGCGCGACGCGTCGAAGGTCGCCCTGGCCGGACTGGTGCGGCTGCTCGACGACGAGCACGCCGCCGACCGGGTCATCGACACGCAGTGGCGGACGCCGCACCTGGCGAGCCTCGGGGTGGTGGTCATCCCCCGTGAGGAGTACGCCGCGCGGCTCGTGCGGGCGCTCACGCTGCCGGTTCCGGGAGCCTTCCGGAACCGCTGACCAGACCAACATGGTCGAACGGCCCGCGATGCGGCAGAGTTCTCGCAGAGACGACCTCTACGGATGGGAAGACAACCATGAAGCACGCACTGCTGGCCGCGAGCCTGGTGCTCGTCGCAGGTACCACCGTCGGCTGCGGTGGTGGCGCCCCCACCGACGCGTCGACGGACGAATTCTGCGGAGTGTTCGACGACTTCTACAAGGTCGTCGGCGAGCTGGGCGAAGACGCCAAGGACAGCGACGTGGTCAAGGCCCTCAAGAAGACCGGCGAGGACCTCGAGGAGATCGGGACACCCGAGGACATCCCGGATGACGCAAGGGCCGGGTACGAGCTCACCGTGAAGACGATTGCCGAGCTCGACGAAGACGCCTCCGAGGAGGAGCTCAACAAGATCGAGGATGAGTTCTCGGAAGAGGAGCAGAAGCAGAGCGACGCGTTCGACGAGTACCTCGCCGAGACGTGCGATGAGCCGTCCGAGGAGCCTTCCGAGTGACGGTCCCGCGGGACTGACGTCGCACAGGAACAGGCAGGGCGGGTGACTTCACGGTCGCCCGCCCTTCGCCCTGCCCGACTGCCTCAGACGACGTGAGGGGCGTGCCCCGTGTCGCTCACCATCGCCCGCCCGGCGTCTGCCCACTCGATCATCCCGCCATCCAGGTTGACCACGTCGTGGCCCTGCTGGAGCAGGTAGGTGACGACCTGCGCCGAGCGTCCGCCCACCTTGCACACGACGACGGTGTGCCCGAGGGGCAGTTCGTCGAGGCGCTGGGTCAACTCCGCCATCGGGATGTGGAGCGCTCCCTCGATGTGGCCGTGCTCCCACTCAACGGGTTCGCGCACGTCGAGGATGGAGGTCCCGCCGGGCAGCGGGTCGGGCAGATCCTGGACGGTCACGGTCGGGACGTCGTGCATGACTTCTGTGCCCTTTCACTTCAGATGAACAATCGGCATGAGGTCGATGGTCACCTTAGTTGAGCGCCGAACCCTGGACCGACCTATCCGAATCGAAGTCGGGCCTCACGTGAGGGGGCCACGTCGAGGGCTACGGTGGTCGCTGCTCACAAGGAGTCGACGACGACAAGGGAGAGGGGCTGGCCGTGGGGCGGATCTGGAACGGGCTCATGCACCCTGCCCGTATCGTGCCCGCCGCGTTCTTCGCCGCCGTCATCCTCGGCACCGTCTTGTTGTCGCTGCCGTTTTCGACGCCGGGCCCGACCCGTCCGCCGGTGCTGACCGCAGCCTTCACGACCGTCTCGGCGGTCTGCGTCACCGGGCTCACCACCGTCGACACCGCGACCTACTGGTCGCCGTTCGGGCAGGCCGTCATCATGGGCCTCATCCAGATCGGCGGGTTCGGCATCATGACGCTGGCGACGTTGCTGGGGATGCTCGTGGGCGGGAAACTGCGCCTCAAGTCGTCCCTCATCGCGCAGGCCGAGACGCACACCCTCAACATCGGCGATGTCCGCCACGTCATCCGCCGCGTCGCGATCACCGTCCTGGCGTTCGAGACCGCCTTCGCGGCCATCCTCACGGTCCGGTTCCGGGTCGCGTACGAGGAGACGTGGGGACAAGCCCTGTGGCACGGCACATTCCACGCGGTCTCGGCGTTCAACAATGCCGGGTTCGCCCTGTACAGCGACAACCTCATCGGGTTCGTCGACGACGCATGGATCATGTTCCCGATCTGCGTTGCCATCATCGCCGGAGGCATCGGGTTCCCCGTCCTGTTCGAACTACGCCGCCGGTGGAGAACACCCGGCCGATGGACGGTCCACACTCGGCTCACCGTCTATGGAACCCTCATCCTGCTCGTCCTCGGTACCGGCGCGTTCCTCGCTCTGGAATGGGCCAACGACGGAACAATCGGGCCCCTCGACACGTGGGGCAAGGTCGTCTCGGGCGTTACCGGCGGGGTGGTGCCACGAACCGCCGGGTTCAACAGCATCGACTACGGCCAGATCACCCCTGAAACCATGGCCGTGAACTATGTCCTCATGTTCGTCGGAGGAGGCTCCGCAGGCACTGCGGGCGGCATCAAGGTCACCACGTTCTTCCTCCTCGCCTACGTCATCTGGTCCGAGATCCGAGGCGAACGCGACACCAACATCGCCCACCGTCGCATCGCCGGATCCACCCTGAGGCAGGCACTGACGGTGGTGCTGCTCGCCATCGCCGCCATCGGCATCGGCACCATGGTCATCCTGCTTGCCACCGACTACGCCCTGGACGTCGTCTTGTTCGAAGCGATCTCCGCGTTCGCCACTGTCGGCTTGTCCACCGGCATCACCCCGGACCTGCCGCCGGTCGCCGAGATCACTCTGATGATCCTCATGTTCGTGGGCCGCGTCGGCACCATCACCGTCGGCACCGCGCTGGCCTACAAGTCTCGCCACCACCACTACCACCTACCCGAGGAGCGACCCATTGTTGGCTAAGAAGAAGTCCGACACCGTCTCCGTCGTAGTCATCGGACTCGGGCGTTTCGGCAGTGCCGTCGCTGAATCGCTGATCAACCTCGGACAAGAAGTCCTCGCCATCGACGAGAACCGTGAACTCGTCGAACGGTGGGCCGACGAACTGACCCACGTCGTCCAGGCCGACACCACCGACGACGAGGCCCTCCGACAAGTCGGCGTCGCCAACTTCGACCGCGCGGTGGTCGCCATCGGGGCCGACATCGAAGCCAGCGTCCTCACCGTCCTGGCCCTTGCCGAGGCCGGTGTGCCTGACATCTGGGCCAAGGCCATCACCCGCAAACACGGCCAGATCCTCGAACGCGTCGGCGCACACCACGTCGTCTACCCCGAACACTCCATGGGCGAACGGGTCGCCCACATGCTCACCGGTGGAATGATGGACTACATCGAGTTCGACGACGCCTTCTCCATCGCCCGCGCCCATTCTCCTCAAGAGACATGGGGCAAAACACTCGCCGAGTCCTCACTCCGCACCCGCCACGGCGTCACCATCGTCGGGGTGAAGCGACACGGCGAAGACTTCACGTATGCCCGACCCGAGACCCGCGTCGAACGCCACGACCAGTTGATCGTCTCCGGCCCCACCGACAAGGTCGAACGATTCTGCACCCTCCGGTAGTGCCGCGAGGAGGTCGCCCGCCTTCCTTCAGAGGAAGCAGGGGCACCCTCTGAGCCACCCTGGTCGTGTGGTTGCAACTCACTTCAACAGCTTGGACATCCTGCGGTCGGCCAGCGGTTTGCCGCCGGTCTGGCACGTTGGACAGTACTGAAGGCTCGAGTCGGCGAACGACACCTCACGGACGGTGTCACCGCAGACGGGGCACGGCTTTCCGGTCTGGCCGTGGACGGCCAGGTGGGACTTCTTCTCGCTCTTGAGCTCGCTGGCGGCGAGCCCGCGGGACCGGTCGACGGCATCGCCGAGGACGCCGCGGACGGCGTCGTACAGGGTCTGCAGCTCGGTGTCGTCGAGACTGCTGGCCGGCTTGAACGGCGACATCCGCGCGGCGTGGAGGAGCTCGTCGGAGTAGGCGTTGCCGATGCCGGCGATGTTGCTCTGGTAGCGCAGCACGCCCTTGATCTGGGCCCGGCCGGCGTCGTGGAGGATCCGGCGCAGTACGTCGATCGTGAACTCGTCGGCGAGCGGGTCCGGGCCGAGTCGGGCGATGCCGGGGACGTCGGCCGGGTCGCGGACGACGTACATCGCGAGGCTCTTCTTGGTGCCTGCCTCGGTGATGTCGAGCCCGGCCTCGCTGTCGAGGACGACCCGGACCGCGAGCGGGTTCCTGGTGCTGGGCTTGGGCGGGATCGACGGCACCTCGTCGCGCCAGCGGATCCAGCCGGCCCGGGCGAGGTGGAAGACGAGGTGAAGGCCCGACGCGTGGATGTCGAGGAACTTGCCGTGTCGGGTGACGTCGTCGACGAGCGTGCCCTCGAGCGACTGGAGCGGCGGGTCGAACGTCTTCAGCGCACTGAACGCCGCGATGTGCACCTTGACGATGGCGCGGTCGGCGAGCCGGCCCTTGAGGTCGAGGGCCAGCGCTTCCACCTCGGGGAGCTCGGGCACGCGCACAGTCTATTTGCCCGGGGGCCGCGCGCAATCGGGCGAACGGTGGATCGGATCAGTCCGGTGACATGCGGGGAACGCGGGGGCAGAATGGCGGCATGGCAGCCGCCCGCCCGCTCCCGACGCAGGGGTCGATCTTCCTCGACTCCCGCGGAGGCGACCGCGCGCTCCGGGTCTCGTGGCACCAGGACTCCGGCCTGGTGGTGCTGTCGCTGTGGCGCGACAACGTCTGCGCCGGGTCGTTCCGGCTCTCGGTCGACGAGGTGCCCGACCTGATCGCGATGCTCCGGGCCGGCCTCGACCAGGCGTACGACGCCGCCCTCGCCAAGCGCAGGCACCCCGGCTCCGGCTCCGGCTCCGGCTCCGGCTCCGGCTCCGGCTCCGGCTCCCGCACCGCCTGACGCCGAGTCGGCAGCAGTTCACGCCGGGGGAGTGTCGAGTCGGCAGCAGTTCACGCGGCACGCCCGGCAAATCTAAGGGGATCGCTAGAGAGCCGGATACGGTCCCATCGTGGACCCGATCCGGAACCCGTACGCCCCCGGCGCCGGCCAGCGACCCCCCGAGCTCGCCGGCCGGGACGAGCAGCTCGGCGCCTTCGACGTGGTCCTCGAGCGGGTGGCCCACGGACGCCCCGAGCGGAGCCTCGTGCTCACCGGGCTGCGCGGTGTCGGCAAGACGGTGCTGCTGAACGCCCTGCGCTCGGCCGCCGTACGCCGGCACTGGGGCACCGGCAAGCTCGAGGCCCGGCCCGACCAGCCGCTGCGCCGCCCGCTGTCGAGCGCGCTGCACCAGGCCGTGCGTGAGCTCGGGCACCCGCAGGCCGACGCCGTGGACCACGTGCTCGGCGTCATCCGCTCGTTCGCCCAGCGCGAGGCGGGGGCAGGCGCGAAGCTGCGGGACCAGTGGAACCCCGGCATCGACGTCGCCGCGGTCAAGGGCCGTGCCGACTCGGGTGACATCGAGATCGACCTCGTCGAGCTGTTCACCGACCTCGGGGGCCTCGCCGCGGACGTCGGCAAGGGGATCGCGGTCTTCATCGACGAGATGCAGGACCTCGGCCCCGACGACGTCTCCGCCCTCTGCGCAGCCTGCCACGAGATCAGCCAGTCCGGCCTGCCCGTGATCGTCGTCGGTGCCGGTCTGCCGCACCTGCCCGCCGTGCTCTCGGCCAGCAAGTCCTACTCCGAGCGGCTGTTCCGCTACCAGCGGATCGACCGGCTCGCCCGCGACGCGGCCGACCGGGCGCTGAGCGCACCCGCGCTCGACGAGGACGCGGCGTACACCGAGGAGGCGCTGGCCGCGATGTACGCCGCCACCGGTGGCTACCCCTACTTCATCCAGGCCTACGGGAAGGTCGTGTGGGACCTGGCGCCGTCCTCGCCGATCACCGCGGAGGACGTCGCCGTGGCCGCACCGGAGGCGGAGGGTGAGCTGGCGGTCGGCTTCTTCGGCAGCCGCTTCGAGCGGGCGACGCCGGGGGAGCGGGAGTACCTCCGGGCGATGGCGGACGCCGCAGTGGCGATCGCCGACCAGGGCGACGAGGAGCTCGACGACATCCAGAGCGTCCCCACCTCGGACGTGGCGACGACGCTGGGCAAGAAGCCGCAGTCGCTGTCCCCGGCCAGGGACTCGCTGCTGAAGAAGGGCCTGATCTACTCCGGCGAGCGCGGGCGGATCGCGTTCACGGTCCCGCACTTCGGTCGCTACCTGCGCGACCACGCCTGACCGGTCAGCGGGCGCGGAAGCCCGAGCAGACGATCCGGAGGTGGACGATCCGGTCGTCGAGGGAGCGGTAGTAGGCCTGCTGCTCGACGACGTAGGGCCCGTCGGAGCACTGGAGGTGGAAGCGGTAGCCGACACGCTGGGTGTCGCCGACTTCTCCCTCGTCGACATGGGAGACCCCCGTGACCCGGTCGGTCTCCTCGAACCAGTGGCCGAAGACGATCCCGTCGACCTCGGTCGCGCTGTCGGCCTCCCAGAAGCGGCCAGGGGTCAGCGCCTTGAAGTCGAGGTCCTCCCCGAGGAGGGCCAGCAGCCCGGCCCGGTCACGCTCGGCGATGGTCGTGGCGAAACGGTTCCCGAGTGTGGTCATGGCGGTCCTCCAGATGTCCGGAGTGACTGTACTCGCGCGCCGGCGCGCCTTCAGCGTGTCGGCCCAGGACGTCCAGACCCCAGGAGACGCTCGAGGAGTCGGGGATCCGTGGGCCACGCCGACAGCAGGGTCTCCCGCGGGATGCTGCGGGCGGCGTACCGCAGCAGCAGCACGACGGCGACCACGTCGTCGAGCGGACCGATCACGGGGAGGAACTCCGGGATCAGGTCGATGGGCGAGACCACCCAGACCACGGCGACGAGGAGGGCGACCTTCGCACGCCTCGGTACGTCGGGGTCGCGGCGCAGCGTCCGTGCGGCGGTGACGCACGACGGCAGGAACTCCACGACCTGCTTGAGCAGCCCGTCCGGCAGGCGCCGGGCGAGCAGCACCATCACCAGGCACGCGAGGACCCAGACCCCCAGCGCGATGCCGGCGATCGCGAGCAGCCGGGTCACGGGTCGCCCGCCAGGTGGGCGGCGAGGAGCCCGAACGTCCGTGCATGGGCTGCCCGGGCGTTCCGCGCCATGCAGTCCACGACCGGGAGCCGAGATGGGCCGGCACCCGGGCTGGGCACGCACGTCAGAGCGCGTCGTGCAGCGCAGCCGCCAGAGCCGTGGCCACCCGCCACCGTCGTGCTCAGCGAGAAGCGGCGCGTCGCCATCAGGTGCCCGCGAGGTCGCGCGCGAGCGGGGGGACCCGGCCGGAGAGGTCGCGGAGCGCTGGCGCCGCCTCGACCACGGCCCGCCGGTCCGCGGTGGGCAGGGCGCGCAGGGCAGCGACGATCACGTCGACGCGGAGCTGGGCGGCGCGCTGCATGAGCTCGCCACCGTCGGCGGTCGCGGAGA
Organism: Nocardioides sp.; assembly: GCA_046590395.1. GTDB lineage: Bacteria > Actinomycetota > Actinomycetes > Propionibacteriales > Nocardioidaceae > Nocardioides. The sequence continues at coordinate 52,378 of JBKJUE010000116.1, forward strand.
TGAGCACCTGCCGCGCACTCTCCGGGTGCTCCTCGCGGGACGCCAGTCCGAGCCCGACGAGACCGTCCACGATCCGGGTCATGGTCGGCCCGCTGACGTCCTCGGTCCGGGCGAGCGAGCCGAGGGTGCACGGGCCGCCGAAGACCAGCACGGACAGGGCGCTGAGCCGGGCGGGAGTGAGTCCCGAGGTCCGGTCGGCCGCCCGGAGACCGCGCAGCAGGTGGATCGCCGCGGAGTTGAGGTCGCGCGCGGCCGTGGCCAGGGGACTCTTGCGGCTCGCCATGGACCATGTATAGCATCCCTAACAGTTAGGGTTCCTATCAATCAGGAGCGAGTCATGAGGCTTGTCCAAATCGCCCAGCGGGCCGAGGACCTGACCCGGGCCGCCGCCTTCTACGAGGACCTCCTCGGTGCCGCACCGACCGCGACGTTCGACCCGCCGGGTCTGCTCTTCTTCGACCTCGACGGGACCCGGCTGATGCTGAGCAGCGGGTCGGCGAGTGCCACGCTCTACCTGACCGTCGACGACATCGACGCCACGGTCCGCCGGTTGCGGGATGCGGGTGTCGTGGTCGAGAGCGATCCGCACGTCATCTTCGGCCACGACGACGACACTCTCGGGCCGGCCGGCACCGACGAGTGGCAGGCGTTCGTGCGCGACAGCGAAGGAAACCTCGTGGGACTCGTCGAGCAACGTCCTCGCTCCTAGAGCACGGGCAGGCAACAATGCCTGCATGAGGCCGCAGGTCGTCGCGCACCGGGGTGCGAGCCACGAGATGGCCGAGCACACTCTCGGTGCCTACCTCGCGGCGCTCGACGCCGGTGCGGAGGCGTTCGAGTGCGACGTACGGCTGACCGCCGACGGCCACCTGGTCTGCGTCCACGACCGCGACCTCCGGCGTACGGCAAGCACCCGCGGCATCGTCTCGACCATGGACTTGGCCGAGCTCGACTCCCTCGACTTCGCCGTCTGGAAGAACCCCTGGGCCGACCTCGACGACGAGGCGCCCGAGCGGGACGAGCTGCTCGACCGGGTGCTCACGCTCCGCAAGCTGCTCGAGGTGGTCGCCGACTACGACCGCAAGGTCGAGATCGCGATCGAGACCAAGCACCCCACCCGGTACGGCGGCCTGGTCGAGCGCCGTCTGGTCGAGATGCTGCGCGACTTCGGCTGGGACCGGCCCGGCGGCCCGGCCCGGGTGATGAGCTTCTCGTGGGCGGCGCTGCAGCGGGTGCAGCGGCACGCTCCCGACGTCCCCCTCGTGATGCTGATCGAGAAGGCCCAGCACTGGCCCATGCTCAAGGCCGTCATCGGCGACGACTGGATCCTCGGTCCGGGGATCAAGGAGCTGACGGAGCATCCGAAGTTCGGCCAGCGGCTCCTGCGGAGCGGGCGCGACATCCACGTCTGGACGGTCAACACCCCGGCCGAGCTCCAGCTCTGCCAGGACCTCGGGGTCAAGGCCGTCATCACCGACCGCCCGGCGTACGTGCTGGAGCTGCTCGACGGATAGCCTCCCCCTCATGGGAAAGCGATCGCGCACCAAGACCCGTGACCAGGCCGTGCCCGCAGGCGAGGTCGGCCCGCGCCAGCCGTGCCCGTGCGGATCAGGACGCCGCTACAAGGCGTGCCACGGATCCGCCGGTGGGGCCCCGGACGTCTACGTGTCCCGGCCGTTCGAGGGCATGCCGTCCGAGTGCGACGTCGTGGCGCTCCGCGAGTTGGTCCCGGCCGCGACCGCCCCGTTGACCCTCAAGGACTCCGACCGGGTCGTGAAGCTCTGCTCGCTGCTGCCGATGGCGGCCCCCGCGATGGTGCGCGAGAGCGGCGAGATCTGGCTCGGGCTGCAGGTCCAGCACAACTTCGGCGACCCGGCGCGCGACCTGGGCGCGGTGCTGACCCGGGCACTGGACGCGGAGACCGGCATCGTCGGGCTCACCGACCCTCCCGGCGAGGGCCCGCGCCTCCAGGACCTGATCACCGACAAGGCGCTCGACGTGACTGTTCACGAGGGCTTCGACTACTGGATCGCCGACATCGAGGACAAGGCCGACATGGCGGCCGCCCTCGAGCAGGCCAACGCCTCCGCCAGTCCCACGGCGAGGCTGGCGTCGGTCGAGGCGGCGTACTGGACGAGCATGGGCGCCAAGGAGCACCTGCGCTGGGTCATGCCGGAGCCCGAGGACAAGCTCCTCGACGCGCTCGCCCGCCTGCACGCCGCCGGCGAGGACGAGCTGGCGCCGGGGTCCCGCTTCGTGGGCATGTTCCGCGCCCACGGGCTGCTCGCCCCGGTGTGGGACCTGCCCTCCGGCACAGGTGCCGACGTCCTGGAGAAATCGGCCGCCGCGTTCGCCTCGGCGCTGGCCGAGGCCCTCGCCGACGGTTCCGACCTGACGTCCGAGGAGCGCTCCGCCCGCAGCGGTCTGGCCAACCGCCAGGTCACCATCCGGTGACGCAGTTCACCCGATCGGGTGAAAAGGCCGGGCCCGGCGGGTTGTGCCCTCGGGAACCCGACCTGTAGATTTGTCTCACCCGGTCGTTGTTGTGTCCCCCGTCAACAGCGGCCGGGTCTTATTTTGCCCGGAACTCCAGCGTGTGCCTGTGCGCTGTGACGGGCGCATGTGCCCGCCTCGGTCGGCCCGGATTCGAGATCAAGTCGTGACCGCCGCACTCGGGATTCGCCGCACACTGGCCGGGTGAGGACCGTGACGGCGACGAGTCTGTACGCCGGCGCCCGTCCGGACGCGGGAAGAGGCTCGGGGTTCTCGTCGTGGCGATGGTGATGCTGGTCCTCGGCCTCGGGATGTGGTGGGCGACCAGCCAGGGCTTCCTTCGGCCCTTGACGGGCATCGGCTGCACCGACGAGGGCTATCCCGACCCGATGCCGTCGTACGACGAGCTGGTCGAGGACTACGGCAAGCACCCCTACTGCGCGCGGCACGCCCGCGGCGAGACCTGGTTCTGAGCGCGGACGCCCACCAGCCGTACGTCGATGAGCGGCCGTTAGTCGACCGGCAACGGTGTCCGCGAGATCGGGCAGCTCATGCAGCGCGGACCGCCGCGGCCCGAGCCGAGCTCGGAGCCGGCGATCCGGACCACCTCGATGCCGGCGTCCTCCAGCCGGGCGTTGGTCTCGTCGTTGCGCTCGTAGGCCACGGCCACCCGCGGCGCCAGGGCCAGGGTGTTGTTGCCGTCGTCCCACTGCTCGCGCTCGGCGGTGACCGGGTCGAGGCCGGTGTCGATCTGGTGGAGGGTGTCGATCTCCATGGCCTTGGCCGCGGCCACGAGGAACGGCTCCGCCGAGGCGACGTCGAGGACCAGCTCGTGGGCGCCCTCGCCCCGGTCGGACACGGTGACGGCGTACGCGCGCAGCGAGTCGGCGACGTTGGGGTACATCACGATCTTGTCGACGTCGACCATCGTGCAGACGGTGTCGAGGTGCATGGTGGCCCGCTCCTGCGCGATCGGCACGGCCAGCACGGTGTGGGCGAGGTCGGCGTGGAAGACCTGGCGGGCCAGACGTTCAACGCCGGCGGGGGTGGTGCGCTCGCCGACGCCGACGGCGATGACGCCGGGCGCGAGGAGGAGGACGTCGCCGCCCTCGACGTGCTCGTGGTGCCAGCCGTGGATCTTCCGGGTGCCCTGGAAGCGCGGATGGGCGGTGTAGATGAGCTCCGTGAGCTGCGTCTCGCGGGTGCGGGCCGGCATCGCGAGCGACGTGATCGCCACCCGCTCCCGGATCCAGACGCTCGAGTCGCGCGTGAAGAGCAGGTTGGGCAGCGGGTCGATCAGGAAGTCGTCGCTGGCGAAGAGCGAGGTCACCAGGCCGAAGCCGCCGCGGACCTCGTCGTTGCGGATGCCGGCCGTGAGGTGGCCGGTCAACTCCTCAGGGGAGGCGTCGCGCAGGGCGTGGGCCAGGTAGGTGCGCATCGTGTCGCCGAGGTGGAG
>JBKJUE010000124.1:0-16415 GCA_046590395.1 Nocardioides sp.
GCACCGTGATCCGCGAGGTGTTCTCCCTGCGCGGGCTGGTCCGCCCCGGCAACTCCGGCGGCCCGATCGTCTCCTCCGGCGGCGCCGTCGTCGGCGTCGTCTTCGCGGCGTCGGTCACCGACAAGGAGACCGGCTACGCGCTCACCGCCGAGCAGGTCGCTCGCAGCGCGGCGCTCGGGATGAGCAACACCGACGAGGTGTCCACCGGAGACTGTGCCGGCTGACGCCTGATCGTCAGGCGTTGCCCTTGAGCGCCGACGGGATCTGCTTGCCCTGACGGATCGCCTTCTCGGGGGCCCGCACCTGCTTGACCTTCTTCACGCCCACGAAGACCATCAGGGCCGCGAGCAGCAGGTAGAAGCCGAACACGATCAGGAACGCCCAGTGCAGGCCGAGGCCGGCCCAGTGGATGAAGAACGCGATCGCGATCGACAGCATGATGATCGCGAGGACGGCGACGAAGCCCGCGGCGGCGAAGAGGCCGGCACCGATGCCACCGGCCTTGATGCTGACCTTGAGCTCGGACTTGGCGAGCTGGATCTCCTTCGAGATCAGGCTGGAGATGTCGCGGCTGGCGTCGGTGACGAGCTTGCCGATCGTCGGGTCGTCCTCAGCCGGCGGGGCTGCGTGGCGGGCCGGTTCGGGTGCCATGGGAAGTCGTCCTCTGCTGGTCGGTCAATCTCGGTGCTGACCCTACAACGGGGTCAGCGCACGTCTCAGTGGGTAGCATCACCCGTGGTGAGCCGGGAAGTCTGGTCGGCACGTCGTACCCGCGCACGGGCGACGTACATCCCCTCGTCGACCGGAGAATCTGATCGTGACCCAGGCCCGTCGCCCGCTCCTCTTCGCCGAGCCCGGCCACGCGGAGAGCACCTTCCTCGGCGACCTGCTCCGCAAGGAGACGGTCGGTGGCATGCTCGCGCTGGCCGCGGCCGCCGTCGCGGTGATCTGGGCTAACTCGCCCCTGGGGCCGTCGTACGAGTCGCTGCGCGGGCTGACGCTCGGGCCGCTGGACCTGGAGCACTGGGCGGCCGACGGCGCGTTGACCTTGTTCTTCTTCGTGGCCGGCCTCGAGCTGAAGCGCGAGTTCGTCGTGGGGTCGCTGCGCCGGCCGGCCGACGCGGCCGTCCCGGTGGTGGCCGCCGCCTGTGGGGTGGCGGTGCCGGCGCTGATCTACCTCACGGTCAACACGATGGGGGCGGACGGGCGCCCCGAGGGCTGGGCGATCCCGGCGGCGACCGACATCGCCTTCGCACTCGCGGTGCTGGCCGTCGTGGGGTCGAACCTCCCGACCGCGCTGCGGGCCTTCCTGCTCACCCTGGCCGTGGTCGACGACCTGATCGTGATCGTGATCATCGCGGTCTTCTTCACCGACACGGTCCACCTCGCCTCGCTCGGCCTCACCCTGGTCGCCTTCGTGCTGTGGGCGCTGCTGCAGCGCCGCCGGATCAGTACGCCGGTCGTCTACGTGCCGCTGGCGATCGCGGCCTGGTGGTTCATGCACGAGAGCGGCATCCACGCCACGATCGCGGGCGTCGTCCTGGGCCTGTTGATGCGGGTGCGGCCGGAGGAGGACGAGTCGGTCAGCCCGGCCGAACGTCTCGAGCACCTGCTCTCGCCGCTCTCGTCCGGCGTGGCGGTGCCCTTCTTCGCGTTGATGTCGGCCGGCGTCGTGCTGGACGGGGGCGCCGACCTGCTCACCGACCCGATCGTCGTCGGGGTCGTCGCGGGACTCGTGGTGGGGAAGCCGATCGGCGTCCTGGTCGGTGCCTGGCTGGTCACCCGGTTCACCCGGGCCGAGCTCAGCCCGGACCTCGGCTGGCGGGACATCATCGGCGTCGCCGTCCTCGCCGGGATCGGCTTCACGGTCTCGCTGCTGGTGGCCGACCTGTCGTTCAGCGGTGCCGACGCCGAGGCCGCCAAGACCGCGGTGCTCGGCGGCTCGGTGATCGCGGCAGTCCTCGGCGCGCTGATGCTCGGGCATCGCGACCGCTTCCACCTCACCCCCTGACCGTTGAGTTGGGCTTGCGCGGCACATGAGTTGGGCGTGAGCGGCACGTACGTGCCGCCCACGCCCAACTGGTCAGCCGCGCGGGCCCAACTCAACTAGTCGTCGGACTTGCCGGAGCCTTCCTTGTCCTTGATCAGGTCCATGACGGTGGAGTCGGCGAGGGTGGTGACGTCGCCGACGTCGCGGTGCTCGGCGACGTCCTTGAGCAGGCGGCGCATGATCTTGCCCGAGCGGGTCTTGGGGAGCTCGGGGACGATCATGATCTGGCGCGGCTTGGCGATCGCGCCGATCTCCTTCTGCACGTGCTTGCGCAGCTCCTCGATGAGATCGTCCGGCGCGGTGCCGTCGTCCTTGAGTGCCGACTCGCGCAGGATCACGAACGCGCACACCGCCTGGCCGGTCGTCTCGTCCGCGGCGCCCACCACGGCCGCCTCGGCGACCTTCGGGTGCGACACCAGGGCCGACTCGATCTCGGTGGTGGAGAGCCGGTGGCCGGAGATGTTCATGACGTCGTCGACCCGGCCGAGCATCCACAGGTCGCCGTCGTCGTCCTTCTTCGCGCCGTCGCCTGCGAAGTAGAAGCCCTGCTTCTCGTAGCGCTTCCAGTAGGTGTCCTTGAACCGCTCGTCGTCGCCCCACAGGGTGCGCAGCATCGCGGGCCACGGCTCGGTCAGCACGAGGTAGCCACCGGACCCGTCGGGCACGGATTCGCCCTCGTCGTTGACGACGTCGGCGGCGACACCCGGCAGAGCCTTCATCGCCGAGCCGGGCTTGCCGTGGGTCACTCCGGGCAAGGGCGAGATCATGATCTGGCCGGTCTCGGTCTGCCACCAGGTGTCGACGACGGGAACGGATCCGGCGCCGATGGTCTCGCGGTACCAGATGTAGGCCTCGGGGTTGATCGGCTCACCGACCGACCCGAGCACCCGGATCTTCGACAGGTCGAACTTCGCGGGGATGTCGTCGCCCCACTTCATGAACGTCCTGATCGCGGTGGGGGCGGTGTAGAAGATCGTCACGCCGTACTTCTCGCAGATCTCCCACCAGCGGCCCTTGTGCGGGCTGTCGGGGGTGCCTTCGTAGATCACCTGGGTCGCGCCGTTGGCGAGCGGCCCGTAGACCATGTAGGAGTGGCCGGTCACCCAGCCGACGTCGGCGGTGCACCAGTAGACGTCGGTGTCGGCCTTGAGGTCGAAGACCGCCCAGTGCGTGTACGACGTGCCGACCAGGTAGCCGCCCGTGGTGTGGAGGATGCCCTTGGGGGTGCCGGTCGTGCCGGAGGTGTACATGACGTAGAGCGGGTGCTCGGCGTCGTGCAGTTCGGGCTGGTGCTCGGTCGATGCGCCGCCGACGGCATCGTGCCACCAGACGTCGCGGGAGTCGTCCCAGCTGTCGTCGCCGAGGTCCTGGCCGGTACGACGGACCACCAGGACCTTCTCGACGATGCCCTTGGTCTTGGTGCAGGCCTCGTCGACCGCGGGCTTGAGCGCGGAGGCCGCCCCGCGCCGGTAGCCGCCGTCGGCGGTGATGATCACCTTGGCCTCGCAGTCGGTGACCCGGCTGGCCAGGGCGTCCGCGGAGAACCCGCCGAAGACGACGGTGTGCGGGGCGCCGAGGCGGGCGCAGGCCAGCATGGCGACCACGGTCTCGGGGATCATCGGCATGTAGATCGCGACCCGGTCACCCTTGGTCACCCCGAGCTCGGTCAGGGCGTTGGCCGCCTGGCAGACCTCGTCCTTCAGCTCCGCGTACGTGATGTCGCGGGTGTCGTCCTCGGGCTCGCCGACCCAGTGCAGCGCGACCTTGTCGCCCCTGCCGGCCTCGACGTGACGGTCCACGCAGTTGTAGGCGGCGTTGATGGTGCCGCCGGTGAACCACTTCGCGAACGGCGGGTTGTCCCAGTCGAGGACCCGGTCCCACTTCTGGCCCCAGTCGAGGCGCTCGGCCTGTTCGGCCCAGAACGCCTCCCGGTCCGAGGCGGCCCGGTCGTAGGCCTCCTCCTTCACGTTCGCGTTCTCGGCCAGCTCGGCCGGGGGCTCGAAGCGGCGGTCCTCGCGGGAGAGGTTGGACAGGGTGTCGTCGGTCATCGCGTGGCTCCTGGAGTGCGGGTACGTCGGTGGCGGGTACGTCGGCCGGGCCTCGGATTCGAACTTACCGCCCGGGATGGACTCCGGACGACCCTCGTGGCGAGGGCCGTCCGGAGTGAGGGGTTGCGGGTGCCTGCCGTCAGTGGATGACGGCCTTCTCGGACCCGGCGCCGGTGAGGGCGCGGACCTCGAGCTCGGTGTAGCGCTCCTCGGCTTCCGGCTCGCGCGAGCTGATCGTGCCGAGGAACCCGAACAGGAACCCGAGCGGGATCGAGACGATGCCCGGGTTCTCCAGCGGGAACCACGAGATGTCGATGCTGGCGGGCAGCAGGCTCTGGTTCACCCCGTCGATGACGCCCTTGCCGGACATCACCGGCGAGAAGAACACCAGGCCGAGCGACGAGATCAGGCCGCCGTAGATGCTCCAGGTGGCGCCGCGGGTGTTGAACCGCCGCCAGAACATGTTGTAGACGATCGCGGGCAGGTTCGCCGAGGCGGCGACCGCGAAGGCCAGCGCCACGAGGAACGCGATGTTGAGGTTTTGCGCCGGGATCGCCAGCAGGATCGCGATCAACCCGATCGTCAGGGCGGCGATCCGGGTCACCTTGATCTCCTGCTTCTCGGTGGCCTGACCCTTCTTCAGCACGTTGTTGTAGATGTCGTGCGCGACCGAGGCCGACGACGTCAGGGTGAGCCCGGCAACCACCGCGAGGATGGTCGCGAACGCGACCGCCGCGATCACGGCGAGGAGGATCGCGCCTCCGGTCGACCCGGCTCCGCCACCGACGGCTTCAGCGAGCAGTGGCGACGCCAGGTTGCCCTTGCTGACGGCGACCTCGGTCTTCTCGTCTCCCGTCAGCATGGCCGCGGCACCGAAACCGAGGACCAGGGTGAACAGGTAGAAGACGCCGATCAGGCCGATCGCCCAGAGCACCGACTTGCGGGCATCGCGCGACGTCGGGACCGTGTAGAAGCGGATCAGGATGTGCGGCAGTCCGGCGGTGCCGAGGACCAGCGCGATACCGAGCGACAGGAAGTCGATCTTGCTGGTCAGGCTGACGCCGTACTTCAGTCCTGGCTCGAGGAACGAGTTGCCGGGTGCGCCGGAGTTGGCCGAGGCCGTGCCGAGCAGGTCGGACAGGTTGAAGTTGAACTCGAGGAGCACCAGGAACACGATCAGCGCCGATCCGGCCATGAGCAGCACGGCCTTCACGATCTGGACCCAAGTCGTGCCCTTCATGCCGCCGACGGTGACGTAGAAGATCATCAGGATGCCGACGCCGAAGATGGTCAGGTTCTTGATCGCCTGGCTGTCGACGTCGAGCAGCAGGGCGACGAGCGTGCCCGCACCGACCATCTGAGCCAGGAGGTAGAAGATCGAGACGACGACCGTCGAGGTGGCCGCGGCCATCCGCACCGGGGTCTGCTTCATCCGGTAGGCGAGCTGGTCGGCCATCGTGTAGCGACCGGAGTTGCGGAGCATCTCGGCGACGAGCAGCAGGGCGACGAGCCAGGCCACGAGGAAGCCGATGGAGTAGAGGAAGCCGTCGTACCCGCTCAGCGCGATGGCGCCGGAGATACCGAGGAACGACGCTGCCGACATGTAGTCGCCGCCGATGGCGAGGCCGTTCTGGAAACCGGAGAAGCTGCGTCCGCCGGCGTAGAAGTCATCACTGCCCGACGTCTGGCGGCTGGCCCAGAAGGTGATCCCGACGGTCAGCGCGACCACCGAGAGGAACAGGCCGGTGGTGAGGATCTGGTTGCCCTCCATGTCAGTGCCTCCGTCCGTCGGAGCCGGCCGCCGTGGCGTCGTACTCCTCGTTGAGCTTGCGGGCCAGCGGGTCGAGCTTCGCGTTCGAGTAGCGGCTGTAGAGCCACGCCAGCGCGAAGGTGGTCACGAACTGGAGGAGTCCGAACACCAGGGCGACGTTGATGTTGCCGATGACCTGGGTGTCCATGAAACCCGTCGCCCAGTTCGACATGCAGACGTAGAGCAGGTACCAGGCCAGGAAGGCGACCGTGGCCGGGAAGACGAAGCCCCGGTACAGCTTGCGAAGCTCGGCGAACTCGGGTGTGGCGGCCAGCCGGTCGTAGACCGGGTCGTGCCTTTGGGCTTGGACGTGTGCGTGGTCGTGCGCTTCGGTGGCCACGGGGGACCCCTCTCGTGCCGGCAGCGGTGTGATGGCCGTCACCGTAGAAGCGGACGCCGACCGGGCGGCAGGGGTGCGTGGCGATCCTTCGCCCAGTGGAGGCCGTCGGTCGGCCAGCGGTCGGATTCGTGCGACGAACGGTCGCTCGTCCCACCGGTCTGGGACCGCGTGCAAGGCTGGCGGGCATGACTGACTCCACCTCCTCCGCACCCGTCGTCGTCATCGGGGCCAACGGCCTGGTCGGCTCTCGGACCTGCGTGGCGCTGGTCGAACGCGGGGTCGCCGTGCGTGCCGTCGTACGCCGCCCCGGCACCGCGCCCGCGCTCGACGGCGTCGACGAGCGGGTCGGCGACTTCACCGATCCTGAATTCGCGGCGGTGGTGGTCGCGGGCGCCGGCGCGGTCGTCACGACGGTGCACCCGATGGGGAGCGACCGCGAGACCCAGCAGCGGATCGGGGTCGAGGGCACGCAGGTGGTCGCTCGTGCCGCCGTGGAGGCCGGCGTGGAGCGCCTCGTCCACATCTCGACAGCGGCCGTCTACGACCGCTCGCCCGAGGCCGGCGACGTCGACGAGGCGTCGCCCCTGGTCGTCGACGACGGCGGCGACTACCCCGTCACCAAGCGGGACGCCGACCTCGCGCTGGCCGAGGTCGACGGCATCACCCGGGTGCTGCTCCGGCCGCCCGCCATCCTCGGCGCCGGCGAGACCTCGATCTGGAACACCCTGCGCCCCGCCGCCATCCGGGACGACGAGCAGGCCCGGCACGCGCTGCCCGACCAGACCTTCGCGTGGGTGCACGTCGACGACCTGGCTGCCCTCGTGGCGGACGTGGCGTCCGGTCGCGTGCCGGACTCGGACGACGCCGAGACCGGGCCGGTCGCCGGGGCGTGCACGGCCGTCAACGTGGCCGCGGGTCCGGCCACGGTGCGGGACTACTACGCGACCGTCACGGGCGCGCTGGACGTCGAGCCGGTCTGGGACGACAAGCCGGCGTGGACCGGACAGATCCTGGCCGCCCGCGCCCACGGGTGGGACTGGAGGCCGCGGGTCGACCTCGACCAGGCGTTCGCCGAGATCGACGCGGGGTTGCGCAGCTGATGAGACCGTCGGGTCGGCCCGTCCGTCGAGTGGTGACGCTCGCTGTGTCGGCCTGCCTGTTCGTCTCCTGCAGCAGCACCGAGCCCCCGGGACGCGAGAGCGGTCCCGAACGCCCGACGGCCACTGCCGGCACACCCGACAAGCCTTCCGAACAGGAGGTCGACCTGCCGACGGTGCCGGCGACGGACGACGCGGCCGAGCTCGCCCGACAGCTGAACCGGGCGGGTGCGACGCTGCGGGCGCGGGATGCGGAGGAGTCCGACGTACGACGGGCCGCCGAGTTCCAGCAGGTCGCGGTCCGTGCCCTGGCCACGGCGCCGGCACCGTTTCGCCGGGAGGTCACGGGCCTTCTCGACCGGGCCACGGCGCGCAGCGCCCGGGGCGATGTCAGGGCCGCGTCCCTGCTGCTCTCGATGACGGAGCCGCAGCCGAAGCTGCCGGACTGGCGCATCGTCGCACCACCGCCGGCGTCGGAGCTGCAGGCCGACTACCGGCGCGCGCAGCGGCTCACCGGCGTGCCGTGGACCTACCTGGCCGCGGTCCACCTGGTCGAGACGCGGATGGGTCGGATCCGCGGAGTGAGCACCGCCGGAGCCGAAGGGCCCATGCAGTTCCTGCCGTCGACCTGGGACCTCTACGGCGCCGGCGGTGACATCAACGACCCCCGCGACGCGATCCTCGCCGCGGCCCGCCTCCTGAAGGCGAACGGCGCGCCCGGAGACATCGCCGGGGCACTGTGGCACTACAACCCGTCCGACCAGTACGTCGGAGCGGTGCTGGAGTACGCCCGCGCGATGCAGCGGTCGCCCACGGCGTACGACGGGTACTGGCACTGGCGGGTGCTCTACCTGCACCGGCGCGGCACCTTCGTCCTGCCGGTCGGCTACCCGGAGCGTGAGCCGGTCCTGTTGGCCAACGCCTCAGGTTGATCGGCCGCCGAGGGCCAGGCGGTCGGCCACGATGCCCCAGACATCGGGGTCGAAGCCCAGGCCGATGTGGGTGGAGAAGACCTCGACGTGCCGGCTCGCGTGATCCGGCGACCTCCGGCGGTGCCAGCGCGCGCGAGCGCAGCCCGACGGTGGCGAGGGCGTGGTGGCCAGGGCCTGGGGGCATGCGCGGCATGGTCCAAACCGTGCGTTCCGGTCTGAAGGATCCTTGACGAGACATATCATTCGCCAATGAAGCCTTCGCCCCGGCTGACGGACGTCGGGCGGGTCCTGGAAGCCGCGGAGGCCGACTCGCCCGTCGAGGCGGTCGAAGGAGTCGCGTGCGAGCTCGGCCTCGCCTTCGGTGCGGTGGCCGTCTCCTTCCTCATCGCCGACGTGTCCGGCCGGGCGCTGGTCCGGTTGGCGCACGTGCCGCTGCCGCGCGGGCGCGGTGGTCAGCCCAGCTCGCTGGAGCGGGGCGAGCGCCGCGAGGACGAGGAGTCCGCGACGGTGCTGCCGTTCGACGGCGGTGCGGCGGAGCAGGCGGTGCGCACGCAGACGGTCCAGGTCGTTCCCCCGGACCGCGCGGACGCGATGGACGATCAGCCGGACCTGTGGCGCGTGTTCGCGCCGGTGACGGAACGCGGAGAGTCCATCGGTGTGCTCCAGATGGACCTGCCCGACGAACCCGCTGACGAGGTGGCGGCCGAGGTCGCCACGGTCGCGCATCTCCTGGCATTCGTGGTGATCGCCAACCGCCGGCACACGGATTTGTTCGAGTGGGGGCCAGCGCAGCCGGGAGTTCACCCTGTCCGCCGAGATCCAGCAGCGCCTGCTTCCCGAGGCCCGAACCTGTGAGGCTTCCGCGTTCACCCTCGCAGGCTGGCTCGAGCCGGCGTCGAGCATCGGCGGGGACACCTTCGACTACAGCCTGGCCCGTGACGTGCTGCACCTGTCGCTGACCGATGCGATGGGGCACGGCGTGTACGCCGCCCTGACGGCCAGCCTGTGCCTGGGCGGCCTGCGCGGGGCCCGCCGCAAGGGCATGTCGCTGATCGAGCAGGCCGAAGCGACGAACGAGGCGTTGTCCGTGCATGCACTCACCCGCGGGGAGGACGACTTTGTCACGGGGCTGGTCGGTCGGGTCGAGCTGCGGACGGGCCGCCTCGAGATCGTCAACGCCGGCCACGTCTCGCCGTACCTGTTGCGCGGCTCCGAGGTGACGTCGCTGGACCTGCGAGTCGACCTGCCGTTCGGCATGTTCGCAGACAGCACCTACGGCAGCACCAGCCTCACCCTCGAGCCCGGGGATCGCGTCGTCTTCGTCACCGACGGCATGCTCGAACGCAGCGTCGCGAGCGTCGACGTCCCGGGTGCGATCCGGGCCTCCGCAGACCTCCACCCGCGGGAGGTGGTCCGCGCGCTGGCCGACAGCGCCCTCGCGGCCGCCGGCCATGCCCTGCAGGACGACGCCACGGTTCTGTGCCTGGACTGGCACGGGATGCACGGGGAGTCGAGGGACTCCGTGTCCGGCGCCGACCCGGCACGTGCCAGCGACCCCCTCGTGTCGTCGTTGGTTGAGGTGTGAAGGCGCGCTAGCGCCTGAGCCTCGAAACCCCCAGAGGTAGGCGGGGCACCGGGGAGGGTTGGCGAGCGGCGTCAGCCTCAGCAAAGGCAGGGTGCCGCGTCGACACCTTCCGAGCAGCAGCGAGATGACCCCCGAGATCGCGGCTCCAGCGAGGCCAAGTCGCACCCCGGCACCGTGCCGACCCTGTCGGCGCGCGTTCCACGAGGCGGCGTACGTGCCGATGGCGACGGCGAGAAGCCCGATACCGGTGAGCCTCTGGGCAGCAGCGGAGGAGTCACGCCCTCCCACGAGGTCCAGCAGGGTCGCCGTACGAGGTCAATGGACTGCCACGGTCACGTGAGCCCGGCACCCCGCTGGTGGACTAACCAGGGTCGAGAGCACGCTCGGCGGTCAAGGACGAGGCAGCGAGGTCATCGAGCGGGCCCTGGGGGCCGTGCCACTCGACCAGCAGCAGGGTGGCGTCGTCGTCGAGGTCGCCGGTCTGGTGGTCGAGCAAGGCGTGTACGACCCGGCGCATGGTCTCCGGTGCCGGCAGGCCCGCGGCCAGGTTTCGCGTCAGCATGTCGACGAGCCGGGTGAGGCCGAAGAAGTCGCCGTCGGGGGCGCGGGCCTCCGTGACCCCGTCGGTGTAGAGCAACAGCATGTCGCCCGGCTGGAGCTGCTCGGTGCCGACGGTGGTCGACATGGTCTGCGAGAGCGAGTGGTTCAGCCCAAGGGGCAGCAGCGGCTCGACTTCGAGTGCGCGAACCAGCTTGCCGTCGCGCAGCAGCAGAGGTTCGTGGTGCCCGGCGCTGACCCAGGTGAGTCGACCGGAGACGGTGTCGAGCTCGCACAACACCCCCGTGGCGAAGGACTCGACCCGGAACATGTCGTTCACGGCGTTGTCGATGTGTGCGGCGATGTCGGGCAGCGACCGGCCGACGCGGCGAGCGTTGCGGTACGCGGCGATGACGAGGCTGATCAGCTGGGCACTGACGATGCCGTGCCCCATGCCGTCGAACACCGCGAATCGCGCCACCCCCGCGTCGACGGCGTAGTCGAAGGAGTCGCCGGCCACCTCGTACGCGGGCTCGAGGCCTCCCGCGATGGCCACCGACTGGTTCACGAAGGTCAACGGTGGCAGCAGTGACCACTGGATCTCTGCGGCGAGTGTCATCGGACGGGTGCGCCGGGCCCGGACCAGGAAGTCGCCGTACATGGTCTTGGTCATGACCAGCTCTGCGGTCGCCGAGACGAACCGGTGCACGCGACGCATGCCGACGGTGTCGTCGAGGACCGTCGTCGGGAGGGTGAGACCGAAGACGCCGAGCCGCTCGGTCCCGTCGAGAAGGGGCAGCCAGACACGTACGACGTCTTCACGGTCGCCGTCGGCGGCCTGGGTCAGCTGGCGCATGTGCTGGAACGCCCGGCCGGCGACGGTGGAGTCGACGCCGAGGGGCGCGAGGTCCTCCTCGGGGCCGTTCCGGCCGGGCGCCCGGAGGGGGACCAGCACGCGTTGCTGGAGGTCGGCGAGGTAGATGGTCGCGTCCCTCCCCCCGAACACCGCGGCGGCGTCGGCCACCACGGCGGGCAGCTCGTCGGGGGAGACCACGTGGGAGACGCGCAGCAGCTGGTCCAGGCCGCGCTCCACGAGTTCCGACCGTGACACCTCCCCGCTCGCCCCGGGTGGCGCGCTCTCAGGTGAGCGGCTGGCCGGATCGTCGGAGGTCATCGTTCGACTGTAGGTGACAGCGGCGCCTCCGGCGGGGTCGAGCGCGACCGGCTCAGGCGGCTACTGCGGCTGCGGCTCCTGCTCCACCTGACGGCCGAGGGTCGCGATCGCGGCCAGGATCAGCAGGGTGCCGACCACCACGGCTGCGGTCGGTCGCTCGCCGAGGAACAGGACGGCGATGAGCACGGCGGTCACGGGCTCGAGCAGCGTGGCCACCACCGCTGACCCGCTCGTCGTGCTCCGCAGCCCGGCGTACAGCAGCACGTAGGCGAAGGCCATCGTCACGGCGCCGAGGTACACCAGGAGGAGCCACGACCCGGCGTCCGTCGTCGTCATCTTCTGGTCGAGGGCGTACGCGACGAGAAGTCCGCCGGGGATCAGGACAGCGGCGGCGACGGACATGGTCGCCGTGATGACAGCGAGAGCGTCGTGCTCGCGGGAGAGCGACGCGCCCACGTGGGTGGACACGGCGTACGCCGTCCCCGACCCGAGGGCGGCCAGGATGCCGAGGGTCGGGTTCGGTCCCGATTCCCCACCGCCCCCGGCGACGCAGACGAGAAGGAGTCCGACGAGGGCGATGGTGACGGTGAGCACCTGGGTGAGGGTGGGCGCACGTCGGTTGTGGGTGCTGTCGACCACGAGCAGCAGCACCGGCGCCAGTCCCAGGGCGATGACGGTGGCGACGCTGACCCCGGCCGCGACGACGGCCACGAAGTAGAGCAGCATGAAGGTCGCGGTCGTCAGGCCGACGGTGATGACGCGTCCCCGCTGGTGGCGAGCAACCGCCACGCAGGTGTGGAGGCGCCGGGTCGCGAGGGTGGCGGCCCACAGCACGAGGACGGCGACGACCGCGCGGTAGGCGCTGATCACCCAGGGGGACAGCCCCGACGCGTCGTGGGCGAGCTGGACGGCGGGGCCGATGGTGCCCCAGACGACTCCGGCGGCCGACACCAGCAACAGGCCACGCCACGCGTGCGCCGGCTCGACCCGGCGGCTGGTGGTGGTCACCGCGCCAGTATCCCGGCCGCTGTCCCGAGCCGTTGGTTGAGGTGCGAAGGCGCCCTGCGTCCGTGCAGGGGTTTCGAGGCTCGGCCGTGACCGGCCTCGCACCTCGACCAACAAGCGCGATCCGTGAGGTCGTGAGGACAAAGTGACCTCGGCGAGACGGTGACCTGAACGCCCCGAAACCTGCGGCTCCCACGATCGGAGCATCCCGATCGCACAGGAGCTTCCCGTCATGACCATGACCTCCACCCCCGGCGTCGCCCTCCCGTCCGGTGAGCCGACGCCCGCACCGTCTCGTCGTACCGGCCGCTGGATCGACGACTGGCGTCCCGAGGACCCCGAGTTCTGGGAGTCGACCGGCAGGTCGGTGGCCCGGCGCAACCTGATCTGGTCGATCTTCGCCGAGCACCTCGGCTTCTCGGTGTGGCTGATCTGGAGCGTCAGCTCGGCGTTCCTGGTCGCCACCGGGTTCGACTACTCGCCCCAGCAGCTCTTCCTGCTGGTGGCCCTCCCCAACCTGGTCGGCTCCCTGCTCCGGTTGCCGTACACCTTCGCGGTGCCCAAGTTCGGGGGCCGGAACTGGACGATGGCCAGCGCGGCCCTCCTGCTGGTCCCGACGCTCGGGTTCGCGTACGCCGTGCAGCGTCCGGACACCCCGTTCTGGGTGTTCTGCCTGATCGCCGCGACGGCCGGCCTCGGCGGCGGCAACTTCGCCAGCTCGATGGCCAACATCAACTTCTTCTACCCGGCCTCCAAGAAGGGCGCCGCGCTCGGCCTCAACGCCGCCGGCGGCAACCTCGGGGTCTCGCTGATCCAGTTCTTCCTGCCGGTCATCGTCGGCGGCGCCGGCATCTTCGGCATCGTGAAGGCGGCCGAGGGCGGGATCAACCTGGAGCGGGCAGCCTGGGTGTACGCCGGCCTCGCGATCGTGGCGACCCTCGCGGCGTACTTCTTCATGGACAACCTCGGCACCGCGAAGTCCTCGCCGCGCGAGCAGATGCAGGTGGTCCGCAAGCGCCAGACCTGGATCATGGCGTTCCTCTACATCGGCACCTTCGGCTCGTTCATCGGCTACTCCGCCGCGATGCCGCTGCTGATCAAGCTCAACTTCTGGGTGCCGGAGCCGGCGCCGCTCGGCACCGGCATCTACTTCGCCTACTTCGCGTTCCTCGGAGCCCTCGTCGGCTCCGCGACCCGGCCGTTCGGCGGCTGGCTCGCGGACCGGTTCGGGGGCGCGAAGGTGACCCTCGGGGCGTTCGGCGGCATGGTCGTCTTCACCCTGGCCGTGCTCTGGACGCTCATGCAGCTCACGCCGAACCCCACCGCCGACCCGTCGATCGCCTCGGCCAACCAGTCGTGGTTCCCGTGGTTCCTGGGCTTCTTCCTCTGCGTCTTCGCGGCCACGGGCATCGGCAACGGCTCGACGTACAAGATGATCCCGGCGATCTGGCGCACCGAGGCCGAGCGCAGCTCCAGCCACGGCACGCCGGAGCGCTCGGCCGCGCTGCTCGCCGGCACCAAGCAGGCCTCCGCGGCGATCGGTGTGATCGGCGCGGTCGGCGCGATCGGCGGCTTCCTGATCCCGATGGCGTTCAGCGCACCGTGGGTCGCGGACCCGATGTCGGCCGCCAAGGGCGCCTTCGTCGTGTTCACCGGCTTCTACGTCGTCTGCGCCTTCGTGACGTGGGCCGTCTACCTGCGCCAGCCCGCGACGGTCCGCGCGACGAGCCTTGCGGGGGCAGGCATCTAGTGACCAAGACCCACTGTCCCTACTGCAGCCTGCAGTGCGGCATGACCCTCGAGCGCACCAGACGTGCGCTCGAGGTCGTGCCGTGGCCGGAGTTCCCCGTGAACGAGGGAGCCCTGTGCCGCAAGGGCTGGACCGCCGCCGGGCTTCGCGGCAACCGGGAACGGCTGACGACGCCGCTGGTGCGGGACCGGGCGACCGGTGAGCTGCGGGCCGCGGACTGGGACGAGGCGCTCGACCTGGTCGCGGGTCGTCTTTCGAATCTGCGGGAGACGTACGGCGCGGACTCGGTCGCCGTCTTCGGCGGCGGGGGCCTGACCAACGAGAAGGCCTACCAGCTCGGGAAGTTCGCCCGGGTCGCGCTCGGCACCAGCCAGATCGACTACAACGGGCGCTGGTGCATGTCGTCGGCCGCGTCCGCGGCCAACCAGGCGTTCGGCGTGGACCGGGGGCTGCCGTTCCCGCTCGCGGACCTCGAAAAGACCGATGTCCTGGTGCTCGTCGGCTCCAACCTCGCCGAGACCATGCCCCCGGCCGCGCGGCACCTCGACCGGCTCCGCTCCCGTGGGGGCAAGGTCGTCGTCATCGACCCGCGGTTCACCGCGACCGCCGAGCGGGCCGACCTGTTCCTCCAGCCGGTGCCGGGCACCGACCTGCCGCTGGCGCTCGGGCTGCTGCACCTGCTGGACGCCGCCGGCGCGGTGGACGAGGAGTACGTCGCCGCTCGCACCACTGGGTTCTCCGCTGTGCGGCGCACGGCGGCCGCGTGGTGGCCGGAGCGGGTCGAGCGGGTGTCCGGGGTGCTGACGTCCGAGCTCCGTGAGCTGGCCGCGCTGCTCGCCGAGGCGGACCGCGCGGTCGTGCTGACCGCCCGCGGCGCCGAGCAGCACAGCCAGGGCACCGCGACCGTGCTCGGCTGGCTCAACGTGGCGCTCGCGCTGGGGATGCCGGGCCGCGCCTTCTCCGGCTACGGCTGCGTCACCGGCCAGGGCAACGGCCAGGGCGGCCGCGAGCACGGCCAGAAGGCCGACCAGCTCCCCGGCTACCGGATGATCGACGACCCGGTCGCCCGCGAGCACGTCGCCCGGGTCTGGGGGGTCGATCCGGAGACCCTGCCCGGCAAGGGGCGGTCGGCGTACGAGCTCCTCGACGCGCTCGGCACCCCCGACGGCGCCCGCGCGCTGCTGGTCTTCGGCAGCAACATCGTGGTCTCCGCACCCAACGCCACCCACGTCCGCGAGCGGCTGGAGTCGCTGGACCTGCTCGTCGTCGCCGACATCGTGATGAGCGAGACCGCGGCGATGGCCGACGTCGTCCTGCCGGTGACGCAGTGGGCCGAGGAGACCGGCACCATGACCAACCTCGAAGGGCGGGTGATCCTGCGCGAGCGAGCAGTCGCCCCGCCCGCCGGCGTCCGCAGCGACCTCGAGGTTCTCGCTGGGCTGGCGTCCCGTCTGGGGTCGCCGGTTGAGTTCGGGACCGACCCGGAGGCGATCTTCGCCGAGCTCGGCGCCGCTTCGTCCGGCGGCAGGGCCGACTACGCGGGCATCGACTATGACCGGATCCGCAACGAGTACGGCGTGTTCTGGCCGTGCCCGACGGCTGAGCACCCCGGGACGCCGCGGATGTTCGAGGACGGCTTCGCCACTCCCGACGGTCGGGCGCGGTTCGTCGACGTCGACCACGTCGGCGCCGCCGAGCAGCCCTGTGACGACTACCCGCTGCACCTGACGACAGGCCGGGTGCTCGCGCAGTACCAGTCCGGCGCCCAGACCCGCCGGATCCGCGACCTGCCCGACGACGGGCCGTTCGTCGAGCTGCACCCGATGCTGGCCGATCGGCTCGGCGCGGTCGACGGCGGGCAGGTGGTGGTGACCACGCGCCGCGGCGAGCTGAAGGCGCCGGCCCGGGTGGTCTCCACGATCCGCCCCGACACCGTCTTCGTGCCGTTCCACTGGGTCGGTGCCAACCGGCTGACCAACGACGCGCTGGACCCGTCCAGCCGGATGCCGGAGTTCAAGGTCTGTGCCGCGGCGGTGCGGGCGTGAGGGTCTCGACCAGCTCGACCGGCGGAGGCGGCGTGGAGGGCC
>JBKJUE010000130.1:0-15907 GCA_046590395.1 Nocardioides sp.
CTTGCGGAGCGCCTTCTCCTTGCGCTTGCGGTGCTTCAGGACGCCCGCGGCCTCCTCGATGAAGCCGCGGCGGTCCTCCGGGGTGGCGTGCAGGATGGTGTCGAGCTGGCCCTGGCCCACGATGACGTGCATCTCGCGACCGATGCCGGAGTCCGACAGGAGCTCCTGGACGTCGAGGAGCCGGCACGAGCTGCCGTTGATGGCGTACTCGGAGCCACCGCTGCGGAACATCGTGCGGCTGATGGTGACCTCGGCGTACTCGATCGGGAGCGCGCCGTCGGAGTTGTCGATCGTGAGCAGCACCTCGGCCCGGCCCAAGGGCGGGCGGCCGGACGTGCCGGCGAAGATGACGTCCTCCATCTTGCCGCCGCGCAGGGACTTCACGCCCTGCTCGCCCATCACCCAGGCGAGGGCGTCGACGACGTTGGACTTGCCCGAGCCGTTGGGCCCGACGATGCACGTGATCCCGGGCTCCAGCTGGAGCGTCGTCGAGGAGGCGAAGGACTTGAACCCCTTCAGGGTCAGGCTCTTCAGGTACAACGGGTGCTCCTCACCGGGTCGTCACGCGCCGGAGGGCGCGTCGGGCCGTGCCGAACGGCAGATCATTCCAGCCAGCCGGGGGAAGCTTCAGCGCGGCTCACCCTACCCGCCGTCACGGGCGTTTCGTGGGAGGACCTCAGGCGTGATCGAGGGCGTCGCGCAGCGCGGCCAGGACCAGGAGTGCGGCGTCCGGCCGGGCGTTGTGCCCCATCAGCCCGATCCGCCACACGCTGGACGCGAACGCCCCGGCGCCGGCACCGATCTCGAGGTCGTAGCGCTCGAGCAGGTAGCGGCGCACGGCGGCCGAGTCGACGCCGTCCGGCACCTTGACGGTGGTCAGCTCCGGGAGTCGGTGGCCCTCGGCGGCCCAGAGCTCCAGACCCATCTCGACGAGGCCGTCCTGGAGCATCCTCCCGGCGGCCTCGTGACGGGCCCACACGGCGTCCAGCCCCTCCTCGAGGATCCGGGTGAGACCCGCGTGCAGGCTGGCGACCATCGCGACCGGCGCGGTGTGGTGGTAGGTCCGGCCACCGGAGCCCGACGCCTCGCCGACGTACCCGCCGAGCAGGCCCAGGTCCAGGTACCACGACTGCGGCTTCTCCACGCGACGCCCGAAGGCCCGGTCGTTGATGGTGAACGGGGCCAGGCCGGGGGCGACACCGAGGCACTTCTGCGTGCCGGCGTACCCCACGTCGATCCCCCAGTCGTCGGCGCGCAGCTCGATGCCGCCGATGCTGGTGACGGCGTCGACGATCAGCAGGGCGTCGCCCTTGGCCGCACCCAGCGCGGCAATGTCGGAGCGGACGCCGGTGGAGGTCTCGGCGTGGACGGCGGCGATGACCGCGGGACTGGGGTGGGCATCCAGCACCCGTTGGGTGTCGACCGGCTGGCCCCAGTCGTGCTCGACGGGGACGACCTCGCCGCCGCAGCGGGCTGCGACGTCACACATCCGCTGGCCGAAGAGGCCGTTGACCGCCACCACGACGACGTCACCGGGGTGGACGGTGTTGACGAAGGCCGCCTCCATGCCGGCCGAGCCGGTCGCGGAGATCGGCAGGGTCCGGGCGTTGTCGGTCCCCCAGGCGGTGCGGAGCATGTCGCACGTCTCGTCCATCAGCGCGAGGAACGCCGGATCGAGGTGACCGAGCAGCGGGAGCCCGAGGGCGGCGGTCGCCTCCGGGTAGGGGTTGGAGGGGCCGGGTCCGAAGAGTCGACGATCGCGGATCATGAGGGCGACGTTAGAGGATGGCCCCGGGGTTCAGGATCCCGTCCGGGTCGAGGGCGTCCTTGACCCGGCGGGTCAGCGCCATGACCTCGGGTCCCAGCTGGTCCGGCAGGGCGCCCTTCTTGGCGCGACCGACGCCGTGCTCACCGGTGATCGTGCCCCCGAGCGCGATCGCGGCCCGCATGACGTCCTCGAACGCCGCCCGGGCCCGCTTCTCGGCTGCCGGGTCCGTGGGGTCGAACACGATGATCGGGTGGGTGTTTCCGTCGCCCGCGTGGGCGACGACCGGGATCTCGACGTCGTGCTCGGTCGCGATGGCGGCGATCGCGGCGAGGAGCTCCGGCAGCTGCGGGACCGGGGCGCCGACGTCCTCGAGCAGCAGTGAACCCCGGGCCTCGATGGCCGGGAAGGCCGCCCGTCGCGCCTCGACGAAGAGCTCGCCCTCGTCGGGGTCGTCGGTGACGAACACCTCGCTCGCACCGGCGGCCGTGCAGGCCCCCCGCATCACCTCGACCTCCGCGGCTCGCGCGGCCACGGGTGCGTCGGACTGGGCCACCAGGAGCGCCCCGGCCGACCGGTCCAGCCCCATCGGCTTGAAGTCTTCGACCGCGTTGATCGACGCGCGGTCCATCAGCTCCATCATGGAGGGACGCAGGGTCTGCCCGACGGCCACGACCGCCCGGGCCGCCGAGTCCACGTCGGGGAAGGACGCGACCAGGGTCGACCGTGGCGCCTGGGCCGGCACCAGTCGCAGGATCGCGCGGGTCACGATGCCGAGGGTGCCCTCGCTGCCCACGAACAGCTTGAGCAGGCTCAGCCCGGCGACGTCCTTGATCCGCTTGCCCCCCAGGGTGACGAGGGTCCCGTCGGCGAGCACGACGTCGAGGCCGAGGACGTAGTCGGTGGTGACGCCGTACTTCACGCAGCAGAGGCCTCCGGCGTTGGTGGCGACGTTGCCGCCGATCGAGCAGATCTCGTACGACGAGGGGTCCGGCGGGTACCAGAGACCGTGCCCGGCGGCGGCCTGCTTCACCTCGGCGTTGAATGCGCCCGGCTCCACGACGGCCACCCGGCAGTCGACGTCGATCTCGATCGCCCTCATCCGCTCGAGGCAGACCACCAGGCCGCCGTCGACGGCACTCGAGCCGCCCGACAGCCCGCTCCCGGCGCCGCGCGGGACGACGGGAACCCGGTGGGCCGCCGCCCAGCGCACGGCGATCTGCACCTGCCCGGCGTCCTCCGCCCGCACCACGGCCAGGGGCATCCCGGCGCTGGCGTCGCGGGACCAGTCGAAACGGTACTTCTCCATGGTCTCGGGATCGGTCACCACGACGCCCTCGGGCAGGGAGCCGGTCAGCTCGACAAGCGTGTCCATGAGGTCATGCAACCACTCAGGCCGGTGACGCGGGCGCGACGGCCTCCTCGTCGGCGTGGGCGATGTGGGTGAGCTGGCGCCAGATCAGGACCACGAACACCGCCGAGCCGACGAAGCCGAACCAGAACGGCGCGGTCACCCCCCAGTGCTGCGCGAGCAGGCCGCCGATGCCGGATCCGAGCACGAGACCACCGAAGACTCCCACCAGGTTGACGCCGCCGACGCGGCCCTGGAACTCCAGGGGGACCGCCCGCTGCCGGACGGTCACCGACGTGGTGCCCCAGATGAACGCGTGCGCACCGAACACGAAGAAGATCGCCAGCGCGACCGCGGGGACCGTCGTCAGGGCGAGCGCGAGGTGGGTGACGGTCTCGATGATCAAGCCGATCCGCATGATGTTGCCGAGGCTGACCCGACGGGTGATCCAGCCGTAGGAGAGCGTTCCGATCAGGCCGCCGACCGCCGAGACCGTCGTCAGCAGGCCGAAGCCGACCGCGCCCATGTCGAGCCGCTGCGTCGCGTAGAGCACCAGCACCGACCAGGCGGCGCCGAACGTGATGTTGAACGTGAAGATCGTCAGCACGAGCGTGCGGACCGCGGCGTTGTGCCACACCCAGCGGAAGCCCTCCGCGATGTCCTGGCGGGCGCGGGAGTCGGTCCCCGGTGCACGACCGTGGGGAGGCAGCACGATCCGCGAGGCGAGGAGCGCACCGAGTGCCACCAGCACGCCGTTCGTGAGGAAGGGCCAGGCGGAGCCGGCCACGAAGAGCGCCGCGCCGATCGGCGGACCGGCCAGCTGGTTGACCGTGATGAAGCCGGTGGTCAGCCGGGCATTGCCGATCGCCAGGTCGTCGCGGTGCACCAGCATCGGGAGCAGCGTGCTGGCCGTGTTGTCGGCGAAGACCTCGGCCACGCCGAGGAGGAAGAGCGCGACGAGCACGACCGCGATGGAGACCGCGTCGGTCAGGATCGTGAGACTGAGCAGGGCGAGCACGCCCGCCCGCATCAGGTCCACCGTGACCACGATCAGCCGACGGTCCAGCCGGTCGGCCAGCACGCCGGCGTGCAGGCCGAAGAGCAGCGGCGCGAGCCACTGGACACCGGCCGCGGCGGCCACCAGGAACGGGTCTTGGGTCTGCGAGGCGACCAGCAGCGGCCCGGCCGCGATCATGATGCCGTCGCCGGTGTTGGTCACCCAGGACGAGGACATCAACCAGCGGAACCCGGTTCCCATGCGGGCCGGAGCCACGGTTTCCAGCAGACGTCTCACAAGGGCGTCACGCTAGACCCGCAGGCGTCCGCCGGCCAACCGGATTAGCCCGAGTGGCCGGCGGACGGGACGCGGTCAGACGCGGCGGTTGCGGCGGCGTACGGCGAGGGCCAGCGCGAGGGCGCCGCCGACCAGCCCCATCGGGAGCACGGCTCCGGACGCGCGGTCGGTCATCGAGCGGTCGGGACTCAGACCCTCGCTCGGCTGGGTGCCCCGGCCGTCACCGACGTCGACGGAGTAGACGTCGAGGCCGCGGACCAGGTCGATGGAGTACGCCACATTGCTCTTGCGCTGGATCTGCTTGCCGTCCTTGTAGATCGGCACCCACCGGGTGTCCCACACCTGCGTCCCGCCCCAGTAGGCGTAACCGTAGGACTTGATGTCCTTCGGGTTGCTGACGTCGATGAACTGGGTGCCGCCTCCGTAGAACCCGGCCGCCACGATTCCGCCGGCGCGGTGGTCGAACCAGTGCGAGGAGCAGAAGGAGCCGGTGGCGGGCTGGGGGACGCTGCTCGGCTGCTCGGCCTGGAGGTCGGACAGCTCCACCTTGTCGAGCGGCTCGATCGCTGTCGCCCGGTCCGGGTTGAGCGACTTCACGTGCCAGGTCTGGAAGGACCCGGCGATGCTGCAGTCGCGTTCGACGTAGTCCTCCTCCGTGGCCAGCATGATGTTGCCGTTCCGGAACGCCGGCTTGCTGTTCGACTTGAAGGCGTCCGCGTTGGGCCGTCCGGAGTTGTGCAGGATGAAGTCGTTGTACCCCGGGTACTTCGGGTGCGTGCCGCGACCGGCCCTGCCCGTGGTCGTGATCAGCTTCGGGTGCGCCTGCTTGCGAACGTCCCAGATCGAGGCACCGTCGAAGCCGGTGTGGGTGCCCATGCCGGCGCTGTCGAAGTTCCACTTGTGCGCGGCCGTCGGGGACTTGAAGGGCTGGACCCCGTCCTTGCTCGCGTTGGAGTCGACCTCCCGCGGACTACTCGGGTCGCGCAGGTCGATGATGGAGAAGGTGCCATCTCTGGAGTCACCCGCGGAGTAGGCGTAACGGCAGTTGCTGTCGACGACACAGGTCACGGTGTGCGTGCTGGTCGTGGCCGGAGCGCGGCCGACGATGGCCGGGGTCGTGGGGTCGGTGACGTCCACGACGATGATCTCCTGCCCATCGCCCTGGTTCAGGTGCTCCGGGTCGCCCGGTGAGGCCTGGTAGACGTCGACGCCGATGAGGGCGAACCGCTGACGCTTCCCGTCGATCAACCGCTCTCCGCAGTTCATCGCCTCGTTCTCGAAGACCGCGTTCTAGAGAACACCCTTCTGGGTGGGGTTGGTGCCGTCGGAGACGTCGTACACCCGCACCGAGTCGAGGCCGCTGGTCACGAAGATCTCATCGGTCTGCATGAAGCAGCCGGAGATGCCGACCTGGCCGGAGATGTTGGCGAGGTGCTGGACGTTGTCGCTGAGGATGGGGGTGCCGTCGACCTGCGCGAGGCCGGCCAACCGCATCTCTTCGCGTTGTTCCTTGTCGCCGTGCGCGGAGGCAGGGGCGGCGAGGGCAGCGCTGGCACCCAGCATCAGGCCGGCGGAGGTCAGGGCTACGAAAGTACGCATAGCGACCTCAACGACCGAGCATGCTGCCGGTCACGGTGCAACCGACCGTTCAGGCGGGCTGCATCTCCTGCATCGCCTGGGACTCGAGGTCGAGAGAGGCCGTCTGGGCGGCGGCGAGGGCATCGTTCTCCTGCGACAGGCGCAGGACGAGGTCCTCGAGCTCGGCGACGCGTGCGCGGAGCCGGGAGTTCTCGACGGTGAGTCGGGCGGGGGTTCGCAGGTCGCTGTTCATGTAGCCGATCAGCGCCTTGGCCATGGTGAGCCTTCCGGGGTGAGGGGGTGGTGGCCCGTGGGGTGGGGACCGTCTTCAAGAGTCCCACCACACAGGCGTCCGGTCAATGCTCCGAGGGGACCCTGCGGGCCCTGGCGGCGGGCTGGCAGACGGGGCAGAAGTACGACGAACGGTTCATGAAGGCGATCCGCCGGATCGGGCTCCCGCACCGGTCGCAGGGCTCGCCCTCGCGTCCGTAGGCGTGGAGCGAGCGGTCGAAGTAGCCGGACTCGCCGTTGACGTTCACGTAGAGGGAGTCGAACGAGGTGCCACCTTCCCCGAGGGCGTCCCGCATGACCTCCTGGGCCTGGCCGAGCACCTCCCGGACCTGCGTCGCCGTCAACCGGTCCCCCGGCCGGTCCCCGTGGATCCGGGCCCGCCACAGCGCCTCGTCGGCGTAGATGTTGCCCACGCCCGACACCAGCGTCTGGTCGAGGAGCAGCCGCTTCACGCCCGCCGTACGACGGCGTACGCGGCGGACGAAGTCGGCCTCGTCGAAGGCGGGGTCGAGCGCGTCCCGTGCGATGTGCGCGATCTCGGAGGGCAGCTCGGCGCCGCCCACGGAGACCGACAGCCCGCCGAACATCCGCTGGTCGACGAAGCGGAGCTCTTGCGCGGCACCGCCGTCGAGCACGAAGCGCACCCGGAGGTGGCGCTCGTCCTGCGCCTCGGTGGGCTGGACGAGCAGCTGACCGCTCATGCCGAGGTGGCCGAGGATCGCGTCGCCGTTGTCGAGCGGCATCCAGAGGTACTTGCCGCGGCGTCTGGCCGCCTCGATCCGCCGGCCGGTGAGCGCGAGGGCGAAGCCGTCAGGCCCGCTCGGGTCGCGGCGGACCGGCCGCGGGTGCAGCACGTCGACCCGGCTGATGGTGGAGCCGAGGACGTGGCGCTCGAGCCCGGCGCGGACGACCTCGACCTCGGGAAGCTCGGGCACGGGAGGAGCCGGTCAGTCGTGGAGGGCGGAGGCGGCGGCCTCGACGGCCGGGTCCTCGACACCGAGGCCGGCGGCGATCTCGCCGTACGCCGTCTCCGCGGCGGCCTGCTCGGCCTCCTTCTTGGAGCGACCCACGCCGTTGCCGTAGAGCTCGTCGGCCACCCTGACCTGGGCGGTGAAGGTCTTCATGTGGTCCGGGCCCTCGTCCGCGATGACGTACTCGGGAACACCGAGGCTGTGCTCGGCGGAGAGCTCCTGGAGCGAGGTCTTCCAGTCGAGCCCGGCGCCCATGGCGGACGCCGCCTCGATGAGCGGGTCGAACAACAGGTGCACGACGTCGGCCGACACCTCGAAGCCACCGCTGAGATGGACCGCACCGAGCACCGCCTCGACCGTGTCGGACAGGATCGAGGCCTTGTTGCGGCCACCCGTCGACTGCTCGCCGCGACCGAGCTTGACGTGCTCACCGAGGCCGATCTCGCGACCCACCTCGGCCAGGGCCCGGGCGTTGACAACCGCGGCCCGGAGCTTGGCCAACCGGCCCTCGGAGAGGTCCGGGTGGGTGCGGTAGAGCGACTCGGTCACGACCACCCCGAGCACGGAGTCCCCGAGGAACTCGAGGCGCTCGTTGGTCGGGAGCCCGCCGTTCTCGTACGCGAACGAGCGGTGCGTCAGGGCTCGCTCAAGAAGCTCGGGGTCCAGGACCGGATCCCCAAGCGCAGCTCGAAGCTCGCCGTAGTTGGTCAAGCCGTCCGCGTCCGGCTCAGAGAACCTGACGACGGTCGGCCTTGGCGCCGTACTGGCCGCAGGCTCCGCACGCACGGTGCGGCAGGTGCTTGGCACCGCAGGCCGGGTTGGCGCAGGTCACCAGGGACGGCGCGACGGCCTTCCACTGCGAGCGACGGTGGCGCGTGTTGCTGCGCGACATCTTCCGCTTCGGGACAGCCACTGTTATCTCCTTGCTACCGCGGCCGCTCGGCGGCCGCACTTGGTCATTCGTCGCCCTGCTGGAGTTCTTGCAGCCGTCCCCATCGCGGGTCGATCGCCGCGTCGTGTGCGTGTTCCGGGTCGTCTGCCAGACGGGCACCACACTCGGTGCACAGTCCGGGACAGTCGTCCTCGCACAGCGGCTGGAACGGCAGTGCAAGCACCACCGCATCCCGCAACAGGGGTTCGAGATCGAGCAGGTCGTCCTCGAGCCGGCTGGCCTCGTCGTCCTCCAGGTCGTCGCCGACCCGGTGGTGGTTCTGGTCGTCGTAGACGAACAGCTCCTGGAACGTCACTTCGATCTCGTCGGAGATCTGCTCCAGGCACCGCACGCACTCACCTTCGAGCACGGCGTAAGCCGTACCCGTGACCAGCACCCCCTCCATGACCGCCTCGATCCGCAGGTCGATCTCGACCTGCGCACCTTCGGGGACACGGAGAACTTCGATGCCAAGATCTGATGGTGCCTTGACTGTTCGGGTCACCTCGCGCTGGGACCCCGGGCGGCGGCCGAGCTCGCGTGTATCGAGCACGAGCGGCGCTCTCGGGTCCAGGCTGCTCAGGAGATCACTTCCCAGTCCGGGCACAACAGATCGACGTGAATCGTAACGGTCGGGAGCACGCGACCGCAAAAGGGGACGGCCGCACTCACGCCTCGCCCGCCGCCCCGCGCTCGGCGAGCCGGGTGACCAGGCGCTCGTGGACGAACCCGGGCACCAACCCGGAGACGTCGCCACCGAAGGTCGCGACCTCCTTGACCAGGCTGGACGCCAGGAAGGAGTACTCGGGGCTGGTCGGCACGAAGACCGTCTCCACGTCGGCGAGGGACGCGTTCATCTGGGCCATCTGGAGCTCGTAGTCGAAGTCCGAGACGGCCCGCAGACCCTTCACGATCGCCCGGATGTCGTGCTGGGCGCAGAAGTCGGTCAGCAACCCGGTGAAGCCGTCGACCCGGACGTTGTCGAAGTCGCGGCAGGCCTCGCGCAGCATGTCGATGCGCTCCTCGGGCGAGAAGAGGCGGTTCTTGGACTTGTTGACCCCCACCGCGACGACCACCTCGTCGAACAGCTGCGAGGCGCGGTTGACGATGTCGATGTGCCCGTTGGTGACCGGGTCGAACGACCCCGGGCAGACGGCTCGGCGCACGGGCTCACTCCTCGCTGACAGGGGGGCTGGGGTGGGTTCCCGGCGGTGGCGGGGACGCTGCGTGACCGTACCAAAGCATGGTCTCGCCGTAGCGCTTCGCCCGCCGGTCCGTGAACCCCTCGGGCCAGGACGGCTCGGGGCTCCGCGACGACCGCTCGACGACGACCAGGGCACCGGGGACCAGCCAGTCCTGGGCATCCAAGGCCCGCAGGTCGGCCTCCAGGGCGTCCTCCTCGAGCGGGTACGGCGGGTCGAGGAACGCGACGTCGTACGGCGCGGCCGGGGACCGGCCCAGTGTCGCACTGACCCCGGCGGACACCACGTTGGCCTTGGCGAACCCCAGCGTCCTGGCGTTCGCGGAGATCAGTGCGGCGGTGCGGCGGTCCTGCTCGACGAGGGTGACGACGCCCGCCCCGCGGGACCAGGCCTCCAGGCCCACCGCGCCGGACCCGGCGTACAGGTCGAGGAAGCGGAGCCCGCTGAGCGAGCCGCACCATGCTTCGATGGCCGAGAAGAGCGCCTCGCGCACGCGGTCGCTCGTGGGGCGGGTCGCGGCGCCTCGCGGTGTCTGGATGCGCCGTCCCCCGACGGTCCCGCCGATGATCCTGGTCATGGCGCTCCGGCGGTCATGACTTCTCCATGAACTCAGACTGCCGTGATTGCTCCATGACTTCCACCGCGGCCCGCAGCTCGGGCGCCCCGGAGAGCCCCGGATCGGTGCCCAGGAGGCTCTCGGCCGCCTTGCGGGCGGCGACGATGGTGTCCTCGTCGCGCAGCACCCGGAGGTTCTGCAGGCTGGACCTGTACCCGGACTGGGAGCGGCCCAGGACGTCACCTTCACGGCGCTGCTCGAGGTCCACCCGGCTGAGCTCGAAGCCGTCGGTGGTGCCGGCGACGGCGTCGAGACGCTCACGGGCGTCGGTGGCGAGCGGGGTGGCGTTTGTGACCAGCAGGCAGAGCCCGGGCAGGCCTCCGCGACCCACCCGCCCCCGCAGCTGGTGGAGCTGGGAGACACCGAAGCGGTCGGCGTCCATGATCACCATCGTGGTGGCGTTGTGGACGTCGACCCCGACCTCGATGACCGTGGTCGAGACCAGGACGTCGATCTCGCCGGCGCCGAACATCCGCATCGTGCGGTCCTTCTCGTCGGGGGCGAGCCGGCCGTGGAGCTGGGCCAGCCGCAGTCCCTGGAGCGGGCCCGTGGCGAGCTCGGCGTGGAGCTCCTCCACGGCGTACATCGGCACCTTGACGGCGACGGGGTTGCCGTCCTCGTCGACGTCGACCTGGTCGTTCTCGCCCTGCTCCAGCTCGTCACCGGTGATCCGCGCGCACACGACGTAGACCTGGTGGCCCTTGCCGACCTCCTCGCGGACCCGCTCCCACACCCGTCGGATCCAGGTGGGCTGGTCGTTCAGAGGGACGACGGTGGACTGGATCGGCGCGCGCCCGGCCGGCAGCTCGGTGAGGGTCGAGACCTCGAGGTCGCCGAACACGGTCATCGCGACGGTGCGCGGGATCGGCGTCGCGGTCATCACCAGGACGTGGGGAGGGGTGCCGGCCTTGTCGGTGAGGGCCGCCCGCTGCTCGACACCGAACCGGTGCTGCTCGTCGACCACCACCAGGCCCAGGTCGGCGAAGGAGACCTTGTCCTCGAGGAGCGCGTGGGTGCCGATGACGATGCCGGCCTCGCCGCTGGCGGCCCGCAGCATCGCCTCCTGCCGCTGCGCCTTGCCCATCGAGCCGGTGAGGAGGGCCACGGTGGTGCCCTCGGCGGCGCCTCCGAGCATCCCACCGGCCGCGAGGTCGCCGAGGAGCGCGGTGATCGACCGGTGGTGCTGCTGGGCGAGGACCTCGGTGGGGGCGAGCAGGGCCGCCTGCCCCCCGGAGTCGACGGTCCGGAGCATCGCGCGGACAGCCACCAGCGTCTTGCCGGAGCCGACCTCACCCTGGAGCAGCCGGTTCATGGGGTGGGGCCTAGCCAGGTCGGCCTCGATCTCGGCACCGACGGCCCGCTGCCCGGCCGTGAGCTCGAACGGCAGCCGCTCGTCGAACGCGGCCAGCAGGCCGCCGTCCGAGCCGGTGCGCGCCTGGCCGCCCAGCAGGCGCATCTCGGCGCGACGGCGCGCGAGGACCAGCTGGGTCACGAGGGCCTCCTCGAACCGGAACCGCCGCTGGGCGCGGGCCACCTGACCGACGTCGCCCGGGGCGTGGACCCAGTCGTACGCCGTCCGCGCGTCGACGAGGTCGTAGGCGTCGCGGACCACCGAGGGGATCAGCTCCGGCACGTCCTCGAGGACGGTGCGGGCGAAGGTGACGGCGCGCTGCAGGTCCCAGGACTCGACGCCCTTGGTCAGCGGGTAGATGGGGAAGTACTCGCCGACGTCCTTGAGCCAGGACGCGTCGCCGTTGTCGTTGTCGTCGTGCCCGTCACCGAAGAGCACCATCTTGGGGTTGGTCAGCTGCCAGGTGCTCTGGAAGGACGACACCTGGCCCAGGAACAGCCCGCGCCGGCCGACGGGCAGCCGGCCGGCGTGCCAGTCGGACACGTGCTTCGACTTGGCGAAGAACGTCATCCGCAAGGACGGACCGTCGGTCGACAGCACCGTCTCGAGCCGGAACGCCGGACGTCCGGTGCGCCGGTCGTTGTAGGTCCTCACGTCGCTCTTGACGATCTCGCCGACGACGGTGAGGAACTGTCCCTGCTCGAGGTCGGACACCTTGGTCAGCTCGCCGGTCTTGATGTAGCGGCGCGGGAAGTGGTGGAGCAGGTCGCCCACGGTGCGCAGGCCGAGCCCCTCGACGATCTTCTTGCGCTTGCTCGTCTGGTCGCCGAGGACCGTCTCGACGGGCGAGTCGAGGCTGATCACGTGCCCTCCCGGTTCATTCGACGGACATCAGCAGCGGGTAGCGCTCCTGACCACCGTCGTACACCACGACATCGACATGCGGGTGGTGCTCCTCGACGTACGACGCCGTCCTGGCGGCCAGGCCGTCGACGTCCTCGGCGCCGGCCACGATGGTGACCAGCTCGCCACCACCGCCCAGCAGCCGGTCGAGGACCTCGGCCGCGACGGTGTCCCGGTCGTCGCCGACGACGGCGAAGTCGCCGGCGATCACGCCGAGCACGTCGCCGACCTCGCAGGGGCCTGCCATCGTGATCGCCTGTCGGGCCGCGATCGTCACCGCGCCGTGGCGGGCGTGCCGCGCGGTGGCGGTCATCTCGAGGACGTCGTGCTCGAAGCTGCGGGCCGGCTCGTGGACGGCGAGCGCCGCGAGTCCCTGCACCTGCGCGTGGGTGGGGATGACGGAGACCGACAGACCCTCGTCGGTCTCGGCGGTGCGGGCCGCGATCTCGGCGACCCGGACGGAGTCTGCGTCGTTGGGGAGGACCACGACCTCCTCGGCGCCGCACCCGGTGATCGCCTCGAGCAGCTGGCCCGTCGAGGGCCTGCGCCCGGGGCCTCCCTCGACCACGACGGCGCCTGCTCCGGCGAAGAGGGCAGCCAGGCCCGGGCCGGCCGCCACCGCGACGATCCTCCGGCCCCGGCGGTCGGTCGCGCTCGCGCGGGTGGTGGCGATCTGCTCGGCGAAGTGGGTGACGCGGACCCGGTACGGACGGCCGGCCCGGATGCCCGCCTCGATCGCGGCACCCACGTCGTCGACGTGGACGTGCACGTTGAACAGCCCGTTGCCGCCCACCACGACCAGGGAGTCACCCAGCGGCGCCAGCTCCTGCCGGAGCCCGGGGACCCGGTCGTCCTCGGCGTCGAGGAGGTACATCACCTCGTAGGCGGGCCCGCCCGGGGTCAAGTCGTCGGTGGGGACGGGGGTCGGGATGCGTGGGTGCCCCATCGGCGCCACGACCGGGGTGGGCCGGCGACCGGTCAGGACGGTCTCGGCCGCGTCGAGGATGACGCTCAGACCACGTCCGCCGGCATCCACGACGCCAGCGTCGCGCAGCACCTGCAGCTGGTCGGGGGTCCTGGCGAGCGCCTCGCGAGCGGCGCGGGCGGCCTCGGCGAACACGTCGCGTGCGCGCACCTTGTCGTCCTTCGCCTTCGCGAGCGCGGCGTCGGAGGCGGCGCGGGCGACGGTGAGGATCGTCCCCTCGACCGGCACCCCCACAGCGGCGTAGCTGGCGTCGGTGGCCCGGTGCATCGCGTCGGCGACCCGGACCGCGTTGCGCTCGTCCGGGCGGCTCTCGCCGAGGTGCTCGGCGATGGCGCCGAGCATCTGGCTCAGGATCACGCCGCTGTTGCCGCGGGCGCCCAGCAGGGCCCCGCGGCTGAACGCGGCCAGCGCCGTTCGCAGGTCGGCGTCGACGTCACCGCCCGTGACCTCGCGGATCGCGTCGCGGGCGGCCGAGACGGTGAGGTACATGTTGGTGCCGGTGTCGCCGTCCGGGACGGGGTAGACGTTGAGGGCGTCGATCTCCTCGCGGGCCTCAGCGAGGGCGTCCGTGGCGATGTCGACGAAGCGGAGCACGACAGCGAGTTGGATCGTGCCCTCCCGCGGTGCTTCCATGGTCTGCCTCGTCGTCGCTGGTCCGTGTCCCTGATCGGGCCTTCGCGTGGTGCCACAGGGTAGTGGCTGGTGGTCGGGGCACGACGATTCGCACCGGGTCGGGGTCGTCGGATACTCTTGCTCGGTTGCCCGCGGACCGGGCCGTTCGATCGACAAACCTCAATTCTTCAGGAGTTCACGGTGGCTGCCGTCTGTGACATCTGCGCCAAGAAGCCGGGCTTCGGCAACAACCGCCCCTGGTCGCGCAAGATTACGAAGCGTCGCTTCAATCCCAACATCCAGCGCGTGCGGGCGACCGTCAACGGCACCCCCAAGCGTCTGAACGTGTGCACCGGCTGCCTCAAGGCCGGCAAGGTCACTCGCTGACCTGAACGTCACAGCAACAGGCCGTCCCCACGATGGGTGACGGCCTTTCTGCTGTGCCCGGGACCCGCCTCAGAAGTGGGTCCAGCCGGTGGGGCCGTCGTACTCCTCGCCGTCGACCGTGACGCCGGCGCCTGCGGTGACCGCGCCGATGACGGACCACCCCTCGGGCACCGATCCGGGCGGGAAGGTCGCGAGCAGCGCGTGGTCGTCGCCGCCGCCGAGGATGAAGCCGAGCGGGTCGGCGCCGAGCGCCGCGCCCACCGCAGTCAGCGGCTCGGCGATCTCGAAGGCCGAGCGGTGGACGTCGATGGCGACCTTCGAGTCGTCGGCGAGGTGCCGCGCCTCGGCCAGCAGCCCGTCGGACACGTCGATCATCGACGTCGCGCCGGCGTCGGCGGCGGCCGCCCCGGCGTCGTACGGCGGCTCGGGACGGCGGTAGGCCTCGACCAGGACCCGAGGGGAGCGGAACCCCCGGCCGAGCACGGCGAGACCGCCCGCGGCCCAGCCCTGGCGGCCCACCAGCGCGAGGACGTCCCCCGGCTGGGCACCCGACCGCACCACCGGCGCCACGGTGCAGGCGCCGAGCACGGTCACGGCGATCACGATCTGGTCGGCCCGGGTCAGGTCCCCGCCGACGACGCTGGCACCCACCAGTGAGCACTCGTCGGCGAAGCCCCGGGCGAAGTCGAGCGCCCACTGGACGGGGAGGTCCGGAGGCGCCGCGAGGCCGACGGTGAGCGAAGTGGCCCGGCCGCCCATGGCGTTGATGTCGGAGAGGTTCTGGGCGGCAGCCCGGTGGCCGACGTCCTCGGCCGAGGCCCAGTCGCGTCGGAAGTGCCGGCCCTCGACCATCAGGTCGGTGGAGACGACCACGTGCCCGGTCTTGACCCGGAGCACCGCGGCGTCGTCTCCGGGCCCGATCAGCACGTGCTCGCCCTGTGGGAAGAAGGCGGTCAGGGCGTCGATCAGCTCGAACTCGCCGGCGTCGGAGAGGGTGTGGTCGGCGGAGTAGGACATGCCTCCATCCCACCAGACGGGCCGCGGACACTCCCTATCGACACCCGTCGACGGCACTGTAGGTTGGCCGCGTCACATCCGCATGAAGACGAGGAGTCCACGATGGTCGTCCAGGCGTACATCCTGATCCAGACTGACGTCGGCAAGGCTGCCGACGTGGCCAAGGCGATCGCACAGGTCAAGGGCGTCACGCTCGCCGAGGACGTCACCGGACCGTACGACGTGATCGTGCGGGCCGAGGCCCGCAACGTCGACGAGCTGGGCAAGCTGGTTGTCTCGAAGGTTCAGAACCTCGACGGGATCACCCGCACGCTGACCTGCCCGGTCGTGCACATCTGACCAGCTCCGTGCTTCGACGGCGCCCCGGAAGCCTCTGGCTCCGGGGCGCCGTTGCGTGCGCCCTCCTTCTTGTGGTGTCCGGATGTGGCGACAACCCCGTATCGATCGAGTCGCCGCGGCTGGACGCCGCGGATCGCGCGGCCTGCGAGGCGCTGCTCGACGACCTGCCGGAGACCCTCTTCGACGAGAATCGTCGCCTGGTCGCACCCGCCGCGGCCCGCGGTGCCGCGTGGGGCGACCCGGCCATCGTGCTCACCTGCGGCGTGGATCAGCCCGCCGAGTCCGACGAGTTCTCACTCTGCATCGAGGCCAGC
>JBKJUE010000125.1:0-20691 GCA_046590395.1 Nocardioides sp.
CCCTGCTTGCCGGTGACGAGCGTGCGGATGAAGACGATGCGCTCGCCCTTCTTGCCGGAGATCCGCGCCCAGTCGTCGGGGTTGGTGGTGTTCGGGAGGTCCTCGTTCTCCTTGAACTCGTCGACGCAGGCCTGGAGCAGGTGCGAGATCCGCAGGCCCTTCTGGTCGTGGTCGAGGAGGTCCTTGATCGCCATCTTCTTGGCGCGGTCGACGATGTTCTGGATCATCGCGCCGGAGTTGAAGTCCTTGAAGTAGAGGACCTCCTTGTCACCGTTGGCGTAGGTGACCTCGAGGAAGCGGTTCTCCTCGGTCTCGGTGTACATCCGCTCGACGGTCGCCTGGATCATGCCGCCCACGCACGCGTCGCGGTCGTTGCCGAACTCGGCGAGGTCGTCGGCGTGCAGCGGCAGGGTGGTGGTGAGGTACTTGCTGAAGATGTCGCGGGCGGACTCGGCGTCGGGTCGCTCGATCTTGATCTTCACGTCGAGCCGTCCGGGGCGCAGGATCGCCGGGTCGATCATGTCCTCGCGGTTGGAGGCGCCGATGACCAGGACGTTCTCGAGCAGCTCGACGCCGTCGATCTCGCTGAGCAGCTGCGGGACGATGGTGTTCTCGACGTCGGAGGAGACACCGGAGCCTCGGGTGCGGAACAGGGAGTCCATCTCGTCGAAGAAGACGATGACGGGAGTGCCCTCGCTGGCCTTTTCCCGGGCCCGCTGGAAGACCAGCCGGATGTGCCGCTCCGTCTCGCCGACGTACTTGTTGAGCAGCTCGGGGCCCTTGATGTTGAGGAAGTAGGACTTCCCCTCCTGGCCGGTCTTCGCGGCGACCTTCTTGGCCAGCGAGTTGGCGACCGCCTTGGCGATCAGCGTCTTGCCGCAGCCGGGAGGGCCGTAGAGGAGCACGCCCTTGGGGGGCTTGAGCTCGTGCTCCTTGAAGAGCTCGGGGTGGAGGTAGGGCAGCTCGACCGCGTCGCGGATCTGCTCGATCTGGTTGATCAGGCCGCCGATCGACGCGTAGTCGATGTCGGGGACCTCCTCGAGGACGAGCTCCTCGACCTCGGACTTGGGCACCTTCTCGTAGACGTAGCCGGTGCGGGACTCCAGCAGCAGCGAGTCACCGGCTCGCAGGATCACCTCACGCAGGGGTTCGGCCAGCCGCACGACCCGCTCCTCGTCGGCGTTGGCGATGACCAGCGCGCGGTCGCCGTCCTCGAGGAGCTCCTTGAACATGACGACCTCGCCGACCTGCTCGAAGTCGAGGGCGGCGACGACGTTGAGGGCCTCGTTGAGCATGACCTCCTGGCCGCGCACGAGGTCGTCGAGCTCGACGGACGGGCTCACGTTGACCCGCAGCTTGCGACCGCCGGTGAAGACGTCGACGGAGTCGTCCTCGTTGCGGGTGAGGAAGGTGCCGAAGCCGGCCGGCGGCTGCGCGAGCCGGTCGACCTCCTCCTTCAGCTTCATGATCTGGTCGCGGGCCTCACGCAGGGTCTGGGCGAGGCGCTCGTTCTGGGAGGTGACTGCGGCGAGGGACCGCTGGGTGTCGGCGAGCCGCAGCTCGAGACCGCGGGAGTGGCCGGGGGCATCCCCGAGCCGGCGACGCAGGTCGGTGACCTCAGCCTCGAGGAACCGCACCTGGCTCATCAGCTCGTCGGGGTTGCGGCCCCCACTGCCGGAAACGCCTTCGGATGCTGACATCGACGCCACCTCCTCTTTGACGCGACCCTACCCGCACGGACCACGGGGGGAAGGGCACAAATGCACGTGTTGGTCACGATTTGGGGCACGCAGGTCACGGCTCAGCCGTCGACCGGCTCCTCGGCCACCTGCGGCGGCAGATCGGCCGGCCGCGGTCCGGTGTAGTCGGAGCCGTAGGCGCCGGGTGCCGGCCGCCGCTTCTTCATCGGCGGGCGCTGTCCGGGCGCCATCCGGCGGGCCGTCACGAGGAACGCGGTGTGGCCGATCATCTTGTGGCCCGGCCGGACGGCCAGACCCTCCACGTGCCAGTCGCGGACCAGCGTCTCCCAGGCGGCCGGCTCCGTGAAGCCACCGTGGGCGCGGACCGTCTCCATGAACCGCGACAGCTGGGTGGTGGTCGCGACGTAGGCGCACACGATGCCCCCGGCCCGCAGGGCGTCGGCGGAGGCGTCCAGACACTCCCACGGGGCGAGCATGTCGAGGATGATCCGGTCGACCTGCTCCCCCAGCTGCGGCAGCTCTTCTGCGAGGTCACCGAGCCTCAGCTCCCAGGCCGGGTGGCTCTGCCCGTCGGGGGCCCCGAAGAACTGGGTGACGTTGCGGCTGGCCACGTCGGCGAACTCCTCACGACGTTCGTAGGACGTCACGCGGCCGTACGGCCCGACCGCGCGCAGCAGCGAGCAGGTCAGGGCACCGGACCCGACCCCGGCCTCGACCACGTGGGCGCCCGGGAACACGTCGGCGAACGACACGATCTGGGCGGCGTCCTTCGGGTAGACGACGGCCGCGCCGCGCGGCATCGAGACCACGAACTCCGAGAGCAGAGGCCGGAAGACTAGGTACTCACCGCCAGCCGAGGACGTGACCGTGAAGCCTTCCTCGCGGCCGATCAGGTCGTCGTGCTCGAAGTGCCCTCGGTTGGAGAAGAAGCGCTTGCCGGGCTCGAGGGCGATGTTGTGGCGCCGGCCCTTCTGGTCGGTCAGGCGGACCCACTCGCCGGCCTTGAGCGGACCGCGGTGGACCCCGGACCAGGCCTCGGGCGTGACGTCGTCGAGCATGCCCGGACCCTAGTCGGGGGCATCGGAGGGCAGCAGGGAGGGGCTACCTGCGCGGCTCCCGGAACGCCTCGTCGACGTCCGCGGTGGCCAGGACGCCGTAGATGCTGCCGTCGTCCTCCAGGAGGAGGTACTCGGGCGCAGGGCGTCGGCTGATCGCCAGGATCAGGTCCTCACCGGTGATCGTGGCGGGCAGGCTGAGTCCCTCCTCGAGGGTGCGGGCGACGGTCGAGACGGCCACCCAGGGCCGCCGTTCCTCGGGTGTAGCGAGCAGCGCGGCCTCGTTGACGACGCCGAGGGGACGACCCTCGCTGGTCACGGTGACGATGCTCCCCGCGTGCGCCTCCTGGGCGCGTCGGACCGCCTCACCCAGGGGCAGCTCGTCGGGGACGGTGAGCGTGCGCCGCGCGAGGTCGCGGGCCACGAGGCTCGGCAGCCGTCGCCGGAGCCGCGCCGAGGCCATCGCGGCCGTGGACCCGGACCACAGGAAGGCCGCGATCACGAACGCCAGGATGAAGTCGAGGAGGTCCGGTTCGACGCCGAGGACGGGCACCTGCAGCATGGGCCAGCACAGCACCGCGACCGCGGTGAGGCGTCCGCCCCAGCCGGCGACGATGGTGCCGCGGTGGACGTTGCCGGTGAGGCCCCAGACGGCGGCCTTGAGGACCCGGCCACCGTCGAGAGGAAGTCCCGGGACGAGGTTGAGAGCGCCGACCAGCAGGTTGGCACCGGCCAGGCCCTCCACCGCCATCAGCAGCAGGCCGTCGGGCGTGACGAACCAGAGCCCCACCGCGGCGGCGCCTACCGCGATCGAGGTGATCGGCCCGACGACGGCGATCATGAACTCCTCGCGCGGCTTGCGGGGCTCGCCCTCGATGGCGGTCATCCCTCCGAGGAAGTGCAGCGTGATCGAGGTGACCGGGAACCCGTAGCGCCGGGCCATGAGGGCGTGCGACGCCTCGTGCAGCAGGACGGACCCGTAGAGGACGACCGCGAACGCCAGGCCGGCGACGTACTTCCAGGGCCCCAGCCCGGGCTCGACCTGGTCGACCCGGGGCGCCATGACGACGGCGATCAGTGCGGCGACGATGAACCACGACGACGAGACGAGGACGTCGCTGCCGGCGATGGTGCCGATCTTGAAGGTGCCGGGCGGCCGTGGCTGGGGTGCCCGGTGGTCGCCTGACGTGCCCGACCGGTCGGTGTCGGGCGCAGAGTCGGGCGCGGGTCCGGAGTCGGGCACACATCGAGGCTATCCGAGAGCCGGGCATGTCGGCGGACTCGCCTACGCTGACGGCCATGAGCGTCGACCCGTCTCCCGCCGAGCGGGTCTCGACCGTCGTGGACGGGGTGGAGGTCCTCGGCGCGTTGTCCCCGAGCCGGGCCGGTGACTTCATGACCTGTCCGCTGCTCTACCGCTTCCGCACCATCGACAAGCTGCCCGAGGCGCCGTCGCCCGAAGCCGTCCGCGGCACCCTCGTGCACAAGGTCCTCGAGGTGCTCTTCGACCTGCCGGCCGCCGACCGCACCCCCGAGCAGGCGCGGGAGCTCCTGGTCCCGGCATGGGACGCGCTGCTCGAGGCCGAGCCGGAGCTCGCCGAGATGTTCGCCGCCGATCCCACCGAGGGCCGCGACCTGGCGACCTGGATGACGTCGTGCCGCTCGGTCCTCGACCGCTACTTCACGCTCGAGGACCCACGCCTGCTGGAGCCCGCCGAGCGCGAGCTCTACGTCGAGACCCTCCTCGAGTCCCGGCTGCTGCTGCGCGGCTTCGTCGACCGGGTCGACATCGCCCCCGACGGGGCGATCCGCGTGGTCGACTACAAGACGGGCCGGTCTCCCGGCGAGATGTTCGAGGGCAAGGCCCTGTTCCAGATGAAGTTCTACGCCCTGGTCCTCTGGCGGACCCGCGGCGTGCTGCCTTCGATGCTCCAGCTCGTCTACCTCGGCAACGGCGAGATGGTCCGCTACGTCCCCGACGAGCACGACCTGCTGACCACCGAGCGCAAGGTCGAGGCGGTGTGGCGGGCGATCCGCGTGGCAGAGGAGTCCGGCGACTGGCGGCCCAGCCCCTCGAAGCTGTGCGCCTGGTGCTCCCACCAGGCGATCTGCCCCGCCTACGGCGGCACTCCCCCGCCGCTGCCGGTCAGGCAGCAGGTCGTCTAGAGCCCGTTGCGCTGCGCCCAGAGCGCGGCCTGGGTGCGGTCGGCGACGCCGATCCGCGCGAACGCCGAGGTCAGGTGGGCCTTCACCGTGCGTTCGCTGATGTCCAGCTTGCGGGCGATCTGCTTGTTGGCCAGGCCGTCCCGGACCAGGCGCAGCACCTCCGACTCCCGCCCCGTGAGCTGCGCCTGGGAGGTGCCGGAGCGCATCCCCAGCAGCATCCGGGCCGCCTTCGGGTGGATCGGCGACTCGCCGCGACCCACGGCCCGGATCCCCTGGAGCACGTCCTCCGGGTCGGCGTCCTTGAGCAGGTAGCCGACGGCACCGGCGTCGAGGGCGGCGACGATCCGTTCCCTGTCGGAGAAGGACGTCAGCACGAGCACGTCGGCGCCGAGCTTCTCGGAGATGATCATCCGGGTGGCGGCAACGCCGTCCACGCCGGGCATCTGGAGGTCCATCAGGACGACGTCGGGGCGGACCTCGCGGACGACCTCCAGTGCCTTGGCGCCGTTCTCGGCTGTCCCGACGACCTCCATGCCGTCCGTGCCTGCGATCAGCTGCTCGAGACCGGCCCGGATCACGGCGTGGTCGTCCACCAGCACGACCCGGATCCCGGTGTCGGTCACTGGGCGTCCACCTCCATCCGCACCGTCGTGCCCTCTCCTGGAGAGGATCGCACCTCGAGGGTGCCGTTGCACTCGGCGACCAGGCTGCGGAGGCCGCGGAGGCCGAAGCTGTTGGGGTCGGCCTTCTGCGACGAGTCGAAGCCGACGCCGTCGTCGACAACCTCGAGCACGAGTCGCTTGCCGTCGCCACTGACGGTCACCGCGAGGGTCGAGGCCCCGGCGTGCCGCAGCGCGTTGCGCACCGCCTCCTGGGCAACCCTCCACACGAGCGCCGCCATGGAGTCGGAGGCGGTCTCGATGCCCTCCACGCTCACAGACGCCTGGACCCCCGCCGTGCTGGCCGGCGCGAGCAGGTCGGCGAGTGCCGGGCCGAGTCCCTCGGGGTGCAGCTCCGGCGGGTGGATCTCGGCGAGGAGCGACCGGAGCGCCTTGAGGCTGTCCCGCAGGGCGGTGCCGGCGTCGTTGAGGTGCTGGCGCGCCTCCACCGGGGTGCCCGGGTCCCGGGCCACGGCCGAGACCGAGAACGCCGTCCCGGCCAGGTCCTGGACGACGCTGTCGTGGAGGTCGCGGGCGATCCGCCGGCGTTCCGCGTCCGAGGCGTCGATGGCGGCGTTGAGCAGCCGCTCCCGTTCGCTGGCGCCACGGGTGAGTCGACCCGTCAGGACCCAGAGGAGCGGGGTCACCAGGACCACCAGC
The DNA here is from genome assembly GCA_046590395.1 of Nocardioides sp. Lineage (GTDB taxonomy): Bacteria > Actinomycetota > Actinomycetes > Propionibacteriales > Nocardioidaceae > Nocardioides. The sequence goes on from JBKJUE010000125.1 coordinate 6,241, forward strand.
AGCACGGGGCCGCCCACGGTGATCCAGCGGAAGGAATTGTCGATCTCCGCCTGACGCTCGTCGATCTGGTCGAGCGAGTAGTAGGCCTCGAACAGCAGCGGCTCCCCGTTCTGGGCGCGGAACCGGGTGTAGATGCGCACGACCTCGTTGCGGCCGACGATCTCGATGCGGGGGTCATCGATGTCGTTCTCAGGTGTGCCGGGGTCGTACGCCATGGAGTCCGTCCCCCCTCCGGACAGCACGTCGATCTGGTCGCCGGACAGGCCAAAGGTCCGTCCGATCAGCACGAACTCGTTCGTGTAGACCAGCCGGCCGTCCCGGGACCAGATGTTGACCCGTTCGATGTCCCCCACGAGCAGCCGATTGAGAACCTGTCGATCGAAACGCTCGAGCGCGACCCGGTTTCCCCTGATCAACGCACCGTTGACGCTGGGCCGCGCCACGGCACGGGCGAGGATCTCGTTGGTGTCGCGAGCCTCCGCCAGCGCCTGCGACTCGGCCGCGCGACCGGCGAGGTAGCCGGTGCCCACGGTGATCGCTGCGATCATCACGACCCCGACCGCCAGGAACTGCGCGACCGGGTTCCTGAGAAGTCTCACCGGGCGAGGATAGGCGCTTCGTCAGTAGACGAGCTCGGCGCGGCAGACCTCGTCGGTGCGCCGGTTCTGGGCGCGGAAGCTGAACGAGTCCGACTCGTTCGGCCAATTGATCATCATCCGGGTGACCTTGAAGGACTTCTCGGCGCCCGGGTCGGCCTTGACGGTGCCGTCGGCCGACACTTCGCCGTCGTGCTTCATCTTCCAGTCCCAGGTGTCATCGTCCTCGGTCCACACGACACCGACGACCTCGAACCGGCCGTCGTCCTGGGGTGCAACCCGGAGCTTCACGGTGCTGGAGTTCTCACAGGGGTCCTTGTCCTTCGCAGGCTCGCCACCACCCGCCATGGCACTGGGCGCCAGGACGAGGGCCGCTGCACTCAGACCGAAACTGAGTACGGTGGCGAGCCTGCGTCGGACAATCATGGGACCTGCTTCCTGATACCTCAGGAGGCCGCTGAACCCCCGAGTTGGCGCAATCTTGTGCCCTGCCTGGTCCATCGCACCATTGTCCAGTGGTACTAAGACCTGTGACTAGCCCGGGGGCCCGTTCGGGTCAGGTGAGCTCCGCGAGCGAAGCGGCGGTCAGGCCGGCGAGCGACTCCCGGAAGATGCGACGGTCCCCCGGCAGCACCGGCACGTGGTTCGGCACGACGAGTACGGTGCAGCCCGCCGCCTCCGCCGAGCGGGCGCCCGTGTTGGAGTCCTCGATCGCGATGCAGTCGACCGGGTCCACGTCGAGGTTTCGGGCTCCCTTGAGGTAGGGCTCGGGGTGCGGCTTGCCGTGCGAGACGCTGTCACCCGTGACCACCGCCGTGAACGAGCCGGCGGGCAGGGCGGCCAGGACCGGCGCCACGAAGCTCCGGTAGGACATCGTGACGAGGCCGCACGGGATGCCCGCTGCATTCAGGTCGGCGAGCAGCTCGAGTGCCCCGGGCCGCCACGGCACCTCACGCCCGATGGCGGCAATGACACTCTCGAGCAGCTCCTCCACGATCACTGAGGGCTCCACGTCGATGCCCATGTGCTCGCGGATGTAGCGCCCGGACTCGATCAGGTCGTTGCCGACCAGGTTCAACGCATGGTCCGCGTTCCAGGTGCCGTCGTACTTCTCGGCGAGGGCGAACTCCGCGTCGATCCAGTACTGCTCGGTCTCCACGAGCGTCCCGTCCATGTCCCACAGCACCGCTGCCGGCCAGCCCGGTCGAGAAACCCCCATCAGTCGTCGGGGTCGTAGCCGAGGTTGGACGACAGCCACTTCTCCGCCTCGGGGAGGGTCCAGCCCTTCCGCTCGGCGTAGTCGGCGACCTGGTCGCGGCCGAGCCGGCCCACGACGAAGTACTGCGACTGGGGGTGCGAGAAGTACCAGCCGGAGACGGCCGCTCCCGGCCACATGGCCATGCTCTCGGTCAGCTCGATGCCGGCGTTGGTCTCGACGTCGAGAAGCTCCCACAGCGTCAGCTTCTCGGTGTGCTCGGGGCACGCGGGGTAGCCCGGCGCCGGACGGATGCCGTCGTACTTCTCGGCGATCAGGGCCTGGTTGTCGAGGTCCTCGTCCGCAGCGTGGCCCCAGAACTCGGTGCGCACCCGCTCGTGGAGCCGCTCCGCGAACGCCTCGGCCAGCCGGTCGGCGAGGGCCTCCAGCAAGATCGCGGAGTAGTCGTCGCTCTCCGCGCGGAACGCGGCGAGGCGTTCCTGGATCCCGTGGCCGGACGTCACCGCGAACGCACCCACGTGGTCGGCCAGCCCGGTCTCGCGGGGCGCCACGAAGTCCCCCAGGGAACGGTTCGGGACGCCCTCGCGGTGGTCGCCCTGCTGGCGCAGGTTGTGGAGCGTGGTGAGGACCTCGGTGCGGGACTCGTCGGTGTAGACCTCGACGTCGTCACCGACAGCCGCGGCGGGGAAGAAGCCGAACACCCCGCGGGCGGTCAGCCACTTCTCCTGGATGATCCGGTCCAGCATCGCCTGCGCGTCGTCGTACAGGGCACGGGCGGTCTCCCCGGTGGAGGGGTTGTGCAGGATGTCGGGGAACTTGCCCTTCATCTCCCACGCGTTGAAGAACGGCTGCCAGTCGATGTAGTCGCGCAGCTCGGCGATGTCGTAGTCCTGCAGGACGTGCACGCCCGGGGCCTTCGGCGGCGTGGGCTGGTGGGCGTCCCAGTCGATCGGGGTCCGGTTGGCGCGGGCCCGCTCCAGCGTGACCATCGGCCGGTCGTGCTTGGTGGCGTGTCGGCGGCGCAGGGCGTCGTAGTCGTCCTTGATGCCGGCCATCAGCTTGGGTCGCTGGGCGTCGCTCAGGAGGGCCGCCAGCGTCGGCACCGACCGCGAGGCGTCCTTGACCCAGACGACGTTGCCGTCGTACTTGCCGTCGACCTTGACCGCGGTGTGTGCGCGCGACGTCGTGGCACCACCGACGAGCAACGGGATCTCGAAGCCGCGGCGCTGCATCTCGGACGCGACGTTGACCATCTCGTCCAGCGACGGGGTGATCAGCCCGGAGAGGCCGACGGCGTCCGCGCCGATCTCGAGAGCGGTGTCGAGGATCTTCTGGGCGGGCACCATGACCCCGAGGTCCACGACCTCGTAGTTGTTGCACTGGAGGACCACGCCCACGATGTTCTTGCCGATGTCGTGGACGTCGCCCTTGACGGTCGCCATCACGATCGTGCCGTTCGTGTCCTTGGCGGTGGCGTACTCCGGGTTGTCGAGCTTCTCCTGCTCGATGTACGGGATCAGGTAGGCGACGGCCTTCTTCATGACCCGGGCCGACTTCACCACCTGGGGCAGAAACATCTTGCCGGCACCGAACAGGTCGCCGACGACGTTCATGCCGTCCATCAGCGGTCCCTCGATCACCTCGATCGGGCGGCCACCCGCCTCGTCGATCTCGGCGCGCAGCAGCTCGGTGTCGCTCTCGACGTGGGCGTCGATCCCCTTGACCAGGGCGTGCGTGATCCGCGCCCGGAGGGGCAGGGCGCGCCACTCCTCCTCGGTGGCCTCGACCTCGGCGCCGGCCCGGTTGTACTCCTCGGCGACCTCCAGCAGCCGCTCGGCGGCGTCGGGCCGGCGGTTGAGGACGACGTCCTCGATCCGGTCGCGGAGCTCGCCGTCGACCTCGTCGTAGACCACGAGTGCGCCCGCGTTGACGATGCCCATGTCGAGTCCCGCCTTGATGGCGTGGAAGAGGAAGACCGCGTGGATCGCCTCGCGCACCGGGTTGTTTCCCCGGAACGAGAAGGACACGTTCGAGATGCCGCCGGAGACCAGGGCACCCGGCAGGTTCTGCTTGATCCAGCGGGTGGCCTCGATGAAGTCCAGACCGTACGACGCGTGCTCCTCGATCCCCGTGGCGACGGCGAAGACGTTCGGGTCGAAGATGATGTCCTCGGCAGGGAACCCGACCTGCTCCGTCAGGATCCGGTAGGCACGCTCGCAGATCGCCTGGCGGCGTTCGAGGTTGTCGGCCTGGCCGTCCTCGTCGAACGCCATCACCACGGCCGCCGCGCCGTACTTGCGGCACAGCGTGGCCTGCTCGACGAACTTCGCCTCGCCCTCCTTCAGGGAGATCGAGTTGACGATCGGCTTGCCCTGGACGCACTTGAGGCCGGCTTCGATCACCTCCCACTTGGAGGAGTCGACCATCACCGGCACCCGGCAGATGTCCGGCTCGCTCGCGACCAGCTTCAGGAAGCGGTCCATCGCGGCGACGCCATCGATCATGCCCTCGTCCATGTTGACGTCGAGGACCTGCGCGCCGCTCTCCACCTGCTGCACGGCCACCGAGAGTGCAGTGTCGAAGTCGGCGTCCTTGATCAGCTTCCTGAACCGGGCGGACCCGGTGATGTTGGTCCGCTCCCCCACGTTCACGAAGAGGCTCTCGTCGGTGATGGTGACCGGCTCCAGACCAGCCAGTCGCATGGCGGGCACCGGCTCGGCCTTCACGCGCGGCGTGGCGTCCCGGACCGCGGCGACGAGCGCCTCGATGTGGGCCGGGGTCGTGCCGCAGCAGCCGCCGATGATGTTGACCAGACCACTCGTCGCGAACTCGCCGACCGTGCCGGCCATCTGGTCGGGAGTCTCGTCGTACTCGCCGAACGCATTGGGCAGGCCGGCGTTGGGGTGGACGGAGACGAAGGTGTCGGCCAGTCGGCTCAGCTCGGCTACGTAGGGCCGGAGGTCGCTCGCACCCAGCGCGCAGTTGAGGCCGACCGCCAGCGGTCGGACGTGGCGCACGGAGTTCCAGAATGCCTCGGTGACCTGGCCGGACAGGGTCCGGCCGGACGCGTCGGTGATGGTCCCCGACATGAGCACCGGCCAGCGCCGCCCGTGCTCCTCGAAGAGGGTCTCGATCGCGAAGATCGCGGCCTTGGCGTTGAGGGTGTCGAAGATGGTCTCGACGAGGAGGAGGTCGGAGCCGCCCTCCACGAGTCCGCGCGCCTGCTCGAGGTAGGCGCCGACGAGCTCGTCGAAGCTCACGTTGCGCGCAGCGGGGTCGTTGACATCCGGGGAGATCGAGGCGGTGCGGTTGGTGGGGCCGAGGGAACCCGCGACGAAGCGCGGCCGGTCCGGGGTGGAGAACTCATCGGCGACCTCGCGGGCCAGTCGGGCACCCTGCACGTTGATCTCGTGGGCCAGGTCCTGCATGCCGTAGTCGAGCTGCGCGATCGACGTCGCGGTGAACGTGTTGGTCTCGACGATGTCGGCGCCGGCCTCGAAGTACTGCCGGTGGATGGACCGGATCATGTCCGGCTGCGTGAGGTTGAGCAGGTCGCTGTTGCCGCCCACGTCCTGGCCCCAGTCGGCGAAGCGCTCACCGCGGAACTCCGCTTCACCGGGACCGAAGCCCTGGATGAGGGTGCCCATGGCGCCGTCGAGGACCAGGATCCGCTCACGCAGGACCTGGCTGAGCGCCCCGGTGGCGTCCGGTCGCAGCGACTCGGTCACGGCGCTCCTCTCGCAGGCGGGGTGGCTCACCAGCCTAAGAAGGGCGTCCGAAACGTGGACCTCCGTCTCGCGTGGTGACACGACCCGGAAATGGTGTCACCCGGGATGCCCTTCGCGAAATCCCCGGCGGCTCACCCTCGGTCACGGTCCGGGTGACTAGGGTTGCTCCGTGATCGAGATCGTGGACATCCCGGACCTGGTCGACCCGCTGGTGATCGCCGCCTTCGAGGGGTGGAACGACGCCGCGGACGCGGCGTCCTCGGTCGTCGACCACCTGATCACGGTCTGGGGGGCACGCACGGTCGGGCAGATCGACCCCGAGGAGTTCTACGACTTCCAGGTCAACCGGCCCGTGGTGGGCACCGATGACAACGGCCACCGGAAGATCTCGTGGCCCGGTACGCAGATCGCAGTGGCCTCACCGCCCGACCTCGACCGCGACATCATCCTGGTCCGCGGCATCGAGCCGAGCATGCGGTGGCGGCAGTTCTGTGCCGAGCTGCTCGCCGCGTGCGACGAGCTCGGCGGCCAGCTCGTCGTGACGCTCGGGGCCCTCCTGGCCGACACCCCGCACACGCGGCCGATCCCGGTCACCGGGACGGCCACCGAGCTCGAGCTGGTGGACCGGCTCAAGCTGGAGCAGTCGACGTACGAAGGGCCGACGGGGATCGTCGGCGTCTTCCAGGACGCCTGCGTCAGGCTCGACATCCCGGCCGTCTCCTACTGGGCGGCGGTCCCCCACTACGTCGCGCAGCCGCCGTGCCCCAAGGCCACGCTGGCCCTGCTGGGTCAGCTGGAGGACCTGCTCGAGGTCAGCATCCCGCTGGGCGACCTGCCCGAGGAGGCACGCGCCTGGGAGCGCGGCGTCGACGAGCTCGCCGAGGAGGACGAGGACATCGCCGACTACGTGCGGGCCCTCGAGGAGACGCGCGACACCACCGACCTGCCCGAGGCCTCCGGCGAGGCGATCGCGCGGGAGTTCGAGCGCTACCTCAAGCGGCGGCAGGACGAGGGCTGACGTGGCCGTCGACTAGGGCCCGACCCAGAGCGACAGGCCCAGCGCCGCGTCGAGGACGGCGAACATCGTCATCGCTGCGTCGGGGTCACTGGTGTCGGCCAGCCCGTCGGTGCCGAGCGTGGCGGCCACCCAGCCGTCCACCGCCGCCACGGCTGCCGGGGCATCGAGGTCGTCGGCGAGTGCGGCCAGCACCGCCTCCGCCACCGGTCCGGCAGGAGCGCCCGCGCCCAGCGAGAGCGCCTTGCGCCAGCGGTCGAGGTCGTCGACGGAGTCCCACAGCAGCTGGTCGGTCCACTCCCAGTCCGACCGGTAGTGATGGCGGAGCAGGGCCAGCCTGATCGCCATCGGATCGACGTCGCTGTTGCGCAGCGCGGAGACGAAGACCAGGTTGCCGCGCGACTTCGACATCTTCTCGCCGTCGTAGCCGACCATGCCTGCGTGCGCGTAGACCTGCGCGAAGCGCTGGGCCGGCACCGCGACCTGGGCCTCGGCCGCGCACATCTCGTGGTGCGGGAACACCAGGTCGTTGCCGCCGCCCTGGACGTCGAACGCACCGCCGAGGAACTCCATCGCCATCGCCGTGCACTCGATGTGCCAGCCCGGGCGACCCGGACCGAACGGGCTGTCCCAGGCCGGCTCCCCGTCGCGCTCGGCGCGCCACACGACGCAGTCGAGCGGGTCCTTCTTGCCGGGTCGCTCGGGGTCGCCGCCGCGGTCGGGGAAGACCCGTTGCATCTGCTCCGGGCCCCAGCCCGAGACGCCCCCGAAGTCCGGGTCCGCGGTGACCGAGAAGTAGAGGTCGTCGTCGACGCGGTAGACCGCCCCCGCGGCCTCGAGCCGCTCGATGAGCCGGATCACCAGCGGGATCGACTCGACGGCCCCGATGTAGTGGTCCGGCGGCAGCACCCGGAGGGCGGCCATGTCCTGGCGGAACAGCTCGGTCTCGCGCTCGGCGAGCTCGACCCAGTCCACGCCGACCTTGGTGGCCCGCTCGAGGAGCGGGTCGTCGACGTCGGTGACGTTCTGGACGTAGGTCACGTCGTGCCCCGCGTTGCGCCAGGCCCGGTTGAGCAGGTCGAAGGCGACGTACGTCGCGGCGTGGCCCATGTGGGTGGCGTCGTAAGGCGTGATGCCGCAGACGTAGAGCCGCGCGGGACCCTCGGGCCGGGTGGTGACGGGCGCACCGGTCGCGGTGTCGTGGACGGAGACCGCGGGCCCGGGGGTGGGCAGCGTCGGGATCTCCGGGGCGGGCCAGCTGCGCATGGCGGGAAGCCTAACGGGCAGTGGCTAGAACGGCGGCCACGGGATGGCCGGTCCGTCGCCGCGGGGTGCGGGCATGACGCCGGTCGCGAGCAGCCGGGCGCAGCGACGGTCGAACGCGGCCACCTCCGGACCGGTGAGCAGCCGGCGCAGCTGGTCACCCAGCGTGCCGGGCAGCAGCTCGCGGAGAGCACCGATGGCGCCGAGCTCGTCTGCCGTCAGGTCGTCGTCGAGCCAGCCCCACAGGACGGTGCGCAGCTTGTGGTCGGTGTGGAACGTGACCCCGTGGTCGACGCCGTACCGGTGGCCGCCGGTCATCGCCAGCACGTGCCCACCCTTGCGGTCGGCGTTGTTGACGAGCACGTCGAAGACGGCCATCCGTCGCAGCGGCGGCGAGTCCTCGTGCACGAGCGAGACCGGGCGGTCGTGAGCGTCCAGCCCGTCGAAGACGTGGCACCAGCCCTCGGGCACCGTGCCCTCCACCACGATGTCGACCGCCAGGTCCTGGTCGTCGGGCTCCTGCCAGACCTGCACCATGCCGGGGCCGTGCGGTCCGTCCCGGAGGAAGGTGTGCGGCACGACGTCCCACCCGAGTGCCTCGGACACGGCGTACGCCGCGACCTCGCGGTTGGCGAGCGTGCCGTCGGGGAAGTCCCACAGGGGGCGCTCACCCCGGACCGGCTTGTAGACCACTCGTACGTCCGCGACCTCGCCGACGTACGTGGCGTTGGACGCGGGCATGATCCGGCCGTGCAGGACCAGCTCCGCGCCGGTCAGGTCCGTCACGGGTCCCGTCGCCGGAAGCCGTTGGCACGCACACAGAGGTGACCGTCAGGGTCGACGGGGTTCCCGCAGAACGGGCAGCTGGGTCGTCCGGCCTCGAGCACCTGCGCGGCCCGCTTCACGAACGCGCGCGCGGCCGCGGCGCTGATCCGCACCAGGAGCAGCTCGTCCGGCTCCGGCTCCTCGAAGTCCTCGTCGACCTGGTCGGGGGCGACGACGGCGGCCTCGGTGAACGGGAACACCTCGATCACGACCCGGGCGGCATCGGGGTCCCACGACAGCGTCATCGTGCCGGCGCGGAACTCCTCCTCGATCGGCTGCTCGAGGGGCTCGCTGTCCTCGGTGCCGAGCGGCGCGACAGCCGGCACGGTGGTGTCGTTGCCGGTGGCGGCCATCACCTCGTCAAGGAGCTCGTCGACCCGCTCGGCGAGCGCGGCCACCTGCTGCTTCTCCAGGGCGACGCTCACCAGCCGCACACCCTCCCGGGCCTGCAGGAAGAACGTGCGCTGCCCGGGCATGCCGACCGTTCCCGTGACGAAGCGCTCGGGCGGGTCGAATCCGTGGACGACTGGTGCCATGCGAACCAGCCTAGGACTGTGCCGAAGCCGGTTCGGGACCGGAGCCGCCACCGACCGGGGCATCGGCCCGAGCCTTGCGCCTCCGGGACGGCTTGGCGGCCAGCCAGGACAGGTCGCCGGCGTGGGTGTTGGTGGCCAGGACGTAGGGCCGGCTGCTCGTGTATCGGATCACCGACACCGAGGCCGGGTCGACCGCGAGCCGCTGGAACAGGTCGAGGTGCATCCCCAGTGCGTCCGCGAGGACCGCCTTCACGATGTCGCCGTGGGTGACGGCGACCCAGATCGCCCCGGGACCGTGCTGCGCCTCGACCGCGGCGTCGTGTCGGCGTACGGCGGCCACGGCGCGCGCCTGCATCGCGGCGAGCGACTCACCTCCCGGGAAGGTCGCGGCCGAGGGCTGTGACTGGACGGTCGCCCAGAGCTTCTCGCGGGCCAGCTCCCTGAGCGGGCGGCCCTGCCACTCGCCGTAGTCGCACTCGGTGATGCCCTTCTCCGTGCTGATCCGCGGCGAGGCCGGCTGCGCCTTCACCAGGATGCGCGCGGTCTGGCGGCAACGTTCGAGGGGGCTGGTGACGACGGCGGCCAGGGGCACAGCCGCGATCCGCTCAGCGGTGCGGGCCGCCTGGGTCTCCCCCACGTCGTCGAGGCGCACCCCTGGGAGCCGGCCGGCCAGGGTGCCCGAGGCGTTGGCACTGGTCCGGCCGTGTCGCACGAGGATCACGGTTGCCATGCCGCGGACTCTAACCGGGCTAGCCTCAGCACGTGATCGTCGACAGTGCCCTCTACCGCAAGGGTGTCCGCGTCCCCGTCGACTGCGCGCCCCACGAGCTCCATGACCTGCGCGCCCGGGCGACCAACGAGGACGACTTCGTGTGGGTGGGTCTCCACGACCCGACGGAGGCCGAGCTCGAGGACGTCGCCATCGCCTTCGGGCTGCACGGCCTCGCCGTCGAGGACGCGGTCAATGCCCACCAGCGGCCGAAGCTGGAGCGCTACGACGACAGCCTGTTCCTCATCCTCAAGACTCTCTGGTACGTCGACGAGGAGGACGCTGTCGAGACCGGTGAGATCGCGCTGTTCGTCGGCCCGGACTTCGTGGTCACGGTGCGCCACGGCGAGGGCGGCGAGCTCAAGGCCGCCCGACTCGGGCTAGAGGGCCGCGAACAGGTCCTCGCCCACGGACCGTCGGCGGTCGTGTACGCCGTCTGCGACCAGGTCGTCGATGCCTACGAGGACATTGCCGACGAGCTCCAGGAGGACGTGGACGAGGTGGAGTCGTCCGTCTTCGCCGATGCCCGGACCAACGACTCCGCCCGGATCTACGTGCTCAAGCGGGAGCTGGCGGAGGTGCGGCGAGCCGTCCTTCCGCTGCGTGAGCCGATCCACCGCTTCGCCACCGGGACGGTGCACGGCATCGACCCCGAAGCCGGGCCCTACTTCCGTGACGTCGGCGACCACCTGACCCGGGTGGCCGAGTCCATCGACAACCTCGACTCACTCCTCTCGAGCGCGTTCGACGCCCACATGGCGCAGATCACCATGCGACAGAACGACGACATGCGTCGGGTGTCCGCCACCGTCGGCCTCATCGCGGCGCCCACGCTGGTGGGCTCGATCTACGGCATGAACTTCGACCACATGCCCGAGCTGCACTGGACGTTCGGTTACCCGATGGCCCTGCTGCTGATGCTCGGCTCGTCGCTGACGGTGTGGATCCTGAGCAAGCGCGCCGGCTGGCTGTGACCGGTCCCCTCACGCGGTGAGGACTCCCGCGGCGAGCAGCCCGAGGGTGAGCGAGCCGAGGCCGATCCGGTAGAGCACGAACGGCAGGTAGGACTTCGTCGAGACGTACCGCAGCAGCCAGGCGATGGCGGCGTACCCCACGACGAAGGACACGATCGTCGCAACGAGGGTCGGCCCCCAGCCGTAGGCGTTGTCCCCGCCGGGGATCTCCTTGAGCTGGAACAGCCCGGCGCCGACCACGGCCGGTACGGCGAGCAGGAACGCGTAGCGGGTCGCCGCCTCGCGCTCGTAGCCGAGGAAGCGGCCCATCGAGATCGTGGCACCCGACCGGGACACGCCCGGCACCAGCGCCAGTGCCTGCGCGAGACCCATCAGGACCGCGTCGCGCAACGAGATGTCCTTGATCTTGCGGTTGTCGGCGCTGATCCGGTCGGCGACGCCGAGGACGATGCCGAGCACGATCAGGGTGGTGCCGATGATCCAGAGGTTGCGGAAGTCGCGCTCGATGACGTCCTTGAGCAGGATCCCCAGGATCACGATCGGCAGTGACCCGATGATGATGAACCAGCCCATCCGGGCGTCGAGGTGGCCGCGGTACTCCGGCTGGAAGAGCGAGCGGGTCCACGCGGAGGCGATCCGCCACAGGTCCTTGCGGAAGTAGAGCAGGACCGCGAGCTCGGTCCCGATCTGGATGACCGCCGTGAAGGCCGCTCCCGGGTCGCCCCAGCCGAGCAGCTCCGGAAAGATCCGGAGGTGGGCACTGCTGGAGATCGGCAGGAACTCGGTGAGCCCCTGGAGGGTTCCGAGCACGACAGCCTTGAGGAGGTCCACCACGACGCGCAACCCTACGGCTACGGTTCTGCCCATGCAGCAACGCACCGTGGGGAACACCGGCCTTCAGGTGTCCCGGCTCGGGCTCGGCACCCTCATGTGGGGTCGCGACACCGACGAGCACGAGGCCCGTGACCAGCTGATCGCGTTCGCCGAGGCCGGTGGCACCCTCCTCGACACCGCGGCCGGCTACGGCGACGGCGCGTCCGAGGAGCTGATCGCCACCCTGGTCGGTGACGTCGTCGCCCGCGACGAGGTCGTGATCGCGACCAAGGCCGGCATCTCCCGGCGCCGCGGCGTCCGCGAGACCAACGTGTCCCGCGGTCACCTCATCAGCACCCTCGACGCGTCGCTCAAGCGGCTCCAGGTCGACCACGTCGACCTCTGGCAGGTCCACACGTGGGTCGACGAGACGCCGCTGGAGGAGACGATGTCCGCGCTGGACTACGCCGTCAGCAGCGGCCGGGCGGCGTACGTCGGGATCTCCAACTACTCCGGGTGGCAGACCGCCCAGGCCGCGACCTGGCAGCGCGCCGTCCCCGGCCGGGCCGTGCTCGCCTCCACCCAGGTCGAGTACTCCCTGCTCAACCGCGGTGTCGAGCACGAGGTACTGCCCGCCGCGGCAGCGCTGGGGCTCGGCGTGTTCCCGTGGTCGCCCCTGGGACGCGGCGTCCTCACCGGCAAGTACCGCTCCGGCACGCCCTCGGACTCCCGCGGCGCCTCGGCGCACTACTCCGGCTTCGTGGAGCCCTACCTCGCCGACCGCCCGACCCGGATCGTCGAGTCCGTGGCCCGGGCAGCCGACGGTCTCGGCTGGTCGTGCCTGGAGGTGGCACTGGCGTGGGTCCGGGACCGCGAAGGGGTCACCGCGCCGATCGTGGGCGCTCGCACGGCAACCCAGCTGCGCGGCATCCTCGGCGTGGAGGAGCTGACCCTGCCCAACGAGATCGTCGACGCGCTCGACGACGTCTCAGGAGAGTGACGTTGGCCAGTCGCGTGACCCAGCGCCCGCTCGGCCGGGGCGTCGAGTGGGAGTTCCAGAGGCTGCGGATCTCGCGGGAGTTCTCCCGCAACCTGGTCACTCGCCTGCTCGTCGAGCACGCCGAGCACGGCGGCTGGGAGCTGGACCGCGTCCAGATCGGCCCGGACGGCACCCGCAGGGTCGTGCTCCGCCGCAAGATCATCCGGCAGCTGCGGACCGCTTGACCTAGACGTCGTCGAGGAACCGGTCGAACACGCGGGCGCCGAACTCCAGTGCGTCCACCGGCACCCGCTCGTCGACTCCGTGGAAGAGCGCGGTGAAGTCGAGGTCGGCGGGGAGCCTCAGCGGCGCGAAGCCGTAGGAGCGCATGCCCAGCTTGGTGAAGTGCTTGGCGTCGGTGCCGCCGCTCATGAGGTACGGCGCGACGACGGCGTCGGGGTCCTCGGCCAGCAGCGAGCGGGTCATCAAGTCGACCAGCTCCCCGTCGTACGGCGTCTCCCACGGCGGCTGCTTCGACACGTAGTCGATCGTGATGCCCTCGCCGCACAGCTCCGCGATGGTGTCGAAGAACTCGTCCTCGAACCCGGGCAGGAACCGGCCGTCGATGTGGGCCGTGGCCTCGGTGGGAATGACGTTCACCTTGTAGCCGGCGTCGAGCATCGTCGGGTTCGCGGTGTTGCGGATGACGGCCCCGAGCATCCGGGCGGCCGAGCCGAACTCCTCGATCAGCGACTCGGCGTTGTCCGGGGTGGCCTCGGTGCCGACCAACTCGCCGACTGAGGCGAGGAGCACCTTCATCGTGGGCGTGAGCCGCACCGGCCACTCGTGGGCCCCGATCCGGGCGACGGCCGAGGTGAGCTCGGTGATGGCGTTCTCGCGGTTGATCATGGAGCCGTGCCCGGCCCGGCCACGGGCGGTCAGCCTCATCCAGGCCATGCCCTTCTCGGCGGCCTCGATCAGGTAGAGCCGGCGTCCGTTGATGGTGGCCGAGAAGCCGCCGACCTCGCCGACCGCCTCGGTGCAGCCCTCGAGCTCCTCGCGGTGCTGCTCGACGATCACCTGGGCGCCCTTGTGCCCGCCCGCCTCCTCGTCGGCGGTGAAGCAGAGCACGATCGGCCGGTCCGGCACGCGACCGGCCCGGGTGCGGGCGCGCACGACCGAGAGCAGCATGGCGTCGAAGTCCTTCATGTCGACCGCACCACGGCCCCAGACGTAGCCGTCCTGGATCTCCCCGGAGAACGGGTCGACCTGCCAGTCCTCGGCCGCCGCCGGGACGACGTCGAGGTGCCCGTGGAGGAGCAGTCGACCCCGGTCCGAGGCGTCCCCTCCCCAGTGCGCGACGACGGAGGTGCGACCGGGCTCGGACTCGTAGAGACGGGACTCGATGCCCACCTCGTCGAGCAGGGTGGCGACGTACTCGGCGGCCTTCCGCTCCCCCGGTCCGTCCTGGTCACCGTAGTTGGACGTGTCGATCCGGATCAGGTCCCGGCACAGCTCCACGACCTCCGCCGAGGGGTCGTACTCGTGCTCTTCGGTGCGTGTCGACATGGCTCCAGTAGAACACCTCACAGGCCCCCTCCCGATGAGGGGAATACCCCTGCGCTTTGCTACAGTTCCGACGCACTCGTCCGGGTGGCGGAATTGGCAGACGCGCTAGCTTGAGGTGCTAGTGCCCGTATTAGGGCGTGGGGGTTCAAGTCCCCCCTCGGACACTGA
>JBKJUE010000127.1:0-18682 GCA_046590395.1 Nocardioides sp.
CGTCCTCGACCCCGGCACCTACCTCTGGACCAGCCCCCACGGCTACCAGTACCTCATCGACCACCACGGCACCACCGACGTCTCCGCCGACCGACGCCCTCCCGACCAGTAGCTACCCCGCCCCACACCCCGCCGCCGGCGGGGCCAGAGGCATGTCGCCTCTGGCAGCATCAGCACATGCCCTTGCTGGGACCCACCGACCCGCTGCCGGCTCAGCCGAGTCGGCTGCTCATCGCAGGGACCTCGGGGTCGGGCAAGACCACCTTCGCCGCGCGCGTCGCCGACGCGTTGAAGGTGCCGCACGTGGAGATCGACGCGCTGTTCCACGGTCCGAACTGGACCGAGCGCCCTTCCTTCCTCGACGACGTACGGCGCTTCAGTGCGGACCCGGCCTGGGTCACCGAGTGGCAGTACAGCTCGGCGCGCGCCCACCTCGCCCAGCGCGCCGACGTGCTGGTCTGGCTGGACCTGCCCCATCCCGTCGTGATGCGCCAGGTCATCCTGCGCACGTGGCGGCGGCGCCGCAGCAGGCAGCAGCTGTGGAACGGCAACGTCGAGCCGCCGTTCCGGGCGTTCTTCACCGATCCCGAGTACATCGTGCGATGGGCATGGAGCAGTCGCCACAAGACAGCCACCCGCGTGGAGACGCTCTTGCAGGAGCGCCCCGACCTCACGGTGGTGCAGTTGCGCAGCCACCCGGAGGCAGACACCTGGCTGGAACGGCTGACGTCGTGAGAGGCGACGGCTAGCCCGCCCGGGCCGCGTCCAGCATCGCCTTGGTGAGCACGGACCGGACCTCGAGGCCGACGTCGGCGAGCGGGTTCTCGCCCGCGGGACTCCGGTCGATGGCACAGACGACCACGTCGACCACCGCGCCGGCCTCGCGGAGCGCGTTGGTGGCGTCACGAACGGCGCCGCCGGTGGTGATGACGTCCTCGATGATGGTCACCCGGCGGCCGGCGACGTCCGGTCCCTCGGCGAGCTTGCAGGTGCCGTACTCCTTGGCCTTCTTGCGCACGAACAGCGCCGGGTGGCCGGTCAGGCTGCTGACCATGGTCGCGATCGGGATGCCGCCGAGCTCCAGCCCGCCCAGCAGCTCGGTGTCACCGGGCAGCCGCTGCACCATCTCCCGCGCGACCCTGCCGAGCAGGGTGGGGTCGGACTCGAAGAGGTACTTGTCGAAGTACTCCGTCGACGTCCGCCCGCTCCGGAGGAGGAACTCCCCGGTCAGCCGGCAGCAGCCGTCGATGTCGCGGGCCAGGTCGGGATCCGGTGTCTGGGTCACACGGACCATCATGTCGTAGACCCGGTGGTTACCCTCGCAGGCATGCTCGCCCGACGACTCCAGGGCATCCCGCCCACGATCTTCTCCCAGATGTCCGCCCTCGCCGTCCGCACCGGTGCGGTCAACCTTGGCCAGGGCTTCCCGGACCTGGACGGCCCGCCGACCGTGATCGCGCGGGCGGTCGCGGCGCTGGAGGAGGGAGCCAACCAGTACGCGCCCGGCATCGGCATCCCGGCCCTGCGCCAGGCGATCGTCCGGCACCAGCAGCGCCACTACGGGCTCGAGCTCGACCCGGACCGCGAGGTCGTCGTGACGACCGGGTGCACCGAGGGCATCGCCGCCGCCCTGCTCGGCCTGGTCGACGAGGGCGACGAGGTGGTCGTCCTCGAGCCCTACTACGACTCCTACGTCGCGATGATCCAGATGGCCGGAGGAGTACGCCGGCCGGTCACCCTGCGCGCACCGGACTACCGCCTCGACGTGGACGCGCTCCGCGCCGCGGTCGGACCGCGGACCCGGTTCGTGCTGCTCAACAGCCCCCACAACCCGACCGGCACCGTGCTCTCCCCCGCCGAGCTCCAGGCGGTGGCGGACGTGGCGATCGAGCACGACCTGGTCGTCATCACCGATGAGGTCTACGAGCACCTGACGTTCGACGGGCACGCCCACGTCCCGCTCGCCACGCTGCCGGGGATGTTCGAGCGCACCCTCACGCTCTCCAGTGCCGGGAAGTCCTACTCCTTCACGGGATGGAAGGTCGGCTGGGCGACGGGGCCGGCCGCACTCGTGGACGCGGTGCTCGCGGCCAAGCAGTGGCTCACCTTCACCTCGGGCTCCCCGCTCCAGCCCGCGGTCGCCCTGGCCCTCGACGAGGAGCCGGACTTCCCGCTCGAGCTCGCCGGGACGCTCCGCGAGCGCCGCAACCTTCTCTGTGCCGGCCTGAGCCGGGCCGGGCTCGACGTCCGGGTCCCCGAGGGCACCTACTTCGCGCTGACCGACATCCGCGAGCTCGGATGGGAGGACGGCCTGTCCTTCTGCCTCGGCCTGCCCGAGCGGGCGGGCGTCGTCGCCATCCCCACCCAGGGCTTCCACGACGACCAGGACGCGGGCCGGCACCTCGTGCGCTGGGCGTTCTGCAAGGAGGCTCCTCTCATCGAGGAGGGCCTGCGCCGCCTCGCCGGTGCCGACCTCCGCGCCTGACGCCCGCCGCCGCCCCGGCACTCCAGCTACAGCTTCGGGAGGGTCGGCTGCGAGTACATGTGCTCCCGGTGGAACCAGTCCCCGGCGCCACCGGTGAACAGACAGACGATCACCGCGATGCCGGCGCCGAGGGTCACCACGGAGACACCCCCGGTGATCGCGATGAGGCTCACCAGCACCGTCACCGCCGAGGACACCACGAGTCCGATTCGTGCCGGATTGGAACGGCGCAGCGTGAACACGGCGAGCAGCCCGGCGGCCACGCACCAGAGGATCGAGACCAGCACCACGACCAGGATCACCGTGAACCAGGTGTCGGCACCGGAGCTCCTCATCCCGGCCTGGTCGCCGAAGCCCGCCATGAAGTCCGAACGCGTCGCCAGCATGAAGAACAGGACGACCAGCAGGAGCAGCAGCACGAGCCCGGTCATCACCAACGTCACGATCCCGGCCGCCAGCACGGTGCCGGGACGGGCATTCGGGTCACGGAGCGGCGCGCCGTACCCCGGCATGCCGTAGGTGGGCGTGCCGTACGGGTTGTGGTGGTAGGGCACCTGGCCGTACGGGACCTCCCCGTAGGCAGGCGGCGCGGCCGGCGCCGGACCCGACGGCGGGACGCCGTAGACCGGCGGCGGGGCGGCCGGTTGCGGGTCGCTGGGCGGAGGCCCCTCAGGAGTGGTCCCGGATACGTCACTCATGGCGGTATTCGATCACGGCGTGCGAACGGCGCGGGTCGCGCATCAACTGCGTGGCCCGCGCCGTCCGGTGAGGTCAGTACTGCTGCATGCCGGGGATGGCCGCGGCGTTCCTGCGCTTGAACCAGTCGCCGGCACCGCCGGTGAACAGGAGGACGATCGTGGCGATCGCCGCGATCAGGGTGAGGGCCGAGACGCCGCTGCCGATGCCGAGGAGGCTGATCAGCGCGGTGACGGCCGAGGAGATGACGAGCGTGATCCTGGCGCCGTTGGAACGACGCAGCACCATGAACCCCAGGATCGTGGCGATCAGGCACCACAACGCGAAGACGCCCACGATGCCCACGACCACGCCGAGCGCGTCGTTGGCCGAGATACCGGCGTCCTCGAAGCCGGGCTGGCCCTCGATCTCGTCGAGGACCTCCTCCTGGGCGACCAGCAAGGCCGCCAGGATGAAGCCGTAGAGGAGCAGCGACAGACCGGAGAAGATGATCGTGATGACCCCGGCCGCGGTCACGGTGCCGGGACGCTTGTCCGGGTCACCGCCCATCGGGGCCGCGTATCCGGGCTGGGGCTGACCGTAGGCAGGCGGCTGGCCGTAGGCGGGCTGACCGTACGCCGGAGCGGGCGGCGGGGCCGCGGGCTGGCCGTAGGGGTCCTGACCAGCAGGGGGCTGGCCGTAGGGGTTCTGGGGCGGCGGCGGGCCGCCGGCCGGGGTGTCCCCGGGGTTGTTGGTGTCACTCATGGAGGCATTGGATCACGGAGCGGCGGTCCACGTACGGACCTCGCGCCGAAGGAGCAGCGCAATCGTGGCGCCGCACGCGAGGAGCGGCGCGGCCATGACCAGCGAGCCGACGGTCGCGACCAGGCACACGGCACCCGCGCCGGCAGCACAGGACACCAGTGCGATCCGCGCCCAGGCGACCCGGTTGAAGAGGAGGATGGCCAGGACCGTGGCGACCGACGACCACACGACGGTGATCGCGGCGGTGACGTAGACGAGGTTGGCGAGGGCGCTGTCGGAGAGCCCCTGCGCGTCGAGCTCGGGGTCCCGTCGGCGCAGCTCTTCGAAGAACGTCTCGGGGCTGGCCAGGATCACCAGGGCGAGCGCCGCCATGGTGAGCCCGGCGAGGCCGGAGAACACCCAGGTGACGATGCATGCCCAGAGGACCGAGTCGGGACGGGACGGTGCCGGCGGCGCGACCGGCGGAACCTGATGTGTCTGCTGGGCCTCCAGCGCCGACTGGGCGGCGTGCGACGCCCCGGGGAACGCGGAAGGTCCCGGAGGGACCGAGCCGAAACCCTGGTGCGGGCGGGCGCCGGACGCCGCGGGCGGTGCCGTGGGGGCGGCCCGCTCCGGCGTACGACGCTCCCGTTCCGGCGGCGGCTTCGCGGGCTTGCCGTCGAACCAGTCGCGGGACGGCTCGAGCCACAGCATGACCGCCGAGGCGGCCACCAGCGAGGACAGGAAGCCACCGGCGACCAGGCCGCTCACGAAGAGCGGCACAGCCAGCACGGTGATGCCCAGCCGGGCCCCGCGGCTGCGCTTGAGCAGGTGGAAACCGAGGATCGCCGCGGCGGTCGCGCACCCGGCGGCCACCATCGACACGACCCGGATGATGGCCAGCACGCCCTCGACGTCGAGGTCCAGACCGGTGCCCGGCGGCGCGGCGAGGAACCGCTCGATGGCCTCCTGCGTCTCCAGACCGTTGAGCCCGGCGACCCGTTCGAAGACGGACGCCACCACGAGCACCGAGCCGGCCATGATCATCCAGGCGGCCATCGTCACCTGCCGTGGTCGCGGGAGGGTGACGGGCTCGCTCATGCCGTCCATTGGATCACGCAGGCGTGAGGGTGAGTCCCCCCTGCCCCTCCTCCTCGGCCTCGTCGACGAGGACGGTGCCCCCGTCGACGACGTCGCCGGAGATCAGCAGCTTCGCCAGGGGGTCACCGATCGCCGTCTGGATCAGCCGCCGGAGCGGTCGGGCGCCGTACGCCGCGTCGAAGCCGGTCTCGGCCAGCCACGTACGGGCGGCGTCGCTGACGGTGATGCCGATCCGGCGGACGGCCAGCCGATCGCCGAGCAGCGCCAGCTGCAGGTCGACGATGTGCGCGAGCTCGTCGCGGGTGAGCGCGTCGAAGAGCACGATCTCGTCGAGCCGGTTCAGGAACTCCGGCTTGAACGACTGCCGGACCACGGCGAGCACGGACTCCTTCTTCTCGTCCGGGTCCAGGGTCGGGTCGACGAGGAACCCCGACCCGAGGTTGCTGGTGAGGACCAGGATCGTGTTCCGGAAGTCGACGGTGCGGCCCTGGCCGTCGGTGAGCCGGCCGTCGTCGAGCACCTGCAGCAGGATGTCGAAGACCTCGGGGTGCGCCTTCTCGACCTCGTCGAGGAGCACGACCGAGTAGGGCCGGCGACGGACCGCCTCCGTGAGCTGGCCGCCCTCGTCGTAGCCGACGTAGCCCGGAGGCGCGCCGACCAGTCGTGAGACCGAGTGCTTCTCGGAGTACTCGCTCATGTCGATCCGGACGATCGCCCGCTCGTCGTCGAAGAGGAAGTCGGCGAGCGCCTTCGCCAGCTCGGTCTTGCCGGTCCCGGTGGGCCCGAGGAAGAGGAAGGACCCGGTCGGCCGGTTCGGGTCGGCGATGCCCGCACGCGACCGGCGTACGGCGTCGCTCACGGCGTTGACCGCGGCGCGCTGGCCGATCAGCCGCTGACCGATGACGGTCTCCATCTCGAGCAGCTTGGACGTCTCGCCCTGGAGCAGCCGGCCGGTCGGGATGCCCGTCCAGGCCTCCACGACGTCGGCGATCTGCTCGGGGCCGACCTCGTCGCCGACGAGGGGCTCGGACTCGGAGCGCTCAGTCGCCTCGGCCGCCTCGATCTGCTTCTCGAGCTCGGGGATCCGGCCGTACTGGATCTCACTGGCCTTGGCCAGGTCGCCGTCGCGGAGCAGCTTCTCGGCCTCGATCCGGAGCTGGTCGAGCTGGCGGCGCAGCTCGCCCTCGCCCTCGAGGGTGGCCTTCTCATGGTCCCAGCGTGCTTCGAGGGAACGCAGCGACTCCTCCTTGTCGGCGAGGTCGGCGCGGAGCCGCTCGAGGCGCTCCTTGCTGGCCTCGTCGGTCTCCTTGTCGAGCGCGAACTCCTCCATCTTGAGCCGGTCGACCTGGCGACGGAGCTGGTCGATCTCCTCCGGGGAGGACTCGATCTCCATCCGCAGTCGCGAGGAGGCCTCGTCGATCAGGTCGATCGCCTTGTCGGGCAGCTGGCGGCCGGTGATGTAGCGGTCGGACAGGGTGGCCGCGGCCACGAGGGCGGCGTCGGTGATCCGGACGCCGTGGTGGGCTTCGTACTTCTCCTGGATGCCGCGCAGGATCTGGATGGTGTCCTCGACGCTGGGCTCGCCGACGAACACCTGCTGGAAGCGGCGCTCGAGGGCCGGGTCCTTCTCGATCCGCTCGCGGTACTCGTCGAGGGTGGTCGCACCGATCATGTGCAGCTCACCGCGGGCCAGCATCGGCTTGAGCATGTTGCCCGCGTCCATGGCGGAGTCGCCGCCGGCGCCCGCACCGACCACGGTGTGGAGCTCGTCGATGAAGGTGATCACCTGGCCACCGGCGTCCTTGATCTCCTCGAGCACGGCCTTGAGCCGCTCCTCGAACTCGCCGCGGTACTTCGCGCCGGCCACCATCGCGGCCAGGTCGAGGGAGAGCACGCGGCGGCCCTTGAGGGAGTCGGGGACGTCGCCGGCGACGACGCGCTGGGCGAGGCCCTCCACGACGGCGGTCTTGCCGACGCCGGGCTCACCGATGAGGACCGGGTTGTTCTTCGTCCGGCGCGAGAGCACCTGGACGACACGGCGGATCTCCGCGTCCCGGCCGATGACCGGGTCGAGACGGCCCTCCTCGGCAGACCGGGTGAGGTCGACGGAGTACTTCTCGAGCGCCTCGTACGTCGACTCGGCCTCCTGGCTCGTCACCCGGCGGTTGCCGCGGACGGCGGTGAGGCCCTCGCGCAGGCCCTTCTCGGTCAGCCCGGCGTCCGTCAGGATCTTCTGGGCGGGGCTCTGGGTGCCGGCGATGGCGATCAGCAGGTGCTCGGTCGCGACGTACTCGTCCTTCAGGGAGGCCGCGAGGTCGAGGGCACCCGCGAGCACCCGCGTGAGGGCCGAGGACGCGCCCGGCTGCTGGACGGTGGCGCCGCTGGCGCGGGGCAGTGCGGCGAGCACCTGCTCGGCCTGCGCGGCGACGGAGGCGGCGTCGGCGCCCGCCCGGGTGATCAGGGTGCGGGCGGTGCCGTCGGCGTCGCGCAGCAGCGCGGTCAGCAGGTGGATCGGCTCGGTCGCGCTGTGGCCGGCCGTGGTGGCCGCCAGCTGGGCTGCCTCGATGGCGTCACGGCTGCGGGTGGTGAACTTCTCGGCGCCGAACTGGCTCATCTCTGGTGTTCTCCTGGTGTGACGGGCCCCGAGGTCGCGGGACCTGGAGCATGCTGCGTGTCGGTCTGTGTGGTCAACGTTCCGAAAGTTGAGTCTGTTCCACTCAACCCTGTGAATTTCGTCGGCTCGGCCGCCCTCGTCGCGGACCCGCAGGGACCGACCCTAGGATGGCCGGAACAACCCTTCCGACCCTGAGTGGTGGATGCAATGCGGATCTTCGGCCGACGCGACCGCGCCGCAGCGCCCGACGCCGCAGCGCCCGACCCGGTCGAGCCCACCGAGTCCGGCACCGAGCCAGATCCGGAGCCGGAACCCGAGGCGTTCCGGCTCCTGGTCGTCGACGACGACGAAGACCTCCGCGAGCTGATGGGCATCGCCCTCGGCCGCGAGGGCTTCGACATCGTGGGCGTCGCCGCCAACGCCGACGAGGCCCTGGTCCTGGCAGCGCGGGAGCCCCAGCCGGACCTGATCCTGCTGGACCTGCACATGCCCGACGTGGGTGGCCTCGAGCTCCTGCCCGACCTCAAGGAGCTCGCCCCGCGGGCCCGGGTCGTGGTCTGCTCGGGCATCAGCGCGTCGTACATGCTCGAGGCGAGCCTCGCTGCCGGCGCCCACGGCTTCATCGTCAAGGGTGTCTCGGCCAAGAGCATCGCCATCCACCTGCGCCGGGTCGCCTCCTCGGGCAGCGTCAAGGTGGTCCGGCCCTACCCCCTCAACCGGGACTACGACCCCGACTGACCGCCTGGGCAAAATCCCTCGAAGCGTCCTAGACATCGGTCCGAAGTCGGGCGGATCGCGTGGTCCGGCCCACTAGCCTCTGCCGTGGCCCGGGTCCGGGTCGGGGGAGGACGGAGGGGCATGGTGGCGCGCCGACGTCCGAGCGTGGTCATCATCGACGACGCGCCCGACCTGCGCCTCCTCCTGCGGACCACGCTGGAGGCCGGCGGCTTCGACGTCGAGGCCGGCGACGGTCGGACCAGCATCGAGGCCGCGTGCGCGCTGCCGCCGGACGTGATCCTGCTCGACCTGACGATGTCGGTCATGGACGGTCTCGAGGCGCTGCCCGTCCTCCGGGCGGCCTGTCCGGACACCCGGATCATCGTGCTGTCGGGGCTCGGCACCGCCCAGGCGACCCGGCAGGCGCTCGCCGCCGGCGCCGACGGCCACCTGCCGAAGCGCGCGCCGCACCACGAGGTCCTGGCCTACGTCCGTGAGGTGGTCGCCGGCCGGGCCACCGGGTCACCGACCGGGCACGCCGGTGCCGTGCCCGACACGATGCGAGGGTCGGCGTACGGCGTGCTCGAGCTGGTCGACGAGCCGATCTACCGCGTGATCTCCGCCGACGACGTCGCCGTCGAGCTGGTCGGCAACCCCTGCCGCCCGGGCACGCCACTCTTCTCGGCCGCACCCGAGCTGGCCGGCTCGGTCACGCTCGGGCGCCCCGGCGACGGGGCGCCCTTCGAGGTGGTCCTGCGGGGTCGCCCGGTCGTCGCGGTCCTGAGCCACGCCGACACCTCGGTCCTCCTGTTCGTCGCGGCCGCCCGGCTCGGCTAGCCGCTCAGCTGCCCGGGGGCTCCCCGGACTCGGGCTCGGGCGGCTTGGCGTGCGCCGGGAAAGGCCTCTCCACCGCGACGCCGTCCTCGACCAGACAGGTCCGGCAGAAGTCCTCGCCGAACGGCGTCAGGTGGATGCTGCGGCGCACCACCTTGGCGAACTTCACCGAGTGCATCGCCGCGAGCACGTCGGGCTGCGCCTCGACGACCTGGTACTCCATCGGGTCACGCAGCGCCTCCCGCGAGAACCAGATCAGGCCGAGGCGGAACAGGTTGTTGAGGTACGACGGCACCTGCTCGAGATAGCGGCAGCCGGCCCGCGCCCCGATCATCGTCAGCCCGGGAGCGACCAAGTGGCTGTTGACCATGCCGATCGGCCCACCGGTGCGGACGTCGACGCTGGGCTGCGGCCCGCCCTTCAGCAGCAGGAGCAGGATCCGCGCCTCGTCCGGGGCGAGCTCGCCCAGGATCCGTTCGTACGCCGGGTGGGCGACGTCCTCGTTCCACACGTCGCGGGAGCGTTCGAGCAGCTCGGCACCGCGTTCCTTCAGGGTCGGCAGGTGCGGAGCGGTCGTGTGCGCATGCCCGTTGACCCGGCCGTTCTTCTGGCCCGGCGGCTCCGCGAGCTCACCGAGCGACTCCCCTGCGGTGAGCAGCGCCCGGTGGAGCGGGACACCGGCGGTCACCGACCGGGCCAGCTCGGAGAGCACCGCGGCCGCCTCCGTCGCGTCGCGGGCGAGGGCCACCGCCTCGGTGGGGTCGGTGACCGCCCGGGCCACGCGTCGCCCGGCGCGTGCGTAGGTGCGTACCCCCCACTCGGTGGTGTGCCAGGCGGCGGACGCGGCCACCCGCGCCAGCCCGGGCAGGGCGTCGACGGCCGGGCCGAACGCCTCGGGCGTCAGGCGCTCCGGCGGGACCGGTGGGTCGAGCTCGACCTCGGGCACATCGTCGTCGTACTCGCTCATGTCACCTCACCCCACGCCGAAGATCCACAGGTGCAGGAAGCCACCACCGAGTCCCATGATCGCCCCGTGGGCGTAGAGCATCCACTCGTCCTCCTTGATCGCGGCGCGCATCATCTCGACGAAGTCGCGCGGCGGGAGCTCTTTGGTCCGGGTCGCGACCAGCACCCGGATCTTCTCGGCCTGGCGTCGATTGAAGGCCGGGTCCTTGAACGGCGTGAGCGTGCGCCCGACCGCCTCCCGCGCCACCGAGTCCCGGATCGTGTCGAAGCGCGCAGGGCCGACCGCCACCCGGACCGCGGCGCGCGCCGGCCCGGCCGCCTTGTCGATCGCGGGCCGGAGCGCGGTGGCGAGCATCTGCCGGGTCCGGTCGCCGCGCGGGCCGTCGAGCAGGAAGTCGCCGATCCGCTCGAGGGTGATCACGTCGTCGGCGATGATCCGCGCGTAGACCTCGGCCGCCTCGTCCTGACGACGCAGGAACAGGCCGTGCACCTTGATCCCCAGGATCCGTCGGGGCTCGGGCGGCTCGAAGATCAGCCACATGCCGAGGGCGTTGGTCACCCAGCCGACGACGACCCCGAGGAGGGGCAGCAGCCACCACTGGCCGAACGCGTGGTCGGCGAACGCGACAGGGATGCCGAGCAGGAACCCGAAGACGAACCCGAAGGCGACCATCAGGTTCAGCTCCTTCTGGCCGAAGTCCCGGAAGATCCGCACCACGAGCGACGGGTTGTCGCGGAAGTGGTCGATCACCATGATCTTCGGGTCCAGCAGCTGGTCGATGTGGATGCCGATCTCGTCGGTCACCCGGCCGACCACGGCCGGCAGCTGGGCCTGGACCCGTTCCACGATCGCCTCACGCACCGGTCGCGGCAGGTCGCGCCACAGGCGGGGGTGCTCCTGCCGCATCACCTCGTCGACCAGCTGCGGGATCTCGGGCCGGAAGACGGTGACGATGTGCTCGGCGATCTGGTCGGGCTCCAGCTGTTGGTAGAACTCCCCCGGCGTCCCGAGCTTCGCGATCGCCTTGTCGACCGCGATGCTGCCCATCTTGGCGGCGCGGGCGGGGATGATCCCCTGCCAGCCGATGCCGCCCTGGAGGATGCCGGGCACCTCCTGCAGCTTGCGGGGCAGGACGCCGGCGACCTCGCGCATCCCCGGGATCCGGATGCCGTGGAACTGCACCGGCTTGAAGAGCATGACCAGGCCGGACCAGTTGATCAGCCAGCCGACGACCCCCGTGAACAGCGGGATCGTGAGGAAGTGGACCCAGTCGATGTCGGCGAAGAAGTCCGCGATCACACGTCGTCACCGCCTCGCACCCGGGTCGTCCCAACCGGTCGAGGGTAACCACGAAACCGCCGGCTGGACAGGGTGGTGTGGCGCGACCGACACCGGTCCGCCCGTGCCACGATGGGCAGGTGACCTCCTCAGCGCCGGCCGTGCTCGAGCTGGTCGCCGACTGCTCGCGGTGCGCGGGGCTCTGCTGCGTGCTGCTGCCGTTCCGCACTGTTGACGGGTTCGGGGTCGACAAGCCGGGTGGCGAGCCGTGCCACAACCTCCTCACCGACGACCGGTGCGGGATCCACGCCCGCCTCGACGATTCCGGCTGGTCGGGCTGCACGGCGTACGACTGCCAGGGCGCGGGCCAGCAGGTCACCCAGCGGACGTACGCCGGCCGCGACTGGCGGGCCGGCGAGGTCAACCTCGCCGAGATGGCCGCCGCCTTCTCGGTGATGCGGGTGCTGCACGGCAGGCTGGCCGAGCTCGATCCCGCCAGCGCGGAGTACGCCGAGCTCGCCGCGCTGACGAGGGGCAGCGCGGACGACCTGCTGGCGCTGGACCTCTCCCCGTGGGTCTAGGTGTTCCACTCATGAGGCTGCTGTCAGCAGGCAGGAGGTCCGGATCTGCTGATCTGCGGATGGTGTCAGGTGCCCGGCGACTCTTGTGCTGGCGGCCCAAGCCCACCGCTGTTGGGGGCCGCACTGCTGGGCTGCGGTCAAGCGTCCTCCGCCTCGACCTCATTCTTGACATTTCCGCGCCGACCGACCAGCCAAAGGGCCCCGGTCGCGACGGGCACCGGCAGGCTCAGGATCAGAAACGGCAGTTCGCCCGGATCCACCAAGGTGAATACAGCGTGGAAAAGGAGTATCGGAACATTGCCCATGAAGACAATCGCTGCCGCAGGCCGCCGCCGAAATGCTCGAACTGCCCCCCAACCGAGTGCGGCGCACCCGACCAGGGCCAGGATCCCCTGCGGTGGAGATTGGAACAGCGCCTGTAGGCCGAATTGTAGGTAGAGCAAGGCCAGTAGGACCAAGGCCATGGTGCTCGCGATTCGCCACACGCTGCCGAACACCTTGTGGTTGTCCATGGGTACCTTCTGGAGTCTGCTGATCCATCATGTTCCTACAGCGCGGCACTCCGGTCACGCGGTCTGTCGTGCTGGAGGATGCAAAAGGTTTCGCGAACCACCAAGTTTGGAGAGGTGATTGCGAACGTACGCTCCACCACCCGGGTTCGTTGCGGTATTGCCCAACTCGTTGCGCGCCTAGCCAGGTGAGGAGGCGCCTGGCGCGATGCCCGACGATTACTGCCTGAGTCCTAGACCCACTCTTCTGCCGCTGAGCGGTCATGCCGATGAGCGGGCTATGCGAACGCTTCGATGGAACGATGCCGATATGGACGCACTCGTTTGGGCCGAGGCTGGGGATGTGCAGTCCCAAATGTTGCCATTTGTCGTAGGGCAGACCGTGACGTGGCCAGTCAACTCGCAGCGCAATGAGAGAGCGCTCACCGAACATGTCGGAGCGGACACTGCCAACCAGGTTTCAATGCTGGTCGACTGGCACGCTGCGCGGCCGGAGGACACGGTCAACTACACGGGCACCGTTTCGCACATCGAGGTCTACCGTTGTCGGCTCGCCCGAGGACACGTCATTCCCGGCACGGTGGAGACGTATCCCGTGGTCGAAGTGGATGGCTGGGAGTCAGAGGAGGACGGTGTCCACGTCTCTGGCTATCTAGTGACTCTCACGAACATTCGGCAATCAGTCGAGCGCCAGAACTGACAAGCGCAAACATCCGCTCCTGCCGCAATGCGGTGGCACGCCAGGGCTCCTCTCGGGTCTCGATTGAGCATCATCGCTAGCCAGTGCACGCACCGGTCGCCACTCTGACTGGCATGGTCGCTCCCCGCTCTGCGAAATGTCGCAATGTTCTGGGGGGCGTCATCACAGCGGTTCTGTTGGTCTTGCCCGGGGGCTGCAACAACTACGACGCCACCGCCGACCCAGTGATTCCCGTCGCTTCAGTGCCTTCCGTCTTCGTAGATGAGTTGGCCCTTCATGAAGGGAAGGTGTGCCCAAAACGGCTGCCCACAGGTGATGACCCCAAGGGCTATGGATTCGGCACTGAGGAACCGGCAACCGTCGTGCCGACGATCGCAATCCCGGACAAGGGTTGGGTCTGCCTCTATGCCCCGGTAGAAGGCCCGCGTCAACCGGATGGTGACGCCTTCTTCAAGTGGATTCGCGGTGGAAGTGCCATCGCGCTCGGAGCGTCATCCTTGGCCGAGTTGTCCGAGCAGGTAAGCGAACTGGCACCACCCACCGGGTGGGCGGAGAGAATGTGCACCGCCGACCTCGGACCGCGGTGGATGCTCGTCATCTCAACCCAAGGCGACCTGACCGGAGTGGTCATTGACGACTATGGATGCAACGACGTGCGCCTAACCGACGAGCCCTTCAAGACCGCACCCGGCGAAGCCGAACAAATCGGCACCGTTCCGGGAGTCCTCGACGCACTGACCTGCCGCTCCTGCGCCCCACTCAACAGGGACCTGTTGCGCGCCATCAAGAATGCGCGCCGTCAGTGACCAGCCACGCCGCTCGGAGACGCATGTTCCTGCCGGGCTCCGGGCAGCCCGATTCCACCAACGTCATGAGACAACACATCTAGAAGATCGCTGACCCCGTCCGGTGCCCGCGCGCGAGCACCTTGACCGCCTTGCTCCCGGCGCTGCCGACGGCGGAGCCCTGGCGGTGGGCGGTCACCACGACGCGGAGCTTCGCGCCCCGCAGCGACGCCGGGATGGCGAACGTCCGGGCGGTGCCGCTCTTGAGCGCCCTGGCGCTGGCGAACCAGCGGTAGGTGAAGGTCACGCCCGCGTCGGCCCACTGTCCGGGACGGGCACGGACGGTCCGGCCGACCGCCACGACACCCGCGACCGTCGGTGGTGCGGTGACGACGACCGCCGCCGGAATGGCCGCCCACGGTCCGGTCCGGTCACCGGGCTCGGCGGCCAGGTTGGCCCGCGTGGCGACGTACCGGGCGGCGTCGTGCACGACCACGTCGCCGGCGTCGAAGACGACGTCCTCGCTCCAGGTGCGGTCCTCGCCGGCCTCGGTGCTGGTCAGCCGCCAGGGGCCGCTAGGGTCGCCGGGCGTCTGGTTGCGGGTCCACCACTTCGCGACGTACACGCCGCCCTGAAACACCACCTCGTCACCGGTGTTGAACGCGCGGGTGGGGGTCCAGATCACCGAACCGTCCGGGGCGAAGGCGATCTCGCTCCACGGCCCGTCGAGCTGGCCGGGCTCCTGGTGCCCGGCCCACCACAGGGCCTGCCACAGGTGTCCGTCGTGGTGGACGAGCGATCCGGTGTCGTACTCGCCGGCGGAGGTCCAGTCGGTGGGGGTCCCGGGCGGCACGCCCTGACCGACCTGCAGGCGCCACGGCCCGTTGGGGTCGCCGGGAGCCTGGTTGCGGGTGTGCCACTTCGCGACGTAGTGCAGCCCCTCGTGCAGGACGACGTCGCCGTAGTTGAACGCGCGTGAGGGAGTCCAGATCACGTCACCTGAGGGCGACGTCTTCAGCTCCTGCCAGGGACCGTTGGGGTCGCCGGGCACCTGGCCACGCGTCCACCAGCCGGCCTCCCAGACGCTTCCGGCCCAGGTGGCCCGGTCGCCCGCGTTGTACGCCGTCGACGCGGACCAGTCGGCCACCTCGACGTCGAGCGACGAGGCGTGACCGAACCCCGTTCCGGAACCACCGGGAACGGCCGTCGCCGGCTCCATCGCCGACAGCGAGAGCATGAGAGCGCTGGCGCTGGCCAGGGCAAGAAGATTTCGAACAGATCGCATGGCAGTGATGCCCCTCCCCACGTCGATCCCCCGATCGACCTCTCGAGTATGCAGACCAGCGCGTTTCGCCACCCGGGGACCCGGAGAGCGGACGTATCGGTCTAGACCGCAGGGAGCGTCAGAGGCCCCGGCGCCACACCATGAGCGACTGGCTGGGTGGGGGTTGGCGCAGGACAGGGAGCCGGTTGACCGGCTGGCCCTCCTGGCGACGGGCGGCGAGAGCCTGCCCGAGCGCCTCGCGCGTCGCCTCCAGCTCGGCCTGGAGCTCCTGGTTGCGGAGCTGCAGCGCGGCCAGCCGGTTCTCGAGGTCGAGCAGGCGCCGGACCCCCTCGATCCCGATGCCCGAGGACGTCAGCTCGGCGATGGTGCGCAGCCGCTCGAGGTCGCGGTGGGAGTAACGGCGGCCGCCACCGACGGTGCGCCCCGGCGTGATCAGGCCCATCCGCTCGTAGGTGCGCAGCGTCTGCGGGTGCAGGCCGGTGAGCTCCGCCGCCACGCTGATCACGTAGATCGCGGCATCGGGGCCCTGCGCCTGGAAGCTCATTTCGTGTCGCCCTCGAAGAGGTTGGCGCGCAGCGGCTTGCCGGTGGTCGCCTCGCGGTAGGCCTCGACGGCCTGGCGGGCAGCGTCGTCCAGCACGGCCGGCACGTGCACCTCGACGGTGGCCAGCAGGTCGCCGTGGGTGCCGTCGGCCCGGCGCGGGCCCTTGCCGCGGACCCGGAACGTGCGGCCGTTGGGCGTGCCGGCCGGGACCTTGAGGGTCACCGGCGCGCCGCTGAGGGTGGGGATCTTGATCTCCGCACCGAGGGCTGCCTCGTCGAACGACACCGGGACGTCGAGGGTCAGGTTGTCGCCCTTGCGTGCGAACAGCCGGTGCGGTGTCACCTTGACGACGACGAACAGGTCACCCGGGGGACCGCCGTTGTCGCCGGACGCGCCCTTGCCGCGCACCCGGATCCGCTGCCCGTCCTTGACCCCCGCGGGGATCCGCGCCTGGATCGTCCGGGCGGACAGGCCCCGGCCGTTGCCGTGGCAGGTCGGGCACGGGTCGTCGTAGACGAGCTGGCGACCACCGCAGGCGGGGCAGGTCTCGTTCATCGAGAACGCACCGCCCACCGACGAGACGACGAAGCCGGCCCCCTCGCACTCGGGGCACACGTGGGGCCGGGTCCCGGGCTTGCCACCGGTTCCGGAGCAGTCGGGGCAGGCGGCGTCCGAGGTCAGCCGTAGGGAGATGGTGACCCCGTCGAGGGTGTCGGTGAAGCTGATCGTCGCGGTGGTCTCGACGTCGGCGCCCTTCTGCGGACGCGGCCGGGCCTGCTGGGTGCGGCCGCGGCCCCCGAAGAGGTCGCCGAACATGTCGCCGAAGCCGCCGCCACCCGCGCGGTCGCGCATCAGGTCGCTGAGGTCGAAGCCACCGGCGCCACCCCCACCGGCGCCGGGGAAGCCGCCGCGGAACCCACCGGAGCCGTAGAGCTCGCGCATCTCGTCGTACTTCTTGCGCTTGTCGGCGTCGCCGACCACGTCGTAGGCCTCGGCGACGGACTTGAACGTGTCGTGCTTCGCGGCGTCGCCGGGGTTGGAGTCGGGGTGGTTGGCGCGCGCCAGCTTGCGGTAGGCCTTCTTGATCTCGTCGGCCGAGGCGTCCTTCTTGACTCCGAGGACCTGGTAGAAGTCCTTGTTGGCCCAGTCGGCACGCATGCCGTCAGTGGTGCTCACTCATCCACCTCCCTCCTGTTGCCGGGGTCCCGGCAGGCTCGACCGGTGTCGGTCGAGCCTGCCGGCCCCTCACTCGTCGTTCTGCTGCGGGGCGTCCGCGGCCGGGTCCACGACCAGGACCTGGGCGGCACGCACGACGCGGTCACCGATCCGGTAGCCGGCCTTGGCGACCACCTTGCAGGTCGTGACCTCCACGTCCGGATCCTCCCCGACGTGCGACAGGGCCTCGTGGAGGCTCGGGTCGAAGGGGTCCCCGGGCGCGCCGAACTTGGTCAGCCCGAGCCCGGTGACGATCCGCTCCAGCTGGTCGGCGACGGCCTTGAAACCGTCCTCCAGGGGGGCGTGCTCACGGGCCCGGTCGATCGTGTCCAGCACGTCGGTGATCGGCGCGAGGACGGCGTACGTCGCGTTCTCGCGGATCAGGTCACGGTCCCGGTCGACGCGGCGCTTGTAGTTCAGGAACTCCGCCTGCAGCCGCTGGAGGTCGACGGTGCGCTCCGCCAGCTCCATCTGGGTGACGGTGAGCTCGTCGCCCGCCGAGAGCGACTCCTCGTCGTCGTCGGCCGGCTCTTCCTGGCCCTCGGACTCGGTGGGCATCTCCGACGCGTGGGTGCCGTACGACGCCGGAGAGGGCGGGCCGGCGCCCTCGGCCGCCGACTCCTCGTCGGCGGCCGAGGACGACAGGTCCGGATCGGGCTCGAAACCCTGGCCCTGCTCCTGGGTCACTTGGTCTCGCTCTCGGTGCCCTCGTCTGCGGGGCCGTCCGCGGCCGGTGCGTCGGCCGGCTCCTCGTCGACGATCTCGGCATCGACGACGTCGTGGTCGGCCTCGCCCCTCCCTACGGTGGCACCACCGGCGCCGGCCTGCTCGGCCTCCGCGGCGGCGTACATCGCGGCACCCATCTTCTGGCTGGACTCACCGAGTTTGGTGACGCCGGCCTGGATCTCCTCGGCCGAGGCCTCGGCGTTCTCCAGGGTCGCCTTGAGGGCGTCGACGTCGGCACGGACCTCGGTCTTGACGTCCTCGGGCAGCTTGTCGGCGTTCTCCTCGAGGAACTTGTCCGTGGAGTAGACGAGGCCGTCGGCCTGGTTGCGGGTCTCGATGGCCTCGCGACGCCTGGCGTCCTCCTCGGCGTACTGCTCGGCCTCCTTGACCATCCGGTCGATGTCGTCCTTGCTCAGCGCGGAGCCGCCGGAGATGGTCATCGACTGCTCCTTGCCGGAGCCCTGGTCCTTGGCGGACACGTGGACGATGCCGTTGGCGTCGATGTCGAAGGTGACCTCGATCTTCGGGATGCCGCGCGGCGCCGGCGGGAGGCCGGTCAGCTCGAAGTTGCCGAGGGGCTGGTTTTGGGCCCACATCTGGCGCTCGCCCTGGGCGACCTTGATCTCGACCGACGGCTGGTTGTCGTCGGCGGTCGTGAAGATCTCGGACCGCTTGGTCGGGATGGTCGTGTTGCGCTCGATCAGCGCGGTCATCACACCACCCTTGGTCTCGATGCCGAGGGACAGCGGGGTGACGTCGAGCAGGAGCACGTCCTTGACCTCGCCCTTGAGGACACCGGCCTGCAGGGCGGCGCCGACGGCGACGACCTCGTCCGGGTTGACGCCCTTGTTGGGCTCCTTGCCGCCGAGCAGCTCCTTGACGACCTCGCTCACGGCGGGCATCCGGGTGGAGCCACCGACGAG